>NZ_JAMYSZ010000001.1:170000-592383 GCF_040322215.1 Mesorhizobium sp. M0184
GAAAAGAGCGACCTTTCTGCCGACGAGGTGGAAAAGGTGGTGCACGAGGCCGGCACCGATCTGAGCGACGGCGCCGTCCAGGTCGCGTCGCTGCACTATGTCGACCCACAGCGGTTCGGTGACGGCTTCGCCGAGAGCATGGCCGGCTCCTATGACGTCAAGATCGTCCCGGAAAACGTCTCGGTGTCGCCGCGTGCCGCGGTCGACGATCAGGCGCCGGCCTTCGCCGAGGAAATCATCCCCTTCACCAAGGATCTCGACATTGCCGAGGCCTTCGCCGATTCGGGGTATACCGGTGACGACGCAACCGGGATGGCCGAGGCGATCGCCAAATTGCTGAATGCCACGGCCCTCAAGGCAGGAACCGTGCTGCGCGTTGGGCTCGAGGTCCATGGCGACGCCGCCAAGATCGTTCGCACCAGCGTGTACGACAGGACCCAGCACATCGTCACCATCGCGCTCGACGACCACGACCAGTACGTGCCGGCGCAGGAGCCGGAGCCAAATCCCGAATTGCTGACGGCGTTCGACGATTCGCCTGCGCCCATAGTGCGCGGCAATCTGCCGAACATCTATGACGGCATCTACCGCACCGCCTATTCCTACGGCATGTCGAAGGCGATGACGCAACGGCTGATCAAGTTGCTGGCATCCAGTGTCGACTTTCAGTCGCGCCTCAATCCTACGGACCGCATCGAGGTGCTGTTCTCGCAGCCCGATGGCGACGACCAGGCGTCCGACGAATCCGAGCTGCTTTACGTCTCCGCGACTTTCGGCGGCACGACGCGAAATTTCTACCGTTTCCAGATGCAGGACGGCAGCACCGACTATTTCGACGAAAACGGCAGCAGCGCCGAGCAGTTTCTGCTGCGCAATCCCTTGCCCAATGGCCGGTTTACGTCCGGGTTCGGTGCCAGGCGTCATCCCATTTTGGGGTATGTGAAAATGCACACCGGCACCGACTGGGCAGCTCCCGTGGGATCGCCGATCATTGCCGCGGGCAACGGCGTCGTCGAAAAAGCCGGCTGGGCCGGTGGCTATGGCAAGCAGATCATCTTGCGTCACGCCAATGGCTACGAGACGTCCTACAATCACCAGAGCGCCTTTGCCAAAGGCATCGAGCCGGGTGTTCGCGTTCGCCAGGGTCAGGTTATCGGCTATCTCGGCTCAACCGGCCTCTCCACCGGTCCGCATCTTCATTACGAACTGATCGTCAACGGCACAAAGGTCGATTCGATGCGCGTCCGCCTACCGGTCGGCAAGACGCTGAAGGGCGACGACCTCGTCGCCTTCAAGCGCGAGCGCGAACGCATCGACGACCTGCTCAAGCAGGAAGACAGCAATCAGTTGAAGGTCGCGAGCGCCAAGATCGAAGGCTGAGCCGACGTTTTTCGGCGTCAGCCGTGCTGATTCGCCGTGTCGCGCGCCCATGGCAGCCGCTCGCCGGAAACCGTCGTCCACGCGGTGATTGCCGAAAACAGGCAAAGCAGCGCGGTCACCGCGGCAACGGCGGCGAATGCCGCGTCGCTGGCGGCAAGTCGTGCCGCATCGAGGCCGGGCGCCAGGCCGGCTGGCGGCGGTTCGCCGAAACCCGGAATGCCGGAGCCGGCAGCGGTGCCGAGCACGCCAGCATAGACCCAGGCCGCCAGCGATCCCATCGCCGCCACGGCAATCAGGCCGCCGATGCGCGAGACGGCGTTGTTGATGCCCGAGGCCGCACCCGTATCCTTGTCCTCGACCGCCGTCATGACTGCGGTCGACAGCGGCGATACCACCAGCGCCATGCCGAACCCCATCAGAGCCATCAGCGGGAATACCCCGATCCAGAAATTGTGGATGCCCCAATAGGCCAGCAAGGCAAGTCCGGCAAAGGCAAGAGCCACAACCAGACTGCCGCTGGCGATCGGAAAGCGAGGCCCGATGCGGTCGGACCACTGGCCGACCGGTCCGGACAACACTGCGATCAATGCCGACAGCGGCAAGAAGATGAAACCGACCTCGGCCGCGCTCAGCCCCCATCCGGCGATCATGAGCATCGGCAGATAGAACAGATTGGCCGACAGCGCGAAATAAAGGAAGAAGGTCGCCACATTGGCGCCCGCGAACGCGCCGATCCGAAACAACGACAGATCGATCATCGGCTCGCGCCGCCGGCGCTCGAAGACGATGAACACGACGAGCAAAACCGCACCGGCGGCAATACTCGGGCCGGACATCAGCCCCTCCCCGTCGCCGCTCATCGAGGTCAGACCGTAAGCGAGAGCTCCGAACGCCAATATGGCGAGTGCAGCGCCGCCGAAATCGAGGCTGCGCTTTTCCGCCGGCGCGTCGGCAGGGACCTTGGCCAGCAGAAGATAGACCGAGATAAGGCCGAGCGGCAGATTGATGGCGAAGATCGCCCGCCAGATGCCGTCGCCGAACGCCGACAGCACGAAGCCGCCCAGCACCGGGCCGAGCGCCGTCGTCAGTGCTGATGCTGCGGCCCAGATGCCGATCGCCCGGCCGCGTTCCTTTTTCGGATAGGCTTTGGCGATAATGGCCAGGCTGCCCGGCACCATGATGGCCGCTCCGACACCCTGGATAGCCCGAAACGCAATAAGCACCGCCGGGTTAGGCGCCAGCGCGCAGGCAAGCGAGGCGGCAATGAACAGGACGATGCCGGCGACGAAGGAGTGGCGCAGGCCGAAGCGATCGCCGGCGGCGCCGCCGACGAGAATGAGGGCTGAGAGTGTCAATGCGTAGGCATTGGAAATCCATTGTGCCTCGGCGAGGCTCGCGCCGAGGTCGACGCGGATCGCCGGCGTCGCAATGGCCAGGACCGACCCGTCGATAAAGCCGAGCGCAGAAGCCAGGATCGCGGCGATCAGCACGAACCGCCGCTGCGCCTGCGGACAGAACGTATCGGCGGGAAGTGAGCCGGTCAGGGGAACGGCGCCGGTACCGACTTTGGTTGGCGTGTGCATGCCGCCTTACCTAGATCGCCGGCGCGCCGGCGACAACCGGCCAGCACGCTGTTCTCGTTGAAACCAGGCCCAACCTGGCCCCACAGGCAGGATCACGCCGCTCAGCGTGCAAACGGCAAGTGCCGTGCTAAGCTTCTCGCAGCGCTACAGACAAGGGGGAAATACCGCATGAAACGACCGCTCGAACCCTCGGCGGAAGGACGCGGGCGCGTCGTCGGCATCACCGACGGCGTGTTCGCCATCGCGCTCACCCTGATCGTTCTCGAGATCAGGGTGCCGGCGCATGAAACGGTGCATTCCGAACGCGAGTTGATCACAGCGATCACAGCACTGGCGCCGCGCTTCCTGACCTATGCGCTCAGCTTCCTGACGCTGACCATCTTCTGGTTCGGCCAGCAGGCGCAACACGGGCTGATTGCAAAATCCGACCGGCGGCTTGCCACGCTGAACCTCTGTTTCCTCGGCTTCATCGCCTTGCTGCCGTTCTCGACCGACCTTCTCGCCGACTTCCTCGAATTCAGGACTGCGGTGCTCGTCTACTGGTTCAATCTTTTGATGCTCGGACTGACGCTGCTCGCCAGTTGGCGCTACGCGGACAAAAACGGATTTCTGGCCGAAGGTGTCGACGCGGAGACCACCCGAACGGTCTATCTGCGCATCGTCAAGGCACAGATCCTGTGGGCCGTCGGCGCTGCACTCTGCCTGATCAGCCCGTTGCTCAGCGTCGGCTTCATCCTGGTGGTGCAGCTGATCTATGCCGCAGCGCTGCGCGCGCCACTGCTGCGCAAGGTCATCGGGTGATTCGGGCGAAGGCGTTGCGCTTTAGTCGACGAACTCCACGATAACGCCGGGCGTCACGATCTTGGCAAGCTCGCGCGCGTCCCAATTGGTCAGCCGCACGCAGCCATGGCTTTCGGTCTTGCCGATCTTGGACGGATCCGGCGTGCCGTGAATGCCGTAGGTCGGCTTGTCCAGCGCAATCCAGACCGAGCCGACCGGGCCGTTCGGCCCCGGCGGGATGGTCAGGATCCTGTCGTTTTCGCCCTGCTTGAAATTGATGTTCGGGTTGTAGGTGTAGTTCGGGTCCAATGCGACACGCGACACCGCATGCGTGCCGGACGGCGACGGCGTGTCGGACGAGCCGATAGTCGCCGGATAGGCTGCGACCAGCTTGCCCGCCGCATCATAGGCGCGGACCTGCTTATTGGACTTGTCGGCGATGATGCGCGCCACCGGCGTCGCCACCAGCCTGCCGAAATTGGCGACCTTGATGATGGTGCCCGGACGATTGAAATTGGCGTCCGGATTGAGCTTGTTCAGATAGGTTTCATCCATATGGAAGCGCTCGGCCAGCGCTTCGGGTACCGACGTGTAGCCCATCCGATCGAGCTGGGCCTTTTGGCTGTAGTCCTCCGGTATCGAGGCGACATAGGGACCGGCCGCATCCTCGGGCGTGATCGTATAGGAGGCGAAGGCATCGCCGCCGGATTGCGCCAGGGCCGCCTGGATGCCGATTGCGTCGGTCGATTTCAGATTGCTGCCGGTGATCTCATTATAGGCGGCGAGCGCCTTGTCGACATTCGAGCCGAAGCGTCCGTCGATGACGCCGGGCGATGCACCGGCACGGTCGAGCAGCACCTGCAGTGCCGCCACGTCCTCGCGGGCGCCGAGCGCAAGCGACGGGTCGACCGCCGTTTTGCCGCCAGTGCTTGACGGCGGGGCTGTGTCTGGCGGTAAGGCCGCCTGCTCGTTCGGCACCGCCGGCTCGACCGGCTCGATCGAGGCCTCGTTGAGCGGCTGGCGCTCGATGGTGCGCGGCTTTACCGGCTGCGCTGCCTCCGGATAACCGTTGCCGTAGCCGTCATCCCGTGGCGCTTCGGGGAAGGCTTCCACCGAATTGTCCCCATAGGGGTCGTACTCGTCAGCCGGCGGTATGATGACCCTGCCCTCGTCTTCCATCTGCCTGCGGCGGAACCGCGCCGTGTCCTCAGGGTCGTCGAGATAATAGGGGTCGTCCTCGACCGGTCCGAGGTTGCGCAAGCGCTCGCGGCGCAAGGCGCGGCGGTCGAGCCTGGTCTGCGGCGGCTGGATGGCGATGACCTTGCCGGTCTCCGCATCGACGATGACGCGGTTTCCCCTGGCATCGTAGTAGATATCGAGATTGCCGTTCTGGGCGACAAGAATGCCGCCGCCATTGGCGGCACGAACCACCCGTGGCGCGGTATCCACTATTGGCGAGGCCATCGCATTCGACGCCAGCAGCCCGGCAGCAAGCGCTGAAAGGGTGAAGATGGTGCGCAACATGATGGCCAAATTCTCCGGTCCGTAATTGCCGCCGCCGGCATTGTCTCTTCAAAGCGCCGCGCGTCTTTTTCGACGCGCAAAGGACGCTCTAACGCTTTAAATCTCCGCATCGTGCTTTGCGAAAATCAAAACTCGATTTCGGGCCGATGTGGTAGGCGAACCCCTTCGCCAGCAAATCAGTTGCCAACGATAAGGTTCCAATATGAACCGGGCATGAAGATGGCGGATTTCTGACCGATTAACCGGCAGCGAGTCCCAATTCCTTGCGCGCCTGCTTCGTCAGCTTCAGCACGACAAGACGGTGGCTTTCGCGCAGGTAATCCTTCAGCGCGCCATCATCCATGCTTTCGCCGGTCTGGCGCTGGATCCATTTCATGCCGCGTGAGGCAAGATAGGGCGCGGGCCGAAGGCCCGGCTGCTCCCTCAGCACGTCATAGGCGATGTCGGAGCATTTGAAGGTAACGAACGGCTCCTTGCCCTCACTCCAGCCGCCGATCGCGAAGACCTTGCCGCCGACCTTCCAGACATGGGCGCCGCCCCACTGCACGACATGGGTCGCCGAAGGCAGCGAGGCGCAGAAGCTGTTGTAGTCGTCCAGCGTCATCTGCGCCCCGCCAGTGATGTTGGACCATGAACCGAAGGCCGGCGTAACAAAAGGGTATGCCGGTTTTTCGGAAAGGATCATGGTCGAGATTGAAGATAGGAATTCCATCCCGATTCGATCGGGATGGAACAGGCTCTTGGCTTGAGCTCAGGCGGCCGCTTCGGTTGCCACGACTGCCGGCTTCGAGCGGAAGTTCAAGCGGTCGGACCCAGCGGTGACCTTGACGGTTGAGCCGTCGAGGATCTCGCCGAGCAGGATCTTTTCCGCCAGGGGGTCCTGCAATTCCTTCTGCATCACCCGCTTCAGCGGCCGCGCGCCATAGGCCGGGTCGTAACCCTTGGCCGCTAGCCAGTCGATCGCCTCCTGATCGAGCGAAAGCGATATCTTGCGGTCAACAAGCAGGTTTTCCAGCCGCTTGAGCTGGATTTGGACGATCTGGCCCATATCCTGGCGGCGCAGCCGGTGGAACAGGATCACCTCGTCGATGCGGTTGAGGAATTCCGGCCGGAACGAAGCCCTGACGACATTCATCACCTCGTCGCGCACGACGTCGACATCCTGGTCCTCGCCGAGATTGACCAGATATTCGCCGCCGAGATTGGACGTCATGATGATCAGCGTGTTGCGGAAATCGACCGTGCGGCCCTGCCCGTCGGTCAGCCGGCCGTCGTCCAGCACCTGCAGCAGCACGTTGAAGACGTCCGGATGTGCCTTCTCGATCTCGTCGAACAGCACGACCTGATAGGGCCGGCGCCGTATCGCTTCGGTCAGCGCGCCGCCTTCCTCGTAGCCGACATAGCCGGGAGGCGCGCCGATCAGCCGGGCGACCGAATGCTTCTCCATGAACTCCGACATGTCGATGCGCACCATCGCGCTCTCGTCGTCGAACAGGAAGCTGGCCAGCGCCTTCGTCAGTTCGGTCTTGCCGACACCCGTCGGCCCGAGGAACATGAACGAGCCGAGCGGCCGGTTCGGGTCCTGAAGGCCGGCGCGCGCACGGCGCACGGCTTTCGACACTGCCTGCACCGCCTCGCCCTGGCCGACGACGCGCTTGCCGATCTCGTCTTCCATGCGCAACAGCTTGTCGCGCTCGCCTTCCAGCATCTTGTCGACCGGGATCCCCGTCCAGCGCGACACAATATGGGCGACGTGATCGGGACCGACCACTTCCTCGACCATGCCGGCCTTGCCATCCCTGGCTTCAGCCTGCTTCAGCTGCTTTTCGAGTTCCGGGATCTTGCCATAGGCAAGTTCGCCGGCGCGCTGGAATTCGCCCTTGCGCTGGGCAATGGCAAGTTCGTTGCGCGCCTCGTCGAGCTGCTTCTTGAGGTCGGCGGCAAGCCCGAGCTTCTGCTTCTCGGCCTGCCATTTCGAGGTCAGCTCGGTCGATTCCTCCTCCAGGTTCGAGAGTTCCTTCTCAAGCCGGGCGAGCCGGTCCTTCGAGGCATCGTCCTTCTCGACCTTGAGCGCCTCGCGCTCGATCTTGAGCTGCATGATGCGGCGGTCGATCTCGTCCAGCGCCTCGGGCTTCGAATCGACCTGCATGCGGAGCCGCGACGCGGCCTCGTCGACCAGGTCGATCGCCTTGTCCGGCAGGAAGCGGTCAGCGATGTAGCGGTTGGACAGGGTTGCGGCCGCGACCAGTGCCGAATCCGAGATGCGCACCTTGTGGTGCTGCTCGTATTTCTCTTTCAGGCCGCGCAGGATCGAGACAGTGTCTTCGACCGTCGGCTCATTGACGAAGACCGGCTGGAAGCGGCGGGCAAGGGCCGCATCCTTCTCGACATGCTTGCGGTATTCGTCGAGCGTGGTTGCGCCGACACAATGCAGTTCGCCGCGGGCCAGCGCCGGCTTCAGCAGGTTCGACGCATCCATGGCGCCATCCGCCTTGCCGGCGCCGACCAGCGTGTGCATCTCGTCGATGAACAGGATGATGCCGCCGGCGGCAGACGTGACTTCGGAAAGTACCGCCTTCAGCCGCTCCTCGAACTCGCCGCGGTACTTGGCGCCGGCGATCAGCGACCCCATGTCGAGCGCCATCAGCTGCTTGTCCTTGAGCGATTCCGGCACATCGCCATTGACGATGCGCAGCGCCAGCCCTTCGGCGATCGCCGTCTTGCCGACGCCGGGTTCGCCGATCAGCACTGGGTTGTTCTTGGTGCGGCGCGACAGCACCTGGATGGTGCGGCGGATTTCGTCGTCGCGGCCGATGACCGGATCGAGCTTGCCCGCGCGGGCGTCCGCCGTCAGGTCGCGCGCGTATTTCTTCAGCGCGTCGTAGCCCTGCTCGGCGCTCGCCGAATCGGCAGTGCGACCTTTGCGTACGTCGTTGATGACCTGGTTCAGCGACTGCGGCGTGACACCCGCCTTGGACAGGATGTCGGCGGTCTTGGCCGATTTTTCCATGGCCAGCGCCTGCAATAGCCGTTCGACGGTAACGAAGCTGTCACTGGCCTTCTTGGCCAGTTCCTCGGCGGTCGAAAACACCTTTGCCAGCGGCTGCGCCAGATAGAGCTGGCCATTGCCGCCCTCGACCTTGGGCATTGCCTCCAGTGCCGTTTCGACGCCGAGCTTGACGTCACGGACATTGCCGCCGGCGCGCTCGATCAGCGACGCAGCCAGGCCCTCGTCGTCATCGACAAGGACCTTAAGAATATGCTCGGGGGTGAATTGCTGGTGATTGCGGGAAAGCGCCATGGTTTGCGCGGACTGGATAAAGCCGCGCACGCGCTCGGAATATTTTTCAAGATTCATGCCTGTCTCCTTCCGTCACCGGCCCGCTTCGCGGCACCGGATCAGATTGCGGTGACGGACCCGCCCATTCGAGCCGGGTCCTGTTCACGCAAGATATGGGACGCAAACCACGGACCCTCAAGACGCCTCGACACTGGCGAACGCATAATATTCCGAGCGCGCAAAGCAAAAAACGGCGGAGATTTCTCTCCGCCGCCTAGGGTAAACGATGCGCTAAGATCGCCTGAACGTTTCTTCGATCAATTCTCGACATCGGCAATAATAGGTTGACCGCCAGCGTCTTCAGCCGGCGCTGCATCGACCTTGCCAGCTTCGGCACTGTCAGGGCCGGCATTGTCGTTGCCGCCATTTGCCTGTTCGACATCGAGGCGCGGACGGCGCGGACGCCTGGGGCGGCGTGCCGGGCTGTTTTCGGCCGCGGCTTCGTTGAGCTCGGCCTGGGCGGCGAGACCCGCTGGCGAAAGATTTTCGAATTGCGGTGCGGGCTCGCTCACAAAGACCGGCTCAGCGGCCGGTACGGGCTCCGCCTGCGCCGGCGTCTCGTCGCGCCGTGGCTGTTCGACGCGCTGTCCACCCTGCTGCTCGCCGCGCGCGCCATACTCGCCGCGCTGGCCGTAACCGCCATTGGGGCGACGGTCGCGGTGGCGTCCGCCATTGTTGTCGCGTCCGTCACGGTTATCGCGGCCGCCCCGATTGTCGCGGCTGTTTTCCTGGTTCAGAGCCAGCTCGGCCGGCGTGCCATCGATGACCGGCTGCGGGCCGGCACCGTGATTGGCCGAAGCCGATGCCTCGTTGGCATTGTTGTTGCCGGCATTGTCGAACTCGTCGCGATCCTCGTCGCCGTCATCGTCGAAATCGTCTCGATTCTGCTGCGCGTTCTGGATCGGCATCTGCGCCTGAGCGGCTGCGATGATGCGGTTATAGTGCTCTGCATGCTGGAGATAGTTTTCCGCCATCACCCGGTCGCCGGAGCTTTGCGCGTCACGGGCAAGGGTTGCGTACTTCTCGGCAATCTGCTGAGCCGATCCGCGGATCTTCACGTCCGGGCCGTTGCTCTCATAGTTACGCGTCAGGGGATTCGGCCCCTTACGGTTGTTGTTGTTATTGTTGTTGCCGCCGCCGCCATTGTTGTTGCGACCGCGCATGCGCCTGTTTTGCTGTTGTGGCCTCATTAGACTCTCTTCACTTTGAAATTTTCGAAAAACTCTTCACGAACGGAGGCGCTCATGCGGCCAGCCGTTTCGTTCCTTCACCGGCGTTCGCCCGCATCAATTGCGTTGGCGCCACGTGCCATCCTGTTCCGGTTACTTCACTTGCCGGACGATTCCCGCACGAAGCTTGGGCGTCGTTTGCGCAAGAAGGCAGCTATTTCCAAGGAAAACCGAATCGCTAAGAGCACTGCCTGCTTCGTCTCATCCGGTTATGGCGACCCTAGCCGCATTCCCCGGTATTGCCAAGCGCTTTTTTCGCACTGCATCACGGCTTCCACCGTTCGAACACAAGAACTCTGTCGTTTCCGCCGAGATCACGAAACACCCCGACCGAACGGTACCCGGCCGCGGAGAATATCACCGTAACCTGTTGGTGCTGCGTATGGCCGATCTCGACCGCAATCCTGCCTTGGAGTTCCAAATACGCTGCCGCTCCTGCGGCGATCTTCCTGTAGGGGCTCAGACCGTCCACGCCGCCATCGAGGGCCTGGCGTGGATCGAAACCGCGGACCTCGTCCTGCAGATTTCCAATGTCGTCTGAGGGTATATAGGGAGGGTTTGCGACAATTACATGGTACCGGCCAGAAACTTTTTCAAACCAGTCGGATTTGAGCGGCGTGAACCGGCCGGCGAGCCCCAATTCCTCGGCATTACGCATGGCTGTGGCCAGCGCCTCCTGCGAAATGTCAACGCCGGTGGCGGTCGCGGCCGGAACGGCGCTGAGCAGCGCCAGCGCGATGGCACCGGTACCGGTCCCTAGATCGAGGATGCGGCAGTCGCCCTCGCGTGCCGCCATTGCCTTGACGAAGGGCAGTATAGCCTCGACCAGCGTTTCGGTATCCGGCCGCGGCTCCAGCGTTTGCGGCGAAAGCGAAAGGCGCAAGCCGTAGAATTCGCGGTAGCCAAGGATCCGGTGTACCGGCTCGCCGGCGATGCGCCGCCGCAAGGCGGCTTCGATTACCGCCGTCACGTCCGCATCGACAGCGCGCCCGGGATCGGCGATGGCCTGCGTGCGACTGGTGCCGGAAAAATGCTCGACGATCAGCCTGGCATCGAGCGTCGGATCCGCGATCCCGGCTGCGGCGAGCCGGTTTCGCGCCTCCCGCAGCAGCGGCGCCAGCGTGGCGGGCAGGCTGTCAGCCATCGATGCCGATATCGGCGAGCAGCTTCGACTGGTGATCGGCGATCAGCGCGTCGATGATCTCGTCGAGTTCGCCCATCATCACCCGGTCGAGCTTGTAGAGCGTCAGGCTGATGCGATGGTCGGTGACGCGCCCTTGCGGAAAATTATAGGTGCGGATGCGTTCCGAGCGGTCGCCCGAGCCGACCTGCGACTTGCGCGATTCGGAGCGTTCCTCGTCCGCCTTGCTGCGCTCGAGGTCGTAGAGCCTGGCGCGCAGGATCTGCATGGCCTTCGCCCGGTTCTGGTGCTGCGATTTTTCCGCCTGCACCACCATGATGCCGGTCGGCAGGTGGGTGATGCGCACGGCCGAATCGGTGGTGTTGACGTGCTGGCCGCCGGAACCCGAGGCGCGCATCGTGTCGATGCGGATGTCATCGGCCCTGATCTCGATGTCGACCTCTTCGGCTTCCGGCAGCACCGCGACCGTCGCCGCCGAGGTATGAATGCGTCCGCCCGCCTCGGTCGTCGGCACGCGCTGCACCCGGTGCACGCCGGATTCGAACTTCAGATGGGCAAAGACGCCCTTGCCCGAAACGGTGGCGATGATTTCCTTGTAGCCGCCGACCTCACCCTCGCTGGCCGACACCGTCTCGAAACGCCAGCCATGCGCCGCGGCATAGCGCTCGTACATGCGAAACAGGTCGCCGGCGAAAAGCGCCGCCTCGTCGCCGCCGGTGCCGGCGCGGATCTCGAGGATGGCGTTCTTGTCGTCGGCGGCATCCTTGGGCAACAGCAGGATTTGGATGTCCTTCTGCAGCGCCTCGATTTGATGCTTGACCCCTGGCAGGTCGGCCTCGGCCAAGGCCCGCATCTCGGCGTCGGTGCCCTTGTCGGCGAGCATCGCCTCCAGATCGGCCTGTTCGCGCTCGGCGGCGCGCAGTGCCCTGATCTTTGCCACCATCTCCTGGATATCGGCATATTCGGAGGCCATCCTGACATAGGCGTCCGGCGCTGGCCCGGCCGACATCTGCGCTTCGAGCATGTCGAAGCGCTTGACGACTTGATCCATACGGTCGCGGGGCAGGTTGATCATGGCGAAGTCTATAGCGGTATAGAGCGGTCGTCGGCAAAGGCTTGCAGCAGCGCCCGCATCGGCAGGCCATGCGCCGGCGCCATCAGATTGTCGTCGAAGAACGCTTCCAGTTCGCTGAGCGGCAGTTCCGTCAGCATCGCCTTGACCGGGCCGATCGATGCCGGCGACATCGAGATCGAGCGGTAGCCAAGGCCGATCAGCGCCATCGCCGAGATCGGCTTGCCGGCAAGTTCGCCGCACAAGGTCACCGGCGTCTGGTTGCGAGCCCCGGCATCGGCAATTTGCTTCAAAACACGCAGGAACGGCGTCGACAGCGGGTCGAAGCGGTCGGACAATTGGGTGTTGCCGCGGTCCACCGCCATGACGAACTGGAACAGGTCGTTCGAGCCGACCGAGACGAAATCGACCGCCTTCATCAACTCGTCGAGCTGGAACAGCAGCGACGGCACCTCCAGCATCGCCCCCACCTTAAGGCTGGTCGGCAAATGATGGGCAAAGCGCGACAGATGCCGGACCTCGCGGTCGATGATCTCGCGCGCCTGCGCGATCTCGCCGAGTTCCGTCACCATTGGCAGCATCAGTTTCAGTTCGCGCCCGCCGCACGCCTTGAGCAGCGCGCGGATCTGGGTGCGCAGCAATCCAGGCCGGTCGAGCGTCAGGCGGATGGCCCGCCAGCCGAGCGCCGGATTTTCCTCCTGGATCGAGCCCTTGAAATAGGGCAGCACCTTGTCGCCGCCGATATCGATGGTGCGGAACGTCACCGGCTTGTCGCGCGCCGCCTCGAGCACGTCACGATAGAGCCGCTCCTGGGCTTCGGCGCGCGGAAAGGTCGAAGCGACCATGAATTGCAGCTCGGTGCGGAACAGGCCGATGCCGGCCGCGCCCGCTTCGGCCAGTTGCGGCAGGTCGACCGCCAGCCCGGCATTCATCAGAAGGTCGACCTGGACACCGTCCTTAGTCACCGACGGCTTCTTGCGCAGCTCGCGGTAGACCTCCTGCCGCCGCGCCCGGAAACGCACTTTCTCGGCATAGGCCGCCTCGAGGTCGGGCTGCGGGCGCAGATGGATCGCGCCTTCCTCGCCGTCGACGATGATGGCATCGCCGTTTTCCGCCATGGAAACGGCGCCCTTCATCTGGCCGGCGACCGGTATGCCCATGGCCCGCGCCACGATGACGACATGGCTGGTCGCGGCGCCGTCCTCCAGCACCAGCCCGCGCAGCTTGTCCCTGGGATAGTCGAGCAGCTCCGCAGCACCCATCGAGCGGGCGACGATGATGGCGTCCTTGGGCAGCGAGGCCGCGACGTCCTCCGGCCCGCGCCCCATCAGCTGCCGCAACAACCGATTGGCGAGATCGTCGAAATCGCTCATCCGTTCGCGCAGATACGGATCGGTCATGTGCAGCATGCGGGCACGCATGTCGCTCTGCACCTTTTCGACCGCCGCTTCGGCCGTCAGGCCGTTGCGGATCGCCTCCTCGAGCCGGCGCACCCAGCCGCGGTCGTTGGCGAACATGCGATAGGCTTCGAGCACCTGGCGATGCTCGCCCTCGAAGGCGACGTCGCGGCGCTCCAGCATGTCGTCGATGGAGAGCCTGAGCGAGCCGAGCGACGCGTCGAGCCGCCTGACCTCTTCCTCGCTGTCCTCGTTGAAAAGATTGGTGACGACGATACGCGGCTCATGCAGCACCACATGGCCGAGGCCGACGCCTTCGTTGAAGGACAGGCCGGTAAAGCTTACCGGGCGGCGCAGATCGAGCTCGAGGCCGGGCCTTGTCAGCCGCTCCAGATCGCCGGTGGCGATCATCTCGGCGATCACCATCGCCGTTGTTTCCAGCGCCTCGACCTCGTCGTCGCGATAATGGCGCATGGTCTTGTTCTGCACGACCAGGACGCCGAGTGTCCGCCCTGCCCGCAGCACCGGCACGCCGAGGAAGGAATTATAGATTTCTTCCCCTGTCTCCGGCAGGTAGGCGAAGGCAGGATGCTCCTGTGCATTGGAGAGGTTGAGCGGCCGCGCCGAGGCCGCGATCGTGCCGACCAGGCCTTGGCCCAGCCTGAGCTGCGCCAGGTGGACGGCGTTCGGGTTCAGGCCTTCGGTGGCGTAGAGTTCGAGCACCGAATCGGCGCGCAGCACATAGAGCGAGCAGACCTCGGCAACCATGTTGGAGGCGATGTCGCGCACGATTCGGTCAAGCCGCTCCTGCGGCTCCAGCGGCTCTTGCATGAGCTCGCGGAGCCGTTTCAGCAAAACGCGCGGGCCACTGGCCGAATCACGCATCGCGGCTTCTTCTCCAATAGCGTTTCAACCGGTGCAGGTTGCCCTGCACAGCGGCACAAACGCAACAACTCAATTAGAGCGCCATCGTCCAATTGGACGCATAAAGACCGCTCCAAGATTTTCGATCCGCCGCATCCTGCCTTCCGAAAATCGATTCCGATTTTCGGGCCGATGCAGTCTGCTACTGCTTATCCAGACCGTACACGGAATGCAAAGTGCGAACTGCTAGTTCCGTATAGGGACCGTCGATCAGGATCGAAATCTTGATTTCGGACGTCGTGATGGCGCGGATGTTGATCGCGCGGTCGGCCAGCGCCTTGAAGGCGGTAGCGGCGACGCCGGCATGGCTGCGCATGCCGATGCCGATGACCGAGACCTTCGACATGCCGGCTTCCGACTGCACCACGTCGTAGCCGATCGTCGCCTTCAGCCGCTCGAGCACGGCGAGCGCCTTGTCGACGTCGCCGGATGGCACGGTGAAGGTCATGTCGGTGAACTTGCCGTCCTCGGAAATGTTCTGGACGATCATGTCGACGTTGATGTTGGCCTCGGCCAGCGGCCCGAAAATGCCGGCGGCGACGCCCGGCCGGTCGCCGACGCGGCGCAGCGAAATCTGCGCTTCGTCCTTGGCATAGGCAATTCCGGTGACGACCTGCTGTTCCACGATCTCTTCCTCGTCGCAAATAAGCGTTCCCGGCGGATTGAGCAAATCCCCCATTCCGGGTGCATCGGGATCGTCGAAGGACGACCGCACAAACGTACGCACCCTGTGCACCATGGCAAGCTCGACCGAGCGCACCTGCAGGACCTTGGCGCCTAGCGAGGCCATTTCGAGCATTTCCTCGAAGGAAATCTTGGCCAGCCGCCGCGCCTTCGGCTCGATGCGCGGATCGGTCGTGTAGACCCCGTCGACATCGGTGTAGATATCGCAGCGGTCGGCCTTGACCGCTGCCGCGATGGCGACAGCGCTGGTATCGGAACCGCCGCGGCCGAGCGTTGCGATCCGGTTGTCCGGCCCGATGCCTTGGAAACCGGCGACCACCGCCACCTGGCCTTCGCCGAAGCGCTTGATCAGGAATCCGCCGTCGATATCGAGAATGCGCGCCGCGCCATGCGCGTTGTCGGTCTTGATCGGGATCTGCCAGCCTTGCCAGGAGCGGGCATGCACGCCGATATTCTGCAGCGCGATCGCCAGCAAGCCGGCAGTGACCTGCTCGCCGGACGCGACCACGGCGTCATATTCACGCGCATCGTGCATCGGCGAGGCCTCGCGCGTCCATTGCACGAGCTCGTTGGTCTTGCCGGCCATCGCCGAGACCACGACGGCGACCTCATGGCCGGCGTCGACCTCGCGTTTGACATGACGCGCCACATTGCGGATGCGGGCGATGTCGGCGACGGAGGTTCCGCCGAATTTCATCACGATGCGCGCCATAGAAGCGAAATGCCTTTGACTGGATGCCGGACCGAAGGGCGAAAAGCGGAAAAATGCGCCAAGCTGTGGCCGGGCGCTCAATGCGCGGCCTCCTTAGCCAAATGATAGCGGTTTCGCAAGGCGGTGAGGATTCCGTCGCCTTGCCCCGTCCATCAACCAGATTTCAAGCCACGCTTTTGGTGAGTTTTGGCTTTTGCTGCTCGACACGGGCGAGACCCGCTCCGGCGATGACGCGGTCACGGCCCTCAGCCTTTGCCTGATACAAAGCGCGATCCGCGGCATTGACGATCTCCGCCCATGAGGCGCCGAGCTCCGGGAAGGCGGCGACCCCGAACGACGCGGTGATGGTGCCGAGCGTGCGGCCGCGGTGCGTGACATGCAGCTGCTTGATCGCCTTTCGCAGAGCTTCGGCGCGATCGGCGCCATCGGCCAGTGACGTTCCAGGCATCATCAAGGCAAATTCCTCGCCGCCGTAGCGCGAAACCACGTCGCTTTCCCTGACATGGTCGACCAGCGTGGCGGCCACCTGCTTGAGGACGATATCTCCCGCTTCGTGGCCGAACGTATCGTTGAACTGCTTGAAATGATCGACATCGAGCATGATCAATGTCAGCGGCTGTTCGGCACGTTCCAGGCGCCGCAGCTCGCGGCTGCTGGTTTCCTCGAGGTAGCGGCGGTTGAAGAGCCCTGTATTCGGGTCGCGGATCGACTGCTGCCGCAACGTCTCGCGCAGACGCAGATTGGCAAGCGCCAACGCCAGCGTATCGACGACGCCACGCAGTATCTGCTGCCGTTCGGCAAGCCACTCCGGCTTGTCAACGGCATTCGGCTCGCACAGATGCAGGATGCCAAGTGTCTCTCCCTGCGCTGCTAGAGGCATACAGACATAACCGCGGCCGCCATTTTCGGTGATGTGGTTGCAGCGCGGCGTCAGCATGCCTGGACCGGCGACGTGCTCCTGGCCGCGCCGCAGCGCCCAACAATCTTCCGGTCCGAACTGGCCGACGCTCGACCGGATGGTGCCCCAATGCGCCATCTCCTCCACCAGGTTGCGCGACGCACTGGTCAGGTGAACGGTTCCGCTCAATCCGCCGAAGAAATCAGGCATGGCGGAGCCGACGACGGAAAATGCCTCGTGAAAAGTGACGCAGGCCTGAAGCAGTTCGCCGAGCTTGACCAGGCGGGTCGTGGCCTCCGATGTCTCTTTCAGTTCACGATTGAGCCTCGCCAGTTCTTCGGCACGATCGTGCACCGCCCGCTCGGCACTGCGCAGGTCGCTGATGTCGCTGAGCGTCAGCACGATGCCGCCATCGGCGCGGTTGAGCGGATTGCAGCTGACGACCACGGGCAAGGAGGTCCCATCCGGTTTTGCCAGCCTCACCTCATTCTGGTGGCGGCGGCCGGTGGTCATGGCCAGTTCGACCGGAGATGTTCCCGACGCGGGCTTGTCTCCCGACGGCCCCCTGATATCCAGGGCCGACTGCCAGTCCTGCCCCACGACCTTGTCGCTGCGCCGCCCGATGATCTCGGCTGCCGCCGGATTGACGGACACGACCTGACCCTTGCCGTCGATGACGGCGATGCCTTCGGCAACGGTCTGGACGATGTCTTCGATGTAGGCTTTCTGATCGACAAGTTGAGCGCGCGAGGCTTCGATTTCGGAGGCCATAGTGTCGAACCCTTGCGCCAACTGTCCGAACTCGTCATCGGAGGTGCGGCCGATACGGGCCCCGGCGTCGCCGCGCGCCAGCGATTCGATGCCGCGGTTGAGACCAGCAAGGCCTTTACTGAAGCCTCGCAACAACAGGAAGGCGGAGGCCGCCGCGATCAGCACGGCTGCCGCGGTACACAGGCCCACAAGCCACAGCATATCGTTCGTGCGCTGCTGTGCGGCACGCAGCAGCGGCGTATACTCGAACAGGACGGCGCCGACGATCTTGCCGGGTGCATCCTCGATCGGCACCGCAACCAGGTCAATCGGATCGGCCACGTCGGCACTGGCCTCGACGAAGTTGCGCGGCACGCCGTCGTCAATCGTCCGGGCGATTTCATTGCCGGGATCGTAGTCGAACGTCGTGCCGATATTTTGCTCTTCTCCCGGAACGTCGGCGAAAATAACCTTGTTTTTGTCTACGATGACGAGATCGCGTTTCGAGCGGCCGTGCTGCAAAGTCACGAATTCGCGGAGCGCATCGGGTCTCTCGAATAATGAACGCGGCGCGTCCGATGCCCTGAAGGCAATAGTTTCGGCCAACTGCCGTGCGACGCTTGTCGCCTCGGCCTGGGCCACGGATTTGGTCAGCGATATCTGCGAGACGATCGCAACGCCGCCGACAAGGCCGATCAAGGCCACGGCGCTGAACAATGTCGCGACTATCTGGGTTCTTATGCGCACCCGGCTGCCCCTACTCGGACAGCAATCTAAATGCCAAACACTGACCCAACGTTAAGAAACCGCCAATATCGTAAATTTGCCGTTAAGCCACACCGGCCAGCTGCACTCCCAACGCGGGCGGTTCAGCCCGTCCGCACGATGGCCTGCCACAGGCGCGGATAGTCGAGGACGAAACCGAGCGGCGAGACCTCCAGTGTCTCGTGGTAGCCGAACATCGGGGCGGCATAGGCGTAATGTGCAGCATCGACGCGCTGATAGGTTTGCTCGAGGCGAACGAGCCTGAGTTCGGGAAATGTCAGATAGGCTGCCGGCGCGGGCGTCGCCATACCGACATCGAGGGCAAAACGGCGAAGCGCCAAAAGGTTTGTGGCGGGCGTGAAGCCGAGATCGACATCGATGAGACCGTCGACTTCCGCTTGATGCTCGCCGTTCAGCGTCCATTGGCGCTCGGTCAGCCGGTCGATCCTGTAATGCAGCTCTTGCGTGCCGAGAAAGCCGTCGGCGCGCGCCGATCGTGTATGCCAATCGGCGTCGCAGTCCGCCTCGTAGGCGATGCTGCACGGCTCGCCGTCCTGGACGAAAAGCGCCTGTCCCCTGAGGTTCCACCCGGAACTCGCTTCCGACAGAAGGCAAGCGTCGTGGCCTTCCTGGTCAAGCCGGCGCCAAAGAATGGAAGCAACCGTTCGCATCATTGCGCACTCCTCCGAACCCGATGTCTCTGCTTCGTCCGCCAAAGCCTAGGCGTTTCCTTCCGGCACACCATCAACTGACACGTGCTGACACAAATGCAGCCGGCAAAAGGCCGCGCCGGAAGGCATCGCGCCCATCGCACCGCCGGCGGTGAATTTCGCGCCTTGACATTCGCAGCCTCGCGCCCGACTTCCTAGCGTCCGAGGAGACCACGCCATGCCAGAGCCCCGACGATCGACGATCGATGCCGGAGAGGTGGAACGCTTTTCCGCCCTTGCCGCCGAATGGTGGAACCCGAACGGCAAGTTCCGCCCGTTGCACAAGTTCAACCCGATCCGGCTTGCCTATATCCGCGACCAGGTGGCGGCCCGCTTCGGCCGCGATCCGCGTACGGCACGGCCGTTCGAAGGCCTGCGCTTCCTTGACATCGGCTGCGGCGGCGGGCTTTTGTGCGAGCCGATGGCGCGGCTTGGCGCCGAAGTGGTCGGCGCCGATGCCTCCGCCACCAACATTGAAGTGGCCAAGCTGCATGCGGCGGAAGTCGGCGTGAGCGTGGATTATCGCGCCACGACCGCGGAAGACCTTGCCGATGCCGGCGAAAAATTCGACGTCATCCTCAACATGGAAGTGGTCGAGCATGTCGCCAATGTCGATCTGTTCCTGGCCAAATGCGGCGAGATGGTCAAGCCTGGCGGCATCATGTTCGTCGCCACCATCAACCGCACGCTGAAGGCCCTGGGCCTGGCCATCATCGGCGCCGAATATGTGCTGCGTTGGCTGCCACGCGGCACCCACCAGTTCGGCAAGCTGGTGCGCCCCGAGGAACTGGAAAAGGCGCTTGCCGGCGCCGGTCTGACCGTCATCGACCGCACCGGCGTCACCTACAACCCGCTCGCCGACCGCTGGCAGCGCTCGAAGGACATGGACGTCAACTACATGGTGCTGGCGGAGAAGGCATCCGTCTGAAGCTTGCGCCTTCTGGCCCCTATGGCCTCTGGCTTTGCGCCTTGGTGGTGATGAACACGCCGGCGGTGATGATGACGGCACCGGCCCAGGTCAGCAGTTGATAGCGCTCGCCGAGGAAGAGGGTCCCGGCAAACAGCCCGACCGCCGCCGCGACGTAGCCGATCTGGCTGAGATAGACCGGGCCGCCGACCGCTTGCAGGCGGAAGAAGAAGGCGAACATCGCCGAGGCTGATGCCACCTGTGCCGCAGCGACCAGCGGCACGCCGCCGAGCGAGCCGAATGCATTGCCGCCAAGCACGACCAGAATGCCGGCAAACAGCATCAAGGCTGCTGCCAGATGGCTGCCGACGGCGAGCTCGATCGGGCCGGTGCCTTCGGGCCAGTCGACGGTACGGTAAATGTTGCCGGCGGCGAGGCTGACCGGGATGAGCAGGCCCATCGCAACCCAGAAAAATTCGGCCGGCTGGCCCGCTTCGCCGCGCGTCACCGCCACCATGACTGCGCCGACGAAACCGACGACTATGCCGACGATGCCCAGCATGGTCGGGGGCCTGACGCCGAGCAGCATCGAGAACACCAGCGTGACGACCGGCGACAGCGTGAACATGATGCCGCTGTAGCCGGCGCCCAGATGCGGAATGGCTGAAAACATCAGCAGATTGGGGATTGCATATGAGACGGCCGCGGTGACGAAGAAATAGCGCAGCCTGTGCGGCGTAAGCCGCATGCGCTTCCCGTTGAGCAGCAATGCGCACAAAAGCACGCCGCCGGCACCAAGCGAGATGACGAAGGCCCAGACCATGGCGGCCACGCCGGCCGCCGTCGCGATCTTGCCGAACGGCAGCGTCAGGCCGAGCAGTCCACCGGTGACAACCAGAAGGCCAAGCGCCGAGTCCCAGAGAAATTTCATCGCACCGTCCCGTCGCTCGTTCGCGGCACTTGGCCAATATCGCAAGCTGAGGTAAGATAAGGTAAAGATTCTTCACGTCAAAATACATAGCGGTGAGAGACATGGATCGCGCAGCAAAAGCGATCGGGCAATGGAAAAAGGAACGGCCGGATCTCGATGTCTCGCCGATGGCCGTGCTCGGACGGTTGAACGAGGCCGCCTCGCTGATCGCACGAGAGCGGCTGGCGCCGCTGTTTGCAAGTTACGGGCTGCAATCCGGGGAATTCGATGTGCTGGCGACGCTGCGTCGTTCCGGGCCGCCATACGCGCTGACGCCGACGGCTCTTTACGAGGCGACGATGGTAACGTCGGGCGCGATGACCAACCGCCTCGATCGGCTCGAGAAATCCGGTCTGATCAAGCGCGGGCCGCACCCCGACGATCGCCGCGGCATTGTCGTGCAGCTGACTAAAAAGGGTCTGGCGTTGATTGACGAGGCGGTTACCGCTCACGTCGCCAACGAGCACCAGATACTTTCTGGGTTAGCACGCCCGGAGCAGATCATGCTCGCACGCCTGCTCGAAAAACTGATAGCGAGCCTGAACTAACCCAAACGGCAATCACTGGGACTCTGCGATCATTGCATTGGGAGTCGTAACTGCCAGGGGGAGTTTGCCGATGACAGAACATGCAGTCGTGATTGCCGGAGGAGGTCCGACGGGCCTAACCCTGGCAGGCGAGTTGGCGTTGGCAGGCATCGACGTAGCCATTGTCGAACGCCGGCCGAACCAAGAGCTTGCCGGTTCGCGTGCTGGAGGTCTGAGTTCACGCACTCTCGAAGTTTTCGATCAGCGCGGCATCGCGGGCCGGTTCCTCGCGGAAGGACAAATAGCCCAAGTCACGGGATTCGCGGCGATGCGTTTAGACATCAGCGATTTTCCGACCCGCCACAACTACGGGCTGGCGCTGAGACAGAAACACATTGAGCGCATTCTCGCTGGATGGGTCAGCGAGCTGGCAGTGCCGATCTATCGCGCCCGTGAATTAACGTGTTTCGTGCAGGACGACGCCGGCGTCACCATCGAACTGTCCGATGGTGCGTCGCTGCGGGCAAGCTATCTCGTCGGGTGTGATGGAGGCCGCAGTCTGGTCCGCAAAGCTGCTGGCATCGAGTTTCGAGGATGGGATGCGACGACCAGCAGCATCCTCGCCGAGGCCGAGATGGCGGAGGAGCCGCCACTGGGCATTCATCGCACCGAACTTGGCATCCATGCCTTCGGCAGGGAAGAGTACGAAATTCGTGACGGCAAGGTCGTCTTTGCCGATAAAGGTCCCATAGGCGTCATGGTCACTGAAAAGAATGTCGGCGCCACGACCGAGCCCACGCTGCGCGATCTCCGCGAAGCGCTCGTCGCCGCATGCGGAACAGATTACGGAATCCATAGCCCAACCTGGATTTCCAGGTTCACGGACATGTCGCGGCAGGCGGCGGCTTACCGCAAGGGCCGGGTTCTCCTAGCGGGCGATGCCGCCCATGTGCATTCCCCGGTGGGCGGACAAGGCCTCAATATCGGTGTGCAGGATGCGGTGAACCTCGGTTGGAAGTTGGCCCAAGTGGTGAAAGGAACATCGCCTGAACGCTTACTCGACACTTATCACATCGAGCGGCATCCGGTTGCGGCCCGCGTGTTGCGTACGACAATGGCACAGGTCGCATTGCAACGTACTGATGATCGCACTGAAGCCTTGCGTGAAATGGTATCAGAGCTCCTTGGGATGGAGGAGCCTCGCAAACGGATCGCTGCCGAGATGTCCGGACTTGGTATCCATTACGACCTCGGCCAGGGGCATCCGCTGGTCGGCCGCCGCATGCCTGACCTCGACTTGGCCACGCCTGATGGTCCCATGCGCGTATTTGCGCTCCTCCAAAATGCGCGGCCAGTGCTCTTGAATCTCGACGCGCCGGGCAGCCTCGACATCAAGCCGTGGTCAGACCGCATTAAGTTGGTTTACGCCAAATGGGACGATCCATGGGAGTTGCCTGCGCTAGGTTTGGTCTCCGCTCCAACCGCAGTTTTAATTCGACCCGATGGATATGTTGCTTGGGTAGGCGACAGGACGCAGGATGGTCTTCAAGACGCGATGAACACCTGGTTCGGACCACCGGGCTAAAAACCGCAAAAACCAGTTAGCTCGAATAGTCAAACGGCTACGGACGGCAAAAACTCAGATCCTGGTCGCCGAGCCTCGTTTGGGGCGGCGAACAGCTCTGATCTTGCCGCTGTTTCCGCCGCCACAGAAAAACTGGTCACCGCCATCGGATTCGAGCCCCGACACGCCTGTTCCCGGCGGCATATCGAGCTTCTCAAGGACCTTGCCCGTTTCAGGATCGATCCGCCTGACATCGCTCTCCTCGCCCTCCCAGGTGCCATGCCACAGCTCGCCGTCGACCCAGCTGACGCCGGTGACGACGCGGTTGGAAACGATGGTGCGAAGGATTGCCCCTGTCTCGGGATCGACCTGATGAATCTTTCGGCCCCGATGCTGCCCGACCCAGAGTGTTCCTTCGGCCCAGGCGAGCCCGGAATCACCGCCGTTGCCGGGCGCCGGGATCGTCGCCAGGACCTGGCCATTCTTCGGATCGATCTTCTGGATACGATCCTCGGCGATCTGATAGAGGTGCTGGCCGTCGAAGGCCGTTCCGGCGTGTGCCGCGACGTCGATCGAGCGCACCACTTTGCCGCTCGCCGGATCGAAGGCATTCAATCTGTCGCCTGAGGCAAACCAGACATGCTCACCGTCGAAGGTAACGCCGTCCACGTGGTCGACACCCGGAAAGGGTCCATATTCTCGAAGGATTTCGGCTGCGGATCGTTCCATGATTCCATCCTAGTAGCCCGGCAGTGGGCCGGGGAGTAACAAGATTGTCGGGAAACCTGTCAGCGGCGGGGTCATCCAGCGACGCGCCCGTCCGCGGCCGAACGACTGCACCTTGCCGGCCTGGGCGAGCTGCTCGAGCGCTCGCTGCACGGTACGCGAACTGGCTCCAAGCGCAATCGACAGGGCCGAACTCGACCAAGACTCGCCGTCGGCGAGGAAGGCGAGCACGGCGGCATGCTCTTCTTCGACGGGTGGCGCCAGCACGACGACCTCACCTGCGCGGCGCGGGGCCAGCGCAAAGCCCCGCTTCGTCGCGCTCACATCCGCCAAGCTCCGAAGCTCCGCGCGAAGCCGCCCGACTTCGACCCGTAACCGTGCGCGATGTGATTCGTCCGCGTCCTTTCCGCGGAAAGCGCGCGCAATGAGCGTCGCTCTTGCCACGTCCCCCGGCCAGGCTTCGGCCAGCGCGCGGGCCAGCGCGAACAGCACCGGGCGGGTCGCCAGCGAGACGACCGTATCTGCGACCCTCACGACATTGCGGCATGCATCCACCACGAGCGCCCCCGACGCCAGGAGCGCTTCGACTTCATCGAGCAGGAGGGGCCGTTCCCCGCCACGCGCGACAAGGCGTGCGGCCGGCGTGTCCAGCACCAGCGATGCGCTCTCCACCTCCGCGATCAGCGCGGGGATGCCGGACGCGCGCGCCGCCCGCGCCGCCAGGCCAAGCGCGGCGCGCGCAGGGCCGGTCCGCAAGCGGCGGATGGCGATGCCGGCGACAGCCAGCTCGTGGGCGGCCCGCGATGCCAGCGGCAGCGGCGAGGGATCGAAGCCGTCCAGCCTGCGCTCGGCTTCGTCGAGATGGCCGATCAGCAGCAGGCGCCGAACGTCGAGGTTGCGCGCATGCGCGGCGTTGACGCGGTCGCCATGCTTTTCAAGCGTCGCCCGTGCGGCGTCGAGTGCCTTGGCCGGCCAGGCAAGGTCGCGCGAGACGAGCGCGATCTCGGCCTCGGCGACGATACACCGCGCGCGGGCCACGGCCTCCCTCGGGCTGAATGCGTGCGCCGCCCTCTTGAGAAGAACCTTCGCCCGAACCAGGTCGCCAAGCTGCGCCATCGCGATACCGCGCAACGCCAGTGCCGGCGCATCGTCGCGCAGCGCAACCCGCTTCAAGGCGCCGAGCGGATCGCCCGCCGCAAGCGCATGCGCCGCGGCCGTGATCAGCGAGTCCATCGGAATCCCGTCACACTTGTCACTCCCATGGCTTCGACATCCGGCGCTAAGTCCATCTCACCAACCAGTCGTATCGACAACGGCGACTGTAGCCAACCTGAGTTGCGGCGCGCCAACCTTGAGTCGCGGCTAGACTGTGCACTGGGCTCGAACACAACGATAAGCATTAGGAGAGACGCAATGAAGATCGAAGGTACAACCATCCTGGTGACTGGAGCCAATCGGGGCATCGGTCGGGCACTGGTCGAGGAAGCCCTGAGCAGAGGCGTAAAGCGCGTCTTCGCCGCAAGCCGCCAACCGATGGCTCATCCGGATCGGCGTGTGACGTCCCTGACCATGGATGTGACCAACGCTGCGCAGATCCGGGAGGCGGTCGAGAAGATCGATGCTCTCGATATTCTCATCAACAACGCCGGCGTATCGCCCTTCGATGACCTCAGCGACCGTCGTGTGCTCGAACAACAGCTCGCCGTAAACCTCTTCGGCTCGTACGACGTTACCCAGGCTCTGCTGCCGTTGCTGGCCCGGTCGCGGGGAGCCATCGTCAACATTCTGTCGCTGGCCTCGATTGCCGCCGTGCCGTTCAGTCCGGCCTATTCGATCTCGAAGGCGGCCTCGTTCTCGCTGTCGCAGTCGTTGCGCACCCTTTTGGCCGGACGGGGTGTCAGCGTCCACAGGGTCCTTCCCGGCCCGGTGGACACGGACATGACACGGGGCCTGGACATTGCGAAGGCCTCTGCGGAGTCTGTCGCGCGGGCAATCCTGAACGGCGTGGAGAACGGCGAAGAGGAAATCTTCCCCGATCCCATGTCGGAATCCCTGGCGGAGGGCTGGCGCAGCAGTGCAGTCAAGGCGCTTGAACGCCAGTTTGCAGCCTATGCGGAAGCAAGTCCGTCAAGTGAAGCAAGCCCGTCAAGCAGTGGGCATGAAAGAAGCAGCGAAACGATTGCCCGCGAGCCCCATCCTTGCTGCTCGGCCTGAAACTGTAGACGCCTGTGCGGGGGTGGCGGCATTGCCGCCATTCGGCGCCGCCCCGACCTTCACGGCGCTGCCTGGCGGAGAGATGCCTCGCTATGTCTGGAGCAAGTTGACCGATCAGTTGCGGTCGTCGGGGAAACTTGGAATAGGCATGAACTCGACGCCGTCTTCGGCCAGGCTCTTGGCCTCGTCCAGCGTCGCCTCGCCATAGATGCCGCGCGGATCGCTTTCGCCGAAATGGATCTTGCGCGCTTCCTCGGCAAATTTGTCGCCGACATAATCGGCGTTCTCGCGCACCTTGTCGGCCATGGCCTTGAGCTGCGCCAGCGCCTGCTTTTGCGCCTCGCCCATGGCCAGCGCGATGCTTTCGCGCTTGCGCCCGGTGGAGACGGCAGGCGCCATCAGCGCCTTCTCGACCTTGTGCGAGCCGCAGGCCGGGCAATCGACGAAACCGCGCCTCTTCTGTGTGTCGAAATCGTCGTTGCTGCGGAACCAGGCCTCGAATTCGTGCTCGTGTTCGCAGATCAGGGAAAAGCGGATCAAGAGGCGGCACCCCTGAGCGGCATTGCCTCGGCCGAACCGGCGTTTACGGCAAAATCGCGTGCGTTCTTGAGATTCGGTATCTTTTTGCGCGCAGCGACTGACTGCGCCGGGTCGATCTCGGCGACGATCACCGCCGGCTCGTCATGGGCAGCTTCGGCGACGATGCGGCCCCAGGGATCGACGATCAGCGAATGGCCATAGGTTTCGCGGCCGTCTTCATGCACGCCGCCTTGCGCGGCGGCGACGACATAGGCGCCGTTCTCGATGGCGCGCGCCCTGAGCAGCACGTGCCAGTGCGCTTCTCCGGTCTGGCGGGTGAAGGCTGCGGGCACCGAAAGCAGATCGGCGCCGGCCAGCGCCTCGGCACGGAACAGCTGCGGAAAGCGTAGATCGTAGCAGACGGCAAAGCCTAGCTTCGCGCCCTCGATTTCGGTGACGACAGCCTCGGTGCCCGGCTCATAAGCGGCGGATTCGCGCCAGCTCTCGCCATTGTCGAGATCGACGTCGAACATGTGGATCTTGTCATAGACGGCAAGGATTGCGCCGTCCGGCCCGAACAAAAGCGCGCGGTTGGCGAGCTTGCCGTCGGCGCGCAGAATGGCGGTCGAGCCAATATGCAGGAAGATGCCGAGCTCCTTGGCCAGCTTCCGCGAAATCGAGACGATGACGTCCTTGTCTTCGGAGGTGAAGGAAGCGGCCCGCGCCTGGCTGTCGCGGATCAGCGCGCCGGTCATTTCCGGGGTCTGGATGTAGCTCGCGCCAAGGCCTGCCGCCTCGCGCACCAGCCGTTCCAGATCGACCGCATTGCGCTCCGGGCTGGTTCCCGAACGCATCTGGATCGCCGCCGCCTTGAAACCACCCATCGTCATGTCCCTATCTGGCCGAGCCGTTGGCGAGCAATCCGTCCAGCCGTCCTTCCGCCTCCAATTCGTGGAGATCGTCGGAGCCGCCGACATGCGTGTCGCCGATGAATATCTGCGGAAAGGTGGAACGGCCGTGAGCCCGGGAGATCATCTCCTGGCGCAGCTCCGGCGAGAAGGAGGCGTCGTGCTCGGTGTAGGTCACACCCTTCCTGTCGAGCAGCCGCTTGGCCGCGGTGCAATAGCCGCACATCATCCGCGTGTAGATCGTCACATCGACCATCGGTCAGCAACCCTGCCTCGTTCCGCTGTCATCTAGGCTATATAGGCGCCGATTCGTCGGCCCGAAAGTCCCCCGGCAGCACACGCGCGAAGGTCAGTACGTCGACCGCGCCGGCACCGCCCTTCTTCAATGCCCTGGCGACCGCGCGGACGGTGGCGCCGGTGGTGTAGACATCGTCGATCAACAGCACCCGGCGGCCGGCGATTTCGATCTCCGCCTCATCAGGCACTTTGAATGCGGCGCGAACATTTTCCTCGCGTTCCCGCCGCTCCAGCCCGACTTGCTGGCGCGTGAGTTTGATGCGCCTGATGGCTGATGGCGCGAAAGGCCGCTCCCCGAGCTGCGCCACCGCCCGTGCCAGTTCCGCCGACTGGTTGAACTGCCGTCGGAAGAAGCGCCGCCAGTGCAGCGGCACCGGCACGACCACGTCGGCCTCGGCGATGAGTTCGGCACCGGCGCGAAGCATCCAGCGCGCCATCCACGGCGCCAGATCGGTGCGGTCCTGGTATTTCAGCCCTTGCACCATCTGGCGGGCAACGCCGGAATAGGCGACCGCCGCCCGCGCGCGCTCGAACGGCGGCGGGTCGGCTATCGCCTCCGCCGAAAGGAAACCCTCACCCATACTGTGGGTGAACGGCGTGCCCATCACCGGGCACCATGGCTGTTCCAGCAACCTGAGTTTCGGCCAGCAGGCGCCGCACAACACGCCGGGCTGCGAGACATGGCGGCGGCAGCCGGCACAGACCGGCGGGAACAAGAGGCGCGCTGGCCAGCCCAATGCCAAGCGGGCAATGCTCTTGATCGCAATACGCTTGATCTCTGGCTTGGGATCGGCCACGTGCTTGGTCCTCCGCATCACTATATCAGAGAGCGAAGCACAAGGACCTGCCCATTGCAGCCTGTAATCGACACCTCGCTCTGGCTGGCGCGCAAGCGCCGGGCACTGGCCCGCCCCATCGCCGGCGCGGATTTCCTCATGCGGCGGGCGGCCGAGGATCTTGCCGACCGGCTCGGCGCCGTCGAACGCAGGTTCGGCAAGGCGGCCTCATTGTTTTGCCAGACGCCGGCAGCAGCAGAGGTGCTCGCCGAAAGCGGCAAGGTGACGGAAAACGTGCGCGTCGAGGCCGACGCCGCTTTCCTGGGTGGCCAGCCAGGACTGTTGGCGCCGTTGGAAACCGTGCCATTCGAGCCGGAAAGCCTCGACCTCGCAGTCTCGCTGCTGTCGCTGCAGGCGATGAACGACATTCCCGGCATGCTGGTGCAGGTCCGCCGGGCGCTGAAGCCGGACGGGCTTTTCCTCGGCGCCTTCGCCGGCACAGGCACGCTCTCCGAACTGCGCGAAAGCCTGCTTGCCGCCGAGACCGAGCTCTATGGCGGCGCCAGCCCGCGTGTGATCCCGTTCACCGACGTCCGCGACGCCGGCGCGCTGCTGCAGCGCGCCGGCCTGGCACTGCCGGTTGCCGACGTCGAGACGATCACGGTGCGCTACGATTCGCTGTTTGGCCTGGTCGCCGACCTGCGCGCCATGGGCGAGACCAGCGCGCTTGTCGACCGCAACAGGCGGCCGGGCACGCGAGCGCTGTTCGCGCGCGCCGCCGAAATCTATGCGGAGCGGTTTTCGGATGCCGATGGCCGCATCAGGGCGAGTTTCTCGGTGGTCTGGATGTCAGGCTGGGCGCCCGATGCCTCTCAGCAAAAGCCGCTGAAGCCGGGCTCCGCAAAAATATCGCTGAAGACAATCCTGGAAAACCCCGGCGGCCCCTGAGCGCATCCTTGCGCAAAAGCCAAGCGTATCCCACGCAAAAGCTGAGCCGGTCACTGTGCAAAAGCGTTGGCAAGCTTGCTGCTGTTATCGCTGAACAACCACTGGATGGCGCCGGCAGCCTGGCCAATACCAGCGACAATGGCAAGCGACAGCACGGCGACGATCAAACCATATTCGATAGCCGTCGCACCCCTCTCGTCGTCTAAAAATCGTTGCAGCAAGATTTTCATGGGCGCCATCCCTCTTGCCCGAACCTAGCGCCGACCCGTTAAGAAAGGTTAATGCGACAGGCTTAACGCGCGGTGAACCAGCTGCATTCTAGGAAACAGCCGAATCCTGGAGATCTGTTGAGGAGTCAGCAGTCGCCGCTGCTTCTGCCATCGGCCCGTATAACGCAGACCGAACTGGGCAGCGGCTGCAGCACGCTCTTGCGTAGCGTATAGCTGTCGCGCTGGCCGATCGAGCCGGTGCTCATCGTATCAAGCCCGTCGCGGGCAAACTGCGAGCGGGTCCGGCTGTCGAGGTAGGGCGTCGCGATCAAGGCCAGAGCCACCGCGGCCGAGCCGAACAAGAGGGCGATGCGCAATATTCCCATGCCGGCATTGGCGGCGCCAGGAAGGCGGTCGGGCCAAGGCGAGTCCCAGTCCTTGTCGAGGCTCATGCAAATCGCTCCCCAGCGGTGGAATCGGCGTAACCGCCTAGCGTCAATTTTTCACGGTCAGATAAATCTTTCATTAACGCTGCTGCCAGCGCGTTGCGGCGCTGCCCGATTTACGGCAGGTCGGCCGTTACAGCAGATCGATGAGGAACTGGATCAGCGGGGCATCGGCCGGCGGCATTGGAAAATCGCGCATCTGGCGCGGCCGCACCCATTTCAGCACCTGGCCTTCCTTCGGCTGGGCAATGCCGCGGAATCGACGGCAGACGAACAGCGGCATCAGCAGGTGAAAATCATCGTAGGAATGGCTGGCGAAGGTGAGTGGCGCCAGGCAAGGGATGTCGGTTTCGATGCCGATCTCCTCGTACAATTCGCGGATCAGGCATTGTTCCGGCGTCTCACCGGGCTCGACCTTGCCGCCCGGAAACTCCCACAGGCCGGCGAGTTGCTTGCCTTCGGGCCGCTGCGCCAAAAGCACGCGCCCGTCGGCATCGACCAGCGCGCAGGCCGCGACCAGGAGCAGGCGTTTGCCGATCGTATCCAAGCCGCTCATGCGCCGGGTGGCCGGCGATAGCGATAGCGATAGACTTCGTCGAATCCGAGCGAACGGTAGAGCGCCAGCGCCGGCGCGTTGTCCGCCTCGACCTGCAGCCAGGCTTCCCGCGCCCCGCGCAGCCGCGCCCATTTCAGCGCCGACCGGATGAGATGGCGGCCATGGCCCTGGTTGCGCACCGACCTGTCGGTGGCGATCTCGAACAGGCCGGCAAGGTCGCCGTCATGCACGCAGATCAACGTTGCCAGCGGTTCGCTGCCGGCCTCCAGCGCAAACAGCCCGGCCTCCGGCTGGATGGCGCCGATGATCTCCGACAGGCCCGGCCGCAGCGACACATCCGAGCCGCTCACCTTGAGCGCCGCGCCGATGAAACGGCTGATGTCCTTCAACGGAATCTGGTCCATGGCGTCGTCGAGCGCGGCGTCCGCCAGCGGCAGCCGCATGACCAGCGACTCCGCGAACGTGCTCCAGCCTTCGCTGTCGAGGTACTTCGAAAGATCAGGCCCCGACAGCGGCGAGATGCGAAAGGTCAGCGGCCTGCCATAGGCCTCGAAGCGGCGGCTGGCGCGGCCGATGCGCTCGGCAATGTGCTGGATGTCGCCCGGATCGAGCGGATTGACCGAGTTCAGCCGCTTGGCCGGGTGGCCGGCCGTCAGCCGAACCACCCAGGTGCCGTCATAATGGACGGCGGCCGCCGGCCAGGCGCGAAAGCCGGCCGCCTCATAGCGGCGCACGATCGCCAACACGCTTGCCGGATGTCTGGAAGCCAACGCCATCAGCTCCGATAATCGCCGTTTATGGCGACATATTCCTTGGTGAGATCGCAGGTCCACACCGTCGCCTTGCCGCGGCCGATGCCGATATCGGCGCGGATGCGGATCTCGTCGCGCTTCATATACGCCGAAGTCGCCTCCTCGGAATAGGCGGCGTCGCGCTCGCCCTGATAGGCCAGGCGGTTGTCGCCGAACCAGATCGACAGAAGGTCGCGGTCGGCCGGTTCGCCGGCCTTGCCGACGGCCATGACGACGCGGCCCCAATTGGCGTCCTCGCCGGCGACTGCCGTCTTGACCAGCGGCGAATTGGCGATCGACAGCGCGATGCGCTTGGCCGAGCGGGCCGATTTGGCTCCGGTGACGGTGACCTCGACCTGCTTGCGGGCGCCCTCGCCGTCGCGCACCACCTGCAGTGCCAGCGATTTCAGCACCTTGCCAAGGGCACGGCGGAAGGCGCCGAGGCGCGCATCCTTGGGGTCGGAAATTGCCGGCGCGCTGCGCCTGGCGGCAGCACCCGTGGCGAACATCAGCAGCGTGTCGCTGGTCGAGGTGTCACTATCGACGGTAACCGCGTTGAAGGTCTTGGCCGTGCCGCGCGACAGGAGGTCCTGTAGCACGGGTGCTGCGATCGGCGCATCGGTGGCGATGAAGGAAAGCATCGTCGCCATGTCGGGCGCGATCATGCCGGCGCCCTTGGCGATACCGTTGATGGTGACGTCGGCATCGCCGAGCTTGACCGTCGCGGTCGCCAGTTTGGGATAGGTGTCGGTGGTCATGATCGCCTTGGCGGCTTCGGTCCACAATTCCGGCTTGCCGTCCTTGACCAGACCGGCCAGCAGATGGCTGAACTTGCCGGCGTCGAGCGGTTCGCCGATCACGCCGGTCGAGGCCAGGAACACCTCGCCCGCTGTGCAGGCGGCCGCCTTCGCCGCCACCTCGCCCGTGAGTGCCGTCGAGGCGCGGCCCTTCTGGCCGGTAAAGGCATTGGCATTGCCGGAATTGACGACCAGCACGCGTGCTTTGCCAGCCACGAGGTTCTGCCGGCAGAAATCAACTGGCGCCGACGGGCATTTCGACCTGGTGAACACGCCGGCGACGGTGGTGCCGGCGTCGAACACCATGGCCAGCAGGTCGGTACGGTTCTTGTATTTTATGCCGGCCTCGGCGGTGGCGATGCGCACACCCTCGATGGCCGGCATCTTGGCATATTTCTTCGGCGCGAGCGGCGAAACCTGTGTGGACATGGAAGACCCCGGGCGGGAAAAATCGCGAAAGGAACGCCGGTTTGCCCGATAGCACGCGCCGGCGCAAGGCGTTTCACAGCCGTTACGGGTGCCGGAAGCCTGACACCTGCCGCGGCCGCAAGCAGGCTGTTGCAAATTTGTTGGCGTCGCTGCGACCGATAGCGCTATGATCATGCCCCATGGGCAGGCTTGTGGTCTTGGCACTGGCGTTTCTGGGCTTTCTGCTGCTGCGCGCCGATGCGCAGACGGCGCGGCGCGTGGCGCTTGTGGTCGGCAACGGCAGCTACGCCGAAGCCGGCACGCTGGCCAATCCCGTCAACGATGCGCTCGACATCGCCGACAAGCTGCGCGCCATCGGTTTCGAGGTGATCGAAGGCAACGATCTCGGCAAGCGCGAGCTCGAACGCAAGATCGGCGAATTCTCCGATGCGCTGCAAGGCGCCGGTGCCGGGCTGTTCTACTATGCCGGCCACGGCCTGCAGGTCGACGGGCGCAACTTCATCGTGCCGGTCGACGCCCGGCTGGATATGCCGGTCAAGCTGCAGCTCGAGGCGGTGCCGATCGACGAGGTTCTCGACATCATGGAGCAGCAGACCAAGGTCAGCCTGGTCTTCCTCGATGCCTGCCGCAACAACCCGTTTGCGCGAAGTCTCAGCCGCAGGGCCACGACGCGCTCGGCGACGGCTCTCGCCGGCCTCGCCCAGTTCGAGTCGACACGCGGCTCGTTCATCGCCTTCTCGACTGCGCCCGGCGCCGTCGCAATGGACGGGACGGGGCGCAACTCGCCCTTTGCGGCGGCTCTTTTGCGGCATATGGCCGAGCCCGGACAAAGCATCAACGACATGATGATCGCAGTGCGCCGCGACGTCGTTTCCGCAACGCGCGAGGCGCAGCGTCCCTGGGAGCAGGGGTCGCTGCTCGAGCGTTTCGAATTCGTTCCGGGCGGAGACACTGCCCAGCAACCGAAACCGGCCGTCAGCCCGGCTCCCGCGTCGCAGGTGGCTGCGCTCGAACGCTCCGTCGGCGACGAGGGTGCCATCGAAAAATTCTTGCGCGAAAACTATCTGGCGCCTGATGCCAGGAAAATGCGCGAAACCGTCAAGCGGCTCTACGGTGCGTCGGCCACCATCTACGGCACGCGCTACGACAGCGAGGCGATCGTCAAGGTCAAGACCGACTGGTTCGCGCAATGGGCATCGTGGTCGTTCGGTCTCGAGCCCGGCAGCCTTGAGGTGACGCCGCACGGCAAGGACCGTGCCGACGTGGTTTTCGCCATGCGCTACGACTATGTGCCGAAGGACAAATCGGCGCAGCGCCTGACCGGCAAGGCACGGGTCATGCTGGAACTCGTGCTGGCCGACGGCGAGTGGCGCGTTGCCTCGGAAACATCGCAAGCGCTGGAATGAACATCAGCGGACCGCTGGGTTGATGAACCCGCGAAACGCCCGCTGCACGCCCGGAATCAGCCCCCAGATCATGATCGAGACCATCAGCGGCGCGATGACCAGCGTGCGCTGCCAGATTTGCCATTCCTGCGTCAGCGGAAAAACCACGTACAGAATGGCAGTGATCAGCGGATAGACGCCGAGCAGCACCAGCAGGGCGAAGCGCAGGCGCGAAAAGCGGGTCACGGCGGTCGAGTTCATCAAACTCTCCTTATCGTTACGGAACGTTTCGTTACATATAAAACGGATCGTTCCGTTTCGTCAAGAGTTGTATATGATGGCTGCTGAAATCGCGGGTAAGGAAGAAGAAATGGGCGAAATCACCGATCCCGGGCGCAAGTCGGCTGGCGCACGGCGCAGCCCGGAAAGCGCCGATGCCATTCTCGATGCCGCCGAGGCGGTACTGGTCGAAGCCGGCTATTCCGGCTTCTCGATCGAGGCGGTGGCGCGCCGCGCACGCGCCGGAAAACCGACGATCTATCGCTGGTGGCCAAGCAAGGCCGCCTTGCTGCTCGACGTTTACCAGCGGCAAAAGCGCGTCGACAATCCCGATACCGGGAACCTTGCGGAGGATCTCGTCGGCTTCCTGAAGAGCTTGTTCGCGCATTGGCGCGACACATCGTCGGGCAGCGTGTTCCGATCGCTGATTGCCGAGGCGCAGTCGGACGAAAAAGCCGCCGCCGCCCTCGCCGAATACGCAAGAGGGCGTCGCATCCATACCGGCCAGATGGTCGAACGCGCCAAGGCAAGGGGAGAGATAGCTGCCGACGTCGATGCCACTGTCGTCGCCGACCTGATTGCCTCGTTCGCCTGGACGCATCTTCTGACGAACCGCCTGGACGAGGACGAAGCGACGCTGCGCAGGGCGGTCGGCTATGTCTTGAAAGGCATCGTCGCTGACGATGCCGGCGACGCCACGGCGGTCCGGCGGCGGCGTCGACGCATCATCGCTCGCCCTACCAAATAGAAGCGACAGGGCGGCAGCGCGCCCTGTCGTAGCCCAATCTGGCCTATTTGGCGCTTTCCAGTGCGTCGACCGTCTTCTTCAGGTTCGCATCCGGGATGTCGACCTTGGCGTTGGCGCGCAGCGACTTGACCAGCGCGAAATACTTGTCGCGGATGACCGCCTGGCGCGCCTGGTCCTTGACCTGGTCGAACGCCGGCGGCTGCTTGGTGCGCTTGTCCTCGACCTTGATGACATGCCAGCCGAACTGTGACTGCACCGGCTGGTCGGTATATTTGCCGACCGCCAGCGCAAACACCGCCTTGTCGAATTCCGGCACCATCTGGCCAGGTCCGAACCAGCCGAGATCGCCGCCGCTGGTCTTGCCGCTCGGATCGCTGGTGTGCTCGTTGGCAAGCTTCTGGAAGTCGGCGCCGCCGTCGAGCTGCTTGATGATGGCGTCTGCCTCTTCCTTCGTCTTCACGAGGATGTGACGGGCGTGCACCTCATTGGTGGGCGGCGTGTTGGCGATTTCCTGGTCGTAGCGGGCGCGGACCTCGGCATCGGTAACCTTGTCGACGACGCCCTTCTCGACCATTTCGCCATGCAGCGCGCGCTGCTGCAGGAAGGCCATGCGGCGCTGGAAGTCGGGATCCTTGTCGAGGCCGGTGGTCACCGCCTGAGCCGCCATCACGCGGATTTCGATCGCCGCCGACAGCGCCGCGGCGCGGCGCTGCTCGGGCGGAAGCTGCGCGAACTGCTGCGACAGCTCGCCCTCGGCAAGCCCAAGGTCTGCCTCGGTCAGCGTCTGGCCGTTGATGGTGGCGACCACGGCGTTCGGATCGACCGGCTTGGCCGCCGGAGCGGGTGCTGCCGGCTGGGCAGGGGCGGCTTCCTGTGCCATCAGCGGCGACAGCGAGAGGGCCGATAGCCCGAATGCCAGACCAAGGCTGGCGAGCGACGCGCGGCGGAACAATACTGACATTACGATTATCTCCAAAGCGGGGTAGCTAGAGCGGAATGGCTTCCAGACCAGCAAGATTGTGGCGGAATTTGGCGCGGTCGACAGGGCGAGCGCGGCGTTGACATCGAATGAGCCCCCTCTTATCTGTCCAACGACTTTGCGTCCAGAACCGTTTTCCGGGCGCTTTTTGCGTTTGTCCGCGTTCACGTTGAGTTGATGGGGCCAGCCGGCGCCCGTCGCAATGACTTGGAATGCTATCGAAAGGGCCATTGGATGGTCAGTCTCGGCGGTCTCGCCCGTAAGGTTTTCGGCTCCTCCAACGATCGTCGGGTCAAATCGACCCGGCCGCGCGTCGAGGCGATCAATGCCATGGAAAACGAGATGCGGGCGCTTTCCGACGCCGAGCTTCAGGCCCGCACGGACAAATTCCGCCAGGACATCGCCAACGGCGCCAGTCTCGACGACCTCCTGGTGCCGGCCTTCGCCACCGTGCGTGAGGCCGCCCGCCGCGTGCTCGGCATGCGGCCGTTCGACGTGCAGCTGATCGGCGGCATGGTGCTGCACAATGGCGGCATCGCCGAGATGCGCACCGGCGAAGGCAAGACGCTGGTGGCGACGTTGCCGGTCTACCTCAACGCGCTCGCCGGCAACGGCGTGCATGTCGTCACCGTCAACGACTATCTGGCCACGCGCGACTCCGAATGGATGGGCCGCGTCTACAAATTCCTCGGCCTCAAGGTCGGCGTCATCGTCCACGGCCTGTCCGACGAGGAGCGCCGCGTCGCCTACGCCGCCGACGTCACCTACGCCACCAACAACGAGCTCGGCTTCGACTATCTGCGCGACAACATGAAATACGAGCGCGCCCAGATGGTGCAGCGCGGTCACAGCTACGCCATCGTCGACGAGGTCGATTCCATCCTGGTCGACGAAGCGCGCACGCCGCTGATCATTTCCGGTCCGCTCGAGGACCGTTCGGAAATGTACAACACCATCGACACCTTCATCATCCAGCTGCAGCCGCAGGACTACGAGATCGACGAGAAGCAGAAGACGTCGATCTTCACCGAGGAAGGCACCGAGAAGCTGGAGAACATGCTGCGCGATGCCGGCCTGCTCAAGGGCGAGTCGCTCTACGACGTCGAGAACGTCGCCATCGTCCACCACGTCAACAACGCGCTGAAGGCGCACCGGCTGTTCCAGCGGGACAAGGACTACATCGTACGCAACGGCGAGATCGTCATCATCGACGAGTTCACCGGCCGCATGATGCCCGGCCGCCGCTATTCGGAGGGCCTGCACCAGGCGCTCGAAGCCAAGGAGCATGTGGCGATCCAGCCGGAGAACCAGACGCTCGCCTCGGTCACCTTCCAGAACTATTTCCGCCTCTACAAGAAGCTCGCCGGCATGACCGGCACGGCGCTGACCGAGGCCGAGGAGTTCGCCAACATCTACAATCTCGACGTCACCGAGATCCCGACCAACCTGCCGGTCATCCGCATTGACGAAGACGACGAGGTCTACCGGACGGTCGAGGAGAAATACAAGGCGATCGTCAAGGAGATCAAGGAAGCCCGCGCCAAGGGCCAGCCGACGCTGGTCGGCACGACTTCCATCGAGAAGTCCGAGCAGCTGGCCGAACGCCTGCGCAAGGAAGGTTTCAAGGATTTCGAGGTGCTGAACGCCCGTCACCACGAGCGCGAGGCGGCGATCGTCGCCCAGGCCGGCAAGCCCGGCGCCATCACCATCGCCACCAACATGGCCGGCCGCGGCACCGATATCCAGCTCGGCGGCAATGCCGACATGCGCATCGCCGAGGAGCTTGGCGACATGCCGGCCGGCCCCGAGCGCGAGGCCAGGGAAAAGGAAATCCGCGACGACATCGCCCGGCTGAAGGAAAAGGCGCTCGCCGCCGGCGGCCTCTACGTGCTGGCCACCGAACGCCATGAATCGCGCCGCATCGACAACCAGTTGCGCGGCCGCTCGGGCCGCCAGGGCGATCCCGGCCGGTCGAAATTCTTCCTGTCGCTGCAGGACGACCTGATGCGCATCTTCGGTTCCGAGCGCATGGACGGCATGCTGCAGAAGCTCGGCCTCAAGGAAGACGAGGCGATCATCCATCCGTGGATCAACAAGGCGCTGGAAAAGGCGCAGAAGAAGGTCGAGGCGCGCAACTTCGACATCCGCAAGAACCTGTTGAAATATGACGACGTCTCGAACGACCAGCGCAAGGTGGTGTTCGAACAGCGCATCGAGCTGATGGACGGCGAAGGGCTGTCCGAGACCGTCGCCGAAATGCGCGAGGGCGTCATCGAGGAGATCGTCGCCAAGAACATTCCCGAAAATGCCTATGCCGAGCAGTGGAACGTCGCCGGCCTCAAGGCCGAGGTCGCCGAATTCCTCAACCTCGATTTGCCGGTCGAGGACTGGGTCAAGGAAGAGGGCATCGCCGAGGACGACATCCGCGAGCGCGTCAGCCAGGCCGCCGAGGCCGCCGCCAAGGAACGCGCCGAGCGCTTCGGCCCCGACGTGATGACCTATGTCGAGCGCTCGGTGGTGCTGCAGACGCTCGATCATCTGTGGCGCGAGCACATCGTCAATCTCGACCATCTGCGCTCGGTCGTCGGCTTCCGCGGCTATGCGCAGCGCGATCCGCTGCAGGAGTACAAGGGCGAAGCGTTCGAGCTTTTCCAGGCGATGCTGGGCAATCTGCGCCAGGCCGTCACCGCGCAATTGATGCGCGTCGAACTGGTCCGCCAGGCGGCCGATGCGCCGCCGCCCGAGGCGCCCGACATGTTCGGCAGCCATATCGACGGCTTCACCGGCGAGGACGATTTCGAAGGCGGCGAGACCGCCGTGCTGGTCCGCCAGGAGACCAACGCCATCGTCGCCCCCGAAGACCGCGACCCGAAGAACCCGGCGACCTGGGGCAAGGTCGGCCGCAACGAGGCCTGCCCGTGCGGGTCGGGCAAGAAATACAAGCATTGTCATGGGGCGTTTGCGTAAGGCGCGCCTTTCCTTCTCCCCGTTCACGGGGAGAAGGTGCCCGAAGGGGGATGAGGGGCGGCATCGGCGTTTGCGATTAGCCGATCTCCCCACCTGAGGGGGAGATGGCCGGCAGGCCAGAGGGGGGCGCGAAGGGTCGCCGGCCTTTGACTTATTCGCTTCTCAAATCAGCCCTGAATCGCGTGCCGCGGCCGTCGCCTCACCCCGCGAAACCGCGTCCAGCTTGCCCAGAACCGCCGAGACGTGGTGATCGACCGTCTTCGGCGAAATTGTCAGCCGCTCGGCGATCCGCTTGTTGGAGAAGCCGCGCTCGATCAGTTGCAGCACCTCCATCTGGCGCTGGGTCAGGCCTGCGCGATTGGCACGCGTCGTTTGGCGCGGCCCCCTTGCAATACGGTTGACCCCGTTGCGCCGCATGATATCGCGCAGGTGAACGGCGACCGGCTTGGCGCCGAGGCTTTCGAAAATCTCCAGCGCCAGGCGCTGCGCGGTCTCGTCGCCCTCTGCCAACGCCAGCCCGCGTTCGTAGGGCGCGTTCATCTCGGCCCATAGTTCTGCCGCCGCCTGCCAGTCGCCGGCGAGCAGCAGCCGGTAGGGCGCGGCCATGCCGATGGTGTCGCCTGGATCCATGTCCGGCGCCAGCTTCTGCCGCCACGTCGCCAGCTCGCCGAAAACCGCCCGCGTCGTCGACAAGCTCTCAGCCAGTGCGATCAGGCCGAGCGCCTCATCCTTGTCAGCCTGGCCGAGCCACGCCCGTTCGGCCATCAGCGCCGCATAGGGCGCCAGCCGCTGCAATTCCAATCCCTTGTCCAGGAACTGGGTCATTTCGGCAAACAGCGGCTCGGCGGACGGGTCGCCGCGCCGTATCCGCAGCTTTGCCAGGGCCACCACGGCGGGATAGCGGACCAGCATCGTCGCCTGATCGTTGGCGATCACCTCGAGCGCCTCGCCGGCAGCCTCTTCCCATTGCCCCTGGCGCAGCAGCAACTGGGCCAGCACGCCGCGCATATAGTCGCGCCAGGTGACGAGATCGTTTTCGACGCAATAGCTGATGCCGCGATCGAGGAACGACCGCGCGTCAGCGAAGCCGAGCTGGTTCATCTCGCTGCAGGCGCTGTTGGTGAAGGCGCGCGCCGCATGTTCCTGAAAATTCTGCTCCAGCGCGATCTCCAGGCTGCGGGCAAGGTGCAGCCGTCCGTTTGCCAGATCCAGCCACTGCTCGGCGCTACCGACATTGTTGAGCGCGTGGCAGACGATGTCGGGCCGGTTCAGTTGTTCGGCGAGCGCAATCGCCTTGTTGCCGAGCCGCAGCGTGTCGTCGAGCCTTTCGGCCAGCATCGCCAGTTGCGAGAGGTTGGAATAGGCCATGGCGAGTTCCGGCCCGGCCGGCGCGGTCTCCAGCAGCTGAACCGCCTGCTCGCCAAGGGCATCGGCAGCCATGCGGTCGCCAAGCAGGTAGGCAAAGCGCGACAGCCATCTGAGGCAATCCCCTTCCTTCGCCGTATTCCCCTGGGCCTGATGCAGCCGGCGCGCCTGGTCCTGCGCGGCGATGGCCTCGTCGATCTTGCCGATGAGGTGGCACTCGAAGGCATATTTCTCATAGAGCGCCGTGCGCTCCTCCACCGGCAGGCTGTCGGCCTGCCGCAACACGGCTTCATAGAAGCCGGCCGCATCGCGATGGGCGCCGACGCGGGAGGCCTCGCGCGCCGCAACCGGGGCCAGTTCGCGCACTGCCTGCAGATTGTGCGCCTCCACCGCGTGATGCACGAGGCGGCCGGTGGAGACCTCACTGTTTTCGAGCAGGGCAGCCAGCGCGCGCTGGTTGAACTGCCGCCTGTGGCTCGTCGTCAACATCGCCTCGATGGCGCGGCGGGCGATCTCGTGGCGGAACGCATAGCCATCGCCCAGATCCTCCAGCAAGCCGTTGGCGACGCATTCGGCAAGCTGGCCGGCACTGGCGACGCCGCACAGGCCTTGCAACGCCCAGGCGTCGGCCCGCCGTGGGAACACCGACACCGCGTCGAGCATCGAGCGGGCGCCGGCCGACAGGCGCTCGGCCCGCGCCAGAACCGCGTCGCGCACGCTTGCCGGCAGCGCCGTTTTTTCCTCGCATCCGCTGCACAACAGCTCGGTGACGAAAAAGGCGTTGCCCGCCGTCGCCCGGTAGATGGCATCGCCATCGCGCCCCGCCGCCTCGGCCAGCGACAGCACCGCTGCCTCGCTGAGCAGCGGCACGTCGATGCGCGCGACGCTGCCTGCCGGTATCTCGCCGAGCGCGCGGCGCACCCGCATCTGTCCCTCGCTGCGATCGGTGCGCGCCGTCAGCAGCAGCAAGAGATGCCTGTTGGCGATGCGCCGGCCGAGAAAGCGGACGAAATCGAGCGTCGCATCGTCGGCCCAGTGCAGGTCCTCGATTACCAGCAGGGTCGGCTGCGCCTTTGTCTCGAAGATGTCGAGCGCATCCGAAAACAGCGGCAGCCTCTGTCCTTGCCGACGGTCGATCGCCTGCGGCAGCGCCCATTGCGCGTCCCGCGCCAGATCGTAAAGCGGCCCGAGCGGATCGGGTATCGACAGATCCTCGCAGGCGCTGCGGAATATGCGCGTGGCTTGCGCAGTCCGGTCGATGAAGGCCTCGACAAGCGCGGTCTTGCCGGCCCCGGCCTCGCCAGCAAGCACCGCGACGCAGCCACGGCCGCGCCCGGCATCGGCCAGCAGCCCGTCGAGTCGCTCCAGCTGTGTCTGCCGTTCCAGAAGCATCATTCGCTCACGCAGATCGAGTTCGCCGAAAAGGCGGACCCGCGATGGACCCGCCAACATATCCCCCGTCCATAACGCTGCCAACATAGGGAATCGTCCCGCCAAAAATGGGGAAAGGCTCCGATGTGCGCTCTTGCCGGGCGTGATCAATGTCGAGCCGCGCTCAAACCGGGCGTGACCCACTGGAGAAAGGAAGGCTTCGATGCCTCGCTATCTGATTGAACGCACATTCCCGGACGGCCTCAACGTGCCGATGAACGAAGCCGGCGCCGACGCGCTGGGCGGTGTCGTCATGCGCAATGCCGAAAAGGGCGTTACCTGGCTGCAGTCCTACGTGTCGCCGGACAAGAAGCGCAGCTTCTGCATCTACGACGCGCCCTCGCCCGAGGCGATCCGCAGCACCGCCCAGAAGAATTCGCTGCCTGTCGACAAGATCACGGAGGTGCGGGTTCTTGACCCCTACTTTTACCGTTGATGGCAGGCAAACCCCAAGTGGCGGACAAAAGGATGAGTATCAAACTGCCATTCGCGGCAATTGCGACATACCTGATGGCATGCCGGTCGGCGAACCGGCGCCTGTCGTGGGAAACCCCGGCAGTTCCCTGCTTGGCCGTCTATGGCGGATCGCGGCGGCGTTGCCTTCGCGTCTGCTGGGCAGGCGGCGCCGGCTGCCCCCGCAAGACGATTATCTGAGGCAGGACATCGGACTGCCCGAACGCGAGCAGCGGCGCGAATACTGGGAATATTATTGGTGGGACCATTAGGCCGCCGCGCCGTTTGGACGGGCTGAAACAAGCTGTGCAACCGGCCGCATCATTGTGGCCGACACGAAAACAGGACGAGCGACCTGTTTCGCAAAATTCCAACGGACGCCGCAGCGTTGAGCAGACCCGATCGGTGCGCGTCCTCAAACAACCGGAGAGAACATGAACATCAATCTTTGCACCGGGCGCCTTGCCGCCCTGGCCATCCTGTCGATCGCCGCCACCGCGGCCCAGGCGAAGGACGGCAACCCGCTGACCGACATGGTGCGCGCGGCCAACAGCCGCTTCGAGAACGTGGCGGCCGCGACCGCCGAGGGCTATGCGCCGATCCCCTGCGCCAGCGGCATCACCGGCGGCGCCATGGGCATCCACTATGTCAATCCCGGCTACCTCAAGGACGACGCGGTCGATGTCGCCAAGCCGGAAGCGGTGATGTACGAGCCGATGGCCGACGGCACGCTAAAACTGATCGCTGTCGAATACATCACCTCGAAAGGCCCGGCATCCCTCGATGGGCATCTGTTCAACTTCAACAGCGCGCCCAACCGCTATGGCCTCGGCCCGTTCTACGAGCTGCATGTCTGGGCCTGGAAGGGCAACCCGACCGGCGCGTTCGCCGACATGAACCCGAATGTTTCATGTGATGCGATGAAGGGGATGTAAGCGGCACTCTTCCTTCTCCTCGTCACTATACGGGGAGAAGGTGCCCGAAGGGCGGATGAGGGGCAGCGCGGATGTTGGCGACTGCCAATCTTCCTACCCACCCGAGCGGAGTGAGAAGCGGTCCGCGCAGCGGACAAAAAGCCAATTGCTTGGCTTGTAGGGCTTCGAAGGCCAGGCCAGAGAGGGGGCGCTGTCCCGCAGGCTTGACCCGCCAAAATCCCGGGAAGGCGGCTTCGTCCACAGTCATTTCCTCAACCATCTTCACCTGCACGCCGATCTTCTGGTCCTTGAGCAGGTCGCATAGTCCGTCGCCATCGATCAGGTCGATGGCCGGGAGCTCCGTCGCGCACAGCCTCGCGCCGGGCGCTCACATCATATGATGCGCAGCGGCGCGAGAATATCGTCGCGGTCTGGTCGAACGACCGGTCCTGCCAAACCCCAAATCAATCCCTCTAGTTCGTCTGGCGGGAGATGCAGCAATGCTGCGATCTCATGTTTCGTCATGCGCTCGCTCCAAAGATGAGCGAGAATCTTTCGCCAAACCGCCGACGTTTCGCGCTCGATGCCGTTCGGCTCACCGGTTCGATAGCCACGGCGGCCTAGTTCAATGCAGGCTGATTTGTATTGCCACTCCGTGAGCAGGCTCAATGAATGAAGCCTATACGCCATCGCCATCGCAGATACGCGCCAGCGGGCTTTCGCACGGAGGATAATATCTACGGTAATGAATCGGGGCACACGTGAACGCACGTCGTGTTCCGGCATCAAGAATGCCGAAGCGAATTGGTTTGCCTCGCGTTCGGCAAGACGTGACCGTTGCGCACCAGCGTGCCTGTGCATCACCAGATGACATAGCTCATGGGCAGAATCGAAAATGCTATGCTCTGGCGTCTTGTAATTGTTCAAAAAGATATAAGGCCTCTCGTCGCGCCAGAACGAAAAGGCATCGACAGAGCTAGTTGCTTCCGACAGAGAGAAAACCCTCACGCCGTGCACCTCTAGCAGGCCAAGCATATTGCCGATTGGTTTCTCGCCGAGATTCCAATACCCGCGCAGAGCGCGGGCGGCCATTTCCGGGTCTGTTTCATAGCTTAAGTCGAGAAGGTTGGTGTCGGGCAGGCTGAATTGCTCTTCAAGCCAATCACTAAGTTCCAAACCCAGGCGTCCTGCGTTGATCGCCGCATCCCGTTCCTTCGCGCTCATTTTTGAAAGACTGCGAAAGCTAACGGCTGTCGTATCAAGCTCGTCAGGGTCATCTAGGTGGAAAAAGGTTGCCGGGTAGTCCAGCGCGGTGGCAAGCTTGCCGATGCTCATCTCGTCGGGTTCGTTTTCTCCGTTTTCGATGCGCGAAACGGTAATCGGGGACAACCCCGCAGCTTCAGCGAGTCCTTTACCTGTCATCCGCCGTCGTTTCCGAGCGAGGACGAGCCTTTTCGGATTGAATGCCATGACGATTACTTCTTGCGAGCAACCTTCGGGTCGAAATCATCGGCGACATCATCGCTATCAAACGACAGCTTCGGCTCTGCATCCAGATCACTGCCATCCGAGAGGAAAAGCCGCTCCACAAAATGCGTAAATCGACCGCCCTTCACAACGGGACAACTCAATTCGGCCGCCCCGTCCGGAGCAACCATCAAGTAGTATACAGTCCAGCCTTTCTCGTCGGCTTGATGGACCGGAGCATAGCTAGGCAGGCCACCAAACAGGTCATTGCCCGCGCAAAGGCGCTCCGCGCCAGCTCCCTTGCTGGAACGCGGCTTCGGGTCATGGTGATCGCTGCAGGCGATGTCGACGTTCGCAAAGACGATCTTGATGCGCCTTGCCTCATTCCGGATTGTTTCGACACCATTTGTCCGGTCAAGAACCCAATCGGCTCCGACAAACTCATTCCGAAGCGAGAAGGTGCCATAGTGATAAGAGAACGTCCCGGCTGCATTGGCTGGGAAAAATAGGGTCGCATCAGCCGCCGCGCCGACGGCTATGTTCCGAGCAATGAGAAGCTTGGCCCTTTCAAGCTGCAGGTACTCAAGGCGCGGTAGAACCTCCCATTCTTCCCGGAGAACGCGCGTCGGGGTCATTTGGGGCATGTGGATAGCTCCGTGTTAACGAATCTTACCATGCCGTATGGTTTAAATTATTAACACGCAAGCGCTATTTCTGATTGCCCAACGCTTTTCCGCAGCCTTTTTGGCGATCTCAGCGCGACGCTCTGGCGTCATATTCTCGGCCCGCTTCTTTCCGCTCTGCGCCAAGGGCCTTGGCAGTGGGGTCCTTGCCGTCGTCAATCACATCGTCAGCTTCCTCGCCTGTCGCAATGCGCAGGACGCGGACGGCGTTGCCGATCACGTCGGCGGGGCGCTTCTGGCCTTAGGTCCGGTGGGCACTCCTAGTTCTCCGCATGGCTAAAAACGACAGCGCCGTTGTCCTTACGAACTTCAACGGACACGATTCCATCGTCACCCTTTCGGGTTTGGAACATGGAGGTTGCATGATCTTTCGCGGTCTTCTCGTCGTCGAAGATCACCTTGTCGACGATGCCCTGTCTTCCATACCAGATGACAGTGTAGACCATTGTTGCTGCCATGCTTTCCGCTAAGCATATAGGCGTTTTCGCATATGGGGCAAACGGGATAGGCGCTTCCGCGTATTTCAAACTGAGACACTACCGAGCGGGGTAAAGGGTTGCGCGAATGATGAATATGAGCAGCGCGCCGCCCCTCATCCGCCTGCCGGCACCTTCTCCCCGTATAGAGACGGGGCGAAGGAAAGCTCACCCAACCGTTTCTTAATGTGTCTCCGCTACACCCCACCCCTGTAAATTGGCGGAAAACGGAGTGTGATCGGGGTGCGCTTTTCCGCGGCGACGACAGCCGGGCGGTTCCTGCCGCAGCGCCTTGCGCTGCGCATAAGGCCGCTGCTTGGCCTGATCGATGCCGTGCTGTTCAGCGCCGGCGCGCGCGGCGAGGCCGGCCGCATGTCGCTGATCGCCTTTTCGGTCCGCATCGTCAGCGCCGTCATCGCCTTCGTCAGCCAGGTTTTGATGGCGCGCTGGATGGGCTCGTTCGAATACGGCATTTTCGTGCTCGTGTGGGTGACGATGGTCATCGTCGGCAATCTCGCCTGCCTCGGCTTCCACACCTCGATCATCCGCTTCATTCCCGAATATCGCGAGCGCGGCATGATGGCCGAATTGCGCGGCATCGTGCGGGCCAGCCGGCTGTTCGTGCTGGTTGCCTCGACGGTGATCGCCGGCCTCGGCGCGCTCGGCGTCTGGCTACTGTCGCCCTTTATCGAGAACTATTATGTCGTGCCGTTCATCCTCGGCATCATCTGCCTGCCGATGATCGCCATGTCCGACCTGCTGCAAGGGCTGGCGCGGGCCAATTCCTGGGCGCTGTTTGCGCTGTCGCCGACATTCCTGGTGCGGCCGCTGTTGATCCTGGCGTTCATGGCGCTGATGCTGCTGGCGGGCTACGCGCCGGACGCCAGAACGGCGATCTTCGCCGCGATCGCCGCCACCTACGCCACCACGCTCGGTCAGCTCGTCGGCGTCACCTCGCGCATCGACAAAAGGATCCCGGCCGGGCCGATGAAGCTGCATTTCGGCCAATGGTTCATCGTCTCGCTGCCGATCTTCCTGGTCGAGAGCTTCTTCTTCCTGCTCACCAGTGCCGACGTGCTGATGGTCGGCGCCTATCTCGATCCCAACGACGTCGCCGTCTATTTCGCCACCGTCAAGACGCTGGCGCTGGTGCATTTCGTCTATTTCGCGGTCAAGGCCGGCGTCGCCCAGCGCTATGCGCAGTTCACCCATGGCGAGCCGCAAAAGCTCGCCGCCTTCGCCCGCGAAACCGTGTCGTGGACCTTCTGGCCGTCGCTGGCGATGGCGCTGCTCGTGCTGGCCCTGGGCGAGCCGATGCTGACCCTGTTCGGCCCGGAATTTTCCGCCGGCTATCCGCTGCTGTTCCTGCTGGTGTTCGGCGTCGTCGCGCGGGCCGCCGTCGGCCCTTGCGAAAGCCTGCTCACCATGAGCGGCAACCAGAATATCTGTGCCGCTGTCTATGCCATGACGCTGGCCTTCAATATCGCGCTTAGCGTCGTGCTGATCCCGCTCTTCGGCTTGTGGGGCGCGGCGATGGCCACCGTCTTCGCCATGATCTTCGAGGCCGGCGCGCTGTCCTTTACGGTCTGGCGCAAGCTCGGCATCGCCATGGTCATTTTCGTGCCCGCCAAAGGAGCTGCCTGATGGCTGCCGTCCCCTTGCTCGAGGAAACCAGCGGCGGCCCGGCCGGCGCCATGGTGTCCGGCCTTGCCGGGCTTGCCCGCGAAGCCGATCCCGCCCATGTCGAGATCCTCGCCAACAACCGGCCCGAGCGCAAGCTTGCCATCTATCCGGCCTCCGCCGGCTTCGACCTGGTCGAGGAGCTCGACTATCTCTGTACCCGCACGATCGAGCCCAACGTCTTCTTCAATCCGCGCTTCCTGGCGCCGGCCATGCCCAGGCTCGAGGACCGCGAGGTGCGGCTGGCCGTCATCCGGGACGGTGACCAGTATCGCAACCGGCTGCGCCTGCTGGTGCCGTTCTCGGTCGAGCGGCCGATGGTGCCGCTCGGCGTTCCCGTCATGCGCACCTGGTCGAGCCCGTTCGGCCCGATCGGCACGCCATTGGTCGACCGCGACGATCCGATCGGCGTCATCGAGGATTTCTTCTCGATGCTGTCGAGGCCGCATCTCAAGCTGCCGAAGGTCTTCGTGCTGCCCGACATAAGGCTGGACGGCCCGGTGGCCAGCCTGCTCGCCAGCGTCGCCGAAACGCGCGGCCTGACGCTGGTCACCACCGGCAAGGCCGAGCGCCCGGTGCTCGAAAGCGAGCTCGATGGCGAGGAATATCTGAAAGCTTCGCTGCGCGCGCACCATTATCGCGAGTTCCGCCGCCTGAAGCGCCGCCTCGCCGACCTCGGCCGGCTGGAGCATGTCGTGGCGCGCGGGCCTGACGAGATCCGCCACGCCATCGAAAATTTCCTGACGCTGGAGGCTGCCGGCTGGAAGGGCCGCGAGCGCACCGCCATGGCCATCGACCGCTACCGCGCCGCCTTCGCCCGCGAAGCGGTGCACCGGCTGGCCGAGCAGGATCTCTGCCGCATCCATTCGCTGACGCTCGACGGCCGCACCATCGCCTGCCTGGTCGTCTTCGTCGAGGCCGGCGTCGCCTACACCTGGAAGACCGCCTATGACGAGACGCTCGCTGCCTATTCGCCGGGCACGCTGCTGATGATCGAGGTGACCAGGCAGCATCTCGACGACCCCAACATCATGATGACCGATTCCTGCGCGGTGCCCGACCATCCGGTGATGAGCCGGCTGTGGAGCGAACGCAAGCCGATGGGCACGCTGGTGATCGGGTTGACGCCGGACGCCGACCGCCCCGCCCGCCAGGCGGCCTCGCAGCTTCACCTCTATCGCGAGACCCGCAACATGGCGCGCCTGCTGCGCAACCGGATGAAGAGCCTGTTGCGCCGCCGGTAGGAGTATTCGCCTAAATCGCGTCTGCCGGCGCGAAGAAGCAGTTTTCGTGTTCTTCGGTCGGATGAAGGCAGATGTGAAAATTGTCGTCGCCGGACGGAATTACGCTATCGTAGGGGACAAAATATCGGTCCTGATGAGTGACCTTCTGGTGGTCGCCTGGCCGCAAAACGATCACGTAGCCATCTGGCCGCGGTGTGACGGTTATGCTGGGAATCTTGCCGCACTCTCCTGTCAGCGGATCGCCGTGACAGCAGGCCGGTGGATAGGTCCAACCGCCATCGGAACTATGCGCAAATGCCGAAACACTCCCAAGTGCTGCAGCCGTGGCGATCACGCCTGCCAAGCTGGCCTCCATCCATCGATTTCCGACCGCGTGCACCCGAACGGCTCCAAACGCCAATGACACTTGCGGCAATCATATATCATTAGCGCACACTAATATAGTGAAGCGGGCGTTTCCCGATACCCTTTCGAGGCGTAGGCAATGCTGCTTCCCGGCTGCGGCCAAATCAATGTCCAGCAAAATAACGCCGAGGCCCAACCTGTTCTGGTTTCTGTCCGTCTGGGGTCTTCCCGCGCCATGGGCTGGGCTCTCTCGGGCCTAGGTCGTCAGGGTTAATTCTCCCGATCAGCGGAAAGGATTAGCATCGACGCAGTCCCAACCGGGATGAGGCGATCAATTACGGCCGCGCGTCCAGCATCACTGCCGCCTCGGTCCTGCACGGCCAGAAGAAAAAAATCTGGGAGGAATGCATGATGAAAACAACTCACCTCAGGCGTGTCGGTATCCTCACCTTGGCAGGACTCATTGGCGCGTGTCTGAACGCCGCCACTCCTCGGGCGGCCGAACCCGACAAAGCCGAGATCGATGCCCTGCGTAAATCGCTGTCCAGGTATGAAGACTACAAGGTTGCCATTCGCGAGCTTTATCTATCGACGGTAGGATGCGTCTTCTACAGCGGCGAAAAGGTAGAGGGGGCGATGGACTACCCTAAGGGCGCGATGGGCATCCATTTCGTCAACGTCACGACTGTCGGCCCGACCGCGGATCCGACGCGCCCCAATGTGCTGATCTATGAGCCGGTCGGCGGCGAATTGCGCCTGGTCGGCGCGGAATGGCTCGTGCCCTTGACGCCGGACACAAAGGAGCCGCCGAAGCTCTTCGGCCAGACATTCCAGGGGCCGATGGAGGGGCATTATCCGCTCATCCCGAAGGAGTTCCACCACTACGACCTTCACGCCTGGCTGTTCAAGGACAACCCGCTCGGAATGTTCAGCCCGACGAACCCGGACGTGAAATGCGACAACTATCCGTTTCCGATGCCTGAGCAGCCGACCAAGATGGTGCCGGGGCCGATGTAATAGCGGCTCAGGGTACGATCCGTAGCTTGCGAGGAAAGGCAGCCGGACTTCAATGGCGTTATCCCAGAGGACGCTTCTGGGATAACGTCCAACCAAAAGTCCGTTCCCGGAACTTCGGACTCGTTTTGCCGTTTGGCAACGACGGCACGAGACTGCCGCGGATTGACAAAGGCGTTCCAAGGAGCCGACCGCGAAACGACGGAGGACCAAGTGAAAAGTCTGATCCAGACAGGATTGTCCGCAGCCGTTTCGGGTACGATCGTCAGCTTCGCCACAACAGCTGCGCTGGCCCTGCTTGCCAGGCGGGAAGGTAAAGGCACCCTGCAGCCCACGAATGCGACCAGCCACTGGCTCTACGGCGAACAGGCCGCGTCGGTGCGGCGCGGTGACGTGGCGCACACGCTCGTCGGCTATGGCACGCATCACGCTTCCTCCATGTTCTGGGCATTCCTCTTCGAACTATGGCTCGCCTCGAGGCCGCCGCGTCCGTCGCTTCTGATATTTCGCGATGCGTTGGCGGCAGCGGCCATTGCCGCGGCAACAGATTATGGCTTCGTGCCGAAGCGGTTGACGCCAGGTTGGGAGACGGTGCTGCCGAAGCGATCTATCGCGGCGACTTTTGCGGTGATGGCGGTCGGTCTAGCGATGGGCGGCATGATCAACAAGGAATTGCGCCGGCAGCATTAGGAACAGGATTTGAGACAGATGCTTGGCACTGCGCGTGCACGTCGCGACGGGGCGGATCGCCGCGCGCGTCCCATTCCGCGGGGTCTCCACCCCATCGGGAACCTTTCTCAAGCGACATGGTTCCGAATGTGCGGCGAAAGCGTGCTGCTCATTCCTGCTATCGCCAAGGAGATTCGACCATGAAGCTTCGCGAGTTGTTGGATCAAATAAAGGACCTGCCGCCGGACACCTTGGTCTGTGCCGCCGAAATCGATGAAGCCTTTGCAGTCAACGTTGTTGGCGTTGAAGCTGTCGAGAGCGCCAGAATCCAAAGCCGCAAACCGGATGGCACCGAAGCTGTCGAACTCGCCAACGGGACCGACAAAGTCATCGTGATCCGCTGGTGAAAACCGGGGAAGTTGCGTTCAACAGCATGATGTTCCGCTCCACTGTGGGGTGCTGAATTGCGAATGCTGGCAGCGTATCGATGGCGGCGGTCGCCTATGGCTTGGTGGGCATGGCTTGGACAAAAGCCGCCATTTGGCGTTCGAGCGCTTTGAACGCGCTGCCGCGCCAGCTCTCGGCCATGGATGCCGATTTTGGATCAGGGAAGATTTCCTCTTCCCCTCGCGCCATGCCGTCCAGGATGCCTTTCGCAACGCTCTCCGCGGAGCTCTTCGGTATATCGGCGTCTCTGCTCATGTCGGTGTCTATGGGACCGGACAGGACTGCATGAACGCTCACGCCACGAGCGCCGGCGAGAGCACGTAGCGATTGCGTCATGGAAAACGCGGCGGCCTTCGACAGTGAGTAAGACGGAATAATCGGGAACGGAACGAGAGCCGCTTCCGACAGGATGTTGACCACGGCGCCGCGCGAATGCGTGAGCAGCGGCAGGAATGCGTGGGTTACGCCATGCACGCCGAGCAGGTTGACGGCGAGGTGTCGCTCGAGCGCAGCACGATCGCCAAGATCGTCGTAGAGCCCGATGCCGGCGTTGTTGATGAGAATGTCGAGAGACCCGATCCGCTCGACAGCCGCCCCAATCTGCACCGCATCGGTCACGTCCAGGATCAGCGGCGTGACGCGCCGATCCGCGTGTGCGAGCGGTTTGCGCGCGCCGGCATAGACCCGGTTCGCACCCCGCCTCAATATTTCCTCGACCAGCGCCTTGCCGAGGCCGCGATTGGTCCCGGTCACGAGAACGGCTTTGTTTGTGACTTCCATCGATTTCGGCATAGCGATCTCTCCTCCTCTTGCATGAATGCAAGCCATTCGTTCTTGCATCATGCAAGTAGGCTATGATTTTCTGTTCCCACGCTTGGACGCCGTCTCCCCCGTTGCATTGCTCCAGGGCAGCCGGCGCTATCGCCGGGCGAACCCTTGCAACTAGGACCCGACTTCCAATGTCGTGTAGGAGATCGGCGAAGGCCGCTCCAGGAAGGCACCGGTGATTGCCGAAACGAAATTCTTCGCGTCCGCCGAGCGTAGAAAAGCGTCGCGCTCCTGCTTCGATGCCCAGCGCTCGACGCAGATGGTAACGTTGGGCTCTGCCTCCGAGCGAAAGACGCTATAGTCGATGCACCCGCTTTGCTTGCGGGCCGCCCCCGCCACGTCCCGCAGGGCATTCCGCACCTTGCTTTCGATGCCGGGCTTCGCCGCTGCCGTCGTCATGACGATCATCCCGGCGCCATCGCCTGCCGCCTTGCGCTCGGCGGTGCGGGTATCCTCGTTTTGCGGCACAACCGTTGGGTTGGCGTTGTCTTCGCCCTTGTTGGGTTGCCCCTTGCCCGTCGAAATCAGGTCGCGGAGACTCGCGACATAGAAGCGCCACGAGTCATGGCAGACATCGTAGCATTCTTCACTCGGCTTCAGCCCGACATGGGTGAAACGCAGTTCGGTCCCCTTATCGGTCGGCGCGATCTCGAAGACCACGTCCGTGCCAGTCCACTCGGTCGCATCCTTGACGAAGTTGAAGTAGTTCTGAGCGACGTGCCAGACGACCTTCTTGCCGGGCACAAGCTCCGTGACCTTGAACGTGCCGCGGTGGATATCCTTGAAATGATAGTAGAATATCGCACCGAGCTTATTGGTATCGCCATCGATGTCTTCGGACCACCAGGCGCGCGGATTGACAACCGCGGCAAAAACCTCTTCGGGGCTTTGCTTAACGACGAATGACGTCGTGTAATCTTCTTCCTTTTTCATAACATATCTCCTGTCTGGATCTGATTGGTTGATGGACACCCGAAATCTCGGGCGATGAAGTGGAGCGACACTCTCTCGACCTCTGTCGCTTGCATCATGCAAGCACAATGCATACTTGCATGATGCAAGTCAATAGGGTATGTTCACACCATGCTTGGTCGTCTCTATGAAAAACAAAACTGCTCGGCCTCACGCGCCCTGGAACTGGTCGGCGAGCGCTGGAGCCTGTTGATCCTGCGCGACGCGATATTCGGCGGCTGCACGCGCTTTTCGCAATTCCAGAAGAGCCTGGGGATCGCCACCAACATCCTGGCCAAGCGCCTCGAGGATTTCGTCGAGGCCGGCCTGATGGACCGTCGCCCGGGTGCCGCCGGCGAGCAGGCCGACTACGTCCTGACCCGGAAGGGGCTGGAATTCAAAACGGTCATTATCGCGCTGACCGAGTGGGGCGACAAATGGGTGCGGCCCGGACCCATCGTCTACTGCGACCAATCCGACGGCAAGCCGGTCGAGGTGCAATTGCGTCGCGCCGGCAATGGCAAGCGGGCCGACTTCGCCGACGTCGTGGCGGCCCTGCGCTAGGCACGGCGGCGGCTCCGGCCCGCAGCACGATCCAAGACGAAGCTGTTTCGCATCGTGCCATAATGTTACCGCATAGCTCAACTCTCCAGATTGCTTGCGGCAATAGGCGAGGTGCAACCATTCAGTGGGTTGGACGATCCCACCCACGCCATTGGATTTAACAGGAAATGGCGTGGGAATTTTAGGAAATGGTGCCCCTAGCCGGGATCGAACCAGCACTCCTTGCGGAACTCGATTTTGAGTCGAGCGCGTCTACCAATTCCGCCATAGGGGCTCAGGCCGGGCGGCCTGGATGGGCGCGGACTATACGGCTGGAGGCCTGTTCGTCAACTGGCCAATTCCCGAGAACCTATCTAGCCCAAGCCTAGGCTTTCGATTTCGTCGATCGGAGGCTTCGGTCTAAAGTGGGCATCTCAGCCCGTTTGAACCCTTCTACCGCAACAGCGGCCACAGAATGCCGATGAATACCGACGCCCCATCCATGAGCCAATGCGCCGTCGCCAGCGGCAGGATGCGGCGCACGCGCAGGTACACGAGGGTGATGAATGTCGAATGCGCGATGGGTGCCAAGAGCCGGTAGAGCATGAAATGCGGGTCGAACGTCAGCGGCATCACCGCATGCTGAAACGACCAGGAAAACGCTACGACGGCAACGGCAAATCCCGTGCTTCCCGACAAGACTTGGAAACGCGGCAGAAGATAGCCGTTATAGGTGGTCTGCTCCGTAATGCCCCAGACCAACGGAAAGATCAGCACCCCGTAGAGCGCAGGCAAGAGCGGCAAAGGTCCGTATATTTGCGGTGCGTCAGGGTTGCCATAGACCAACAGGCTGCTGGCGGTGATCCCAACGTAGATGAAAACGAGGCTCGGGAGGATGAGCGCAACGCCCAACAACAGATCGCGCCCCAAGCGGTTGCGATCGAAACCGACCAAATCGAGCAACGTGATGCCCTCGCGCCGCGCAAGGCACCAAAGGAGTCCAAGGCAGCCCGCGTCGATCAAGCTGCCGTATACCGGCAGCCAAGCCCCTGCGTCGCGCCAGGGCGTCGCCGAACCGTGCGCAGCGTACACGGCCGCAACCAGGCCCTGCGCGGCAACAGCGAAAGCCGACCGCGCGAACAACATCAGGGCGGGGCCGGACCATGTCAGCGCGCCGGCAGATCGCCGCTCGAGAATGGCGGCACGGGAGTTCGGGATTATGGCTTCGCTCATGATCGATGAAGTTGGGATCGGCTTCCGAACGTTATGGTGGAAACGAGTTCAGCCAAGTCCGGTTTCCGGAGTGAAAGCAGAATGTATCGAGCCGGCCATGAGCAAAAACATCATCACCGAGGGCGGCTCACATCTCCTCGAGGGCGTCGGCAATATAGCCGCCGGTCTGAAGCTTCCACAGTCGGGCATAGAGCCCGTCGCGCTCCAGCAGCGCCGATGGTTTTCCCTCCTCGACGATGCGGCCTTTGTCGAGGACGACGATCCGGTCCATCCTGGCAATCGTCGACAGGCGATGGGCGATGGCGATCACAGTTTTGCCTTCCATCAGAAGAGCGAGCTTGTCCTGGACCGCCGCCTCGGCCTCGCTGTCCAATGCGGACGTCGCCTCATCGAGAACCAGGATTGGCGCGTCCTTGAGCAACACCCGGGCGATCGCGACGCGCTGACGCTGGCCGCCGGAAAGTTTCACCCCGCGGTCGCCGACGAAAGCGTCGTAGCCGGTGCGGCCTTCGCCATCTCTGAGATCGGCGATGAAGCCGTCGGCCTCGGCCAGCATCGCGGCGCGCTCCAACGCCTCCGGCGGGGCATCGGGCCGGCCATAACGGATGTTGTCGCCGACGGAGCGATGCAGCAGTGAGACGTCCTGGGTGACGACGCCGATGCTCTCCCGAAGGCTGGCCTGGGTCACGCTGCGGAGATCCTGCCCATCGATCAGGATCGCGCCGCCCTTCAGCTCGAAGAACCTCAGGAGCAGGCTGACAAGGGTCGACTTGCCGGCCCCGGAGAGGCCGACGAGCCCGACCTTCTCGCCGGCGCGCACGGTGAGAGACAGGTCTTCGATCACCCGTTGCCCCTCGCGGTATTCGAACTGGATGTTCTTGAACTCGACTTCGCCGGCCGTGACGTCGAGCGGCTTGGCGTTCGGCGCGTCTTTTATGGTCGGCGGCGTCGTCACGACCGGCATTGCGTCGCGGATCGTGCCCACCGCCTGGAAAATCTGCTGGCCCATCTGCAGGAAGGCACGGGAGTTGGCATTGAGCCGCTGCACGATGGCGATCGAAGCGGCGAACTGACCAACCGTGACGAAGCCGGCGACAAATCCCCAGAGCCCTATGGCAACGTTGGTGAGAAAGAGGGCAACGTTGAGCAGGACGACGCCCATATCGGTCGTCAGATAGATGCGCCTTTCGCGCTGCTGGGTCTCGATGGCGTTTTCCATCACGGTCCGCATCGCGCCCGCCTCGCTGTCTTCCGCCGCAAACAGCTTGACCATCTGAATGTTGCTGTAGAGGTCGGTCATGGCGCCGACCACGAGGCTTCGCCCCCGCGCCGAGCGGCGCGACCGCTCGGAATATTGGGGTACCGCCACCACCGCAATGGCGATGTTGGCGGAGATCCAGAGGAAAACCGGAAGCGCCAGCGGCCAGGACAACGCGCCAAGCAGAACGAGCGACCCGACGAGTTGCACCAGAAACAGCGGTATTCTGTAGAAGGCCACGACGATCTGCTGCTGCACGGCGGATGCGACTTGCGAAATGCGCGACGCCACCTGACCTGCGAAGAGGTCGTGGAAGAAGGCAAGATCCTGACGTTCCACCGCCTTGTGGCCCTGCCACTGCATCGCCGCCGGCATGCATACGGCCACCGTCTGCGAGTTCAGCGCATTGCCCACGAAGATGAGCAACGGCAGCACGGGGAAAACCAGCACGCCGAGCACGACCAGCGTCGGCCAGTCCTCCTGCAGGAAAACCGCCGCGCCCTTCGCGCTCACCCCATCGACGACGAACGAGGCCCCCCAAATCGTCGCAAGGTTGATCCCCTCGACCGCCATCATCAGGACGGTAATGGCCGCAAGGGTGCCGCGGAACATCCGCGCAAAATGCAGGAGCAGTGCAAACGGCCCGCTCGCAGGCAGCGGCGCGGGTGGAATATCCAGCGGGCGGATGAGCTTTTCAAAAGGGCGATAAATGAAATCAGACAACGACATGGCGCAAAGGGCGAAGCAGGGAGAGAGGATGCGACAGGAATCGCCGGTATTTAAACACGGATCGTGTTCGACCGGAAAACCCACGATGTAATTGGAAACTGCCTTGACGCACTTCAGCGGGCAAGTGTTCGACGCCATGGCCTGTTCGTCAACTGGCCAATTCCCGAAATCTGGGCTCGCTCAAGCCTCAGCCTTTCGATTTCGTGAAGCAGCTGCCATTGTGCAGCGCGGAAAATCTTTCTAGACAGGCGGCGCATGTCATTGAAGCGCACCTTGTCCGACGAGGTTGATGCGGGGCGCTTCCAAGTCTTGTTTGTACATGTCGTGATCCCAAGACCGCTTCTGGTTTGGGCGTGCATTAGGAGTGCCGATGCTTCGCGGACTTTACGACTGGACCTTGTCGCTGGCGGCGAGCAAATCCGCCGAATGGTGGCTGGCCTTCATCGCCTTCGTCGAGAGCTCGGTGTTCCTGGTGCCGGCCGACGTCCTCTATCTGCCGATGGCGCTGTCGCGGCCGGATCGCGCCTATCGTTACGCGCTGGTCGCCACCGTTGCCTCGGTGCTGGGCGGCATCGCCGGCTGGTTCATCGGCCATTATGCCTATGATGCGGTGGCGCGGCCGATCCTCGAATTTTATGGCAAATATGACGAGTTCGAGGCGATGCGCGTCTCATCGGGTGTCGGCTTCATCATCCTGATGCTGGTCACCTCCGGCCTCGCCCATCTGCCGCCGATCAAGGTTGTGACGATCCTGTCGGGCGTCATCGGTGTTCCTTTGCTGCTGTTCATCGTGCTGGCAATCGTGGCGCGCGGTGCTCGCTTCCTGTTTCTCGCGTGGCTCTTGCGCCGCTATGGCGAGCCGATCCGCCACTTCATCGAAAAGCGCCTCGGCCAGATTGCAGGCGCCGCCGCCGCTGCCCTGATTTTGCTCTATATCGTCGTCAAATACGCCGTCTGAACGGCATCGAACCGAATGGACTGAGTCCGATGACAGCGACCGTGAATGCCGATACCGGACGCCAGCGGCTGCGCACCGCCCTGTTCCTCGCTGTCGCCATGGCCGCCACGGTCGGCTCGGCGCTGGCCTTCCAGTATCTCGGCGGCTACATCCCCTGCAAGCTCTGCCTCGAGCAGCGCACGCCTTACTACGTCGGCGTGCCCTTGATGCTGCTGGCGGTGCTTGCGTCGGCTCTTCAGGCGCCAGCCTGGGTAAGCCGTGGCCTGCTGGCCATTGGCGGCCTGCTGATGCTCTACGGCGGCTATCTCGGCGTTTATCACTCCGGCGTCGAATGGGCGTGGTGGCCAGGCCCGACCGATTGCACCGCAGCCGCCGGGCCGGTGGACACCGGCGGCAAGGGCGTGCTCGATGCGCTCGACAAATTCGTCCCGCCCTCCTGCGACAAGGCGGCGCTCCGCATCCTCGGCCTGTCGCTGGCCGGCTGGAACGTCATCGCCAGCTTTGTCCTGGCAGTCGTAGCCTTCCGCAGCGCCTTCGCCCGCGACTGATCGGCACAACGCAGAGTTCGTCCAGAAATTCGTCAGGCCGGAGTGCATGACGTGGCTTTCGAGAACCGGAGCGGAGCGTACTAAAGTACGTGAGCACCGGAAGCGCAGAAAGCTGCGTCAGGCGACCGGCATGGCGGATTTCTGCCGAACTCTATGGTTCGAGTTCGACATCCCAGTACAGATAATCCATCCAGCTTTCGTGTAGATGGTTGGGCGGGAACAGCCGGCCGTTATTATGCAAATCATGCACCGTCGGCTGGTAGGGCTTCTGCAGCGGCCACATCTTGGCGTGGGCCGGCATCATGCCGCCCTTCCTCAGATTGCAGGGCGAGCAGGCAGCGACGACATTCTCCCAGGTCGTGGCGCCGCCGCGATGGCGAGGAATGACATGGTCGAACGTCAGATCGTCCGGCGTGCCGCAATATTGGCATTGGAAACGGTCACGCAGGAAGACGTTGAAACGGGTAAACGCCGGATGCCTCGACGGCTTCACGTAAGCCTTCAGGCTGACGACGCTCGGCAGCTTCATCGAAAAGGTCGGTGAAGAGACGGCGTGTTCGTATTCGGCGACGATGTTCACCCTCTCGAGGAACACCGCCTTGATGGCATCCTGCCAGGACCAGAGCGACAGGGGGTAATAGCTGAGCGGACGGTAATCCGCATTCAGCACCAGCGCTGGAAGCCCATCCGGAGATACGGCAACCGTCACGTCGTTGACCTCCTTCACCCTAGAACCGGTCGACGCGGATACTGTAAGCCCGACATGACAGGGATGTGAAGCGGATTGTCGATCATGCCGGGTCTCAAAAACGCATGATTTCAATGCTTTTTTGCGGATTCAGGCCGGAGGCGCGGCATCCCTGCCCTTCAATTCGCGATAATAAGCCCAGAAAAGCCGCGATGCGACACCGCGCCACGGGCTCCATGATTCGGCAAGCCGGATCAGCATTTTCTCCGGCGGACGCGGGTCGATGCCGAGCGCATGGCCGACCGCGCTCTGCAATGCAACGTCGCGCGCCGGAAAGATATCTGGGTGTCCGGCGGCAAACAAAAGGTAGACTTCAGCCGTCCACGAGCCGATGCCCGGCACCTTGGTCATGGCCGCGATCGCCTCGCTTGCATCGAGCCGGCACAGGTGATCGAGGTCGAGTCCCTCGGCCACCGCCCGGGCGACGGCAACCAGGCCGCGCTGCTTGGGCCGCGACAGCCCGGCCTCGCGGAAGATCGCCTCGTCGGCGGCAAGTATCGCCTGCGGCGTCAGCGGATCGAGCAGTCTCGTCAGCCGGCCGAAGATGGCGTCGGCGCTCGCGCGGGACACTTGTTGCGAAACGACGATGGAAGCAAGGCTCCTGAACCCCGGCTCCGACAGCCTGAGCGGCACCTCGCCGGCCATGCCGCGCACTTTTTCCAGGCGTGGGTCGAGTAAGCATAGCCTATCCAGCCCTTGCGCAATGTCGTCGAGACTGGCGATGCGTTGCATACTGCTTGTTCCAAAATCAAAAGTGCCGCACGCTTCGTCACGTGTCCCTCTGGACGCGCGACGCCACCGGCGCAAAGTAGCAATTGGCGAAAGCGCCACACAACCCGATTGCCGCCGGACAATGACACTGCTGACATTCCGCTTCGCGCCGAGCCCGAACGGCGAACTGCATCTCGGCCATGCCTATTCGGCGCTGCTCAATCAGAAATTGGCAAAGGCGGCGGGCGGACGCCTGCTGCTGCGCATCGAGGATATCGACACGACGCGCTGCACGCCGGAATTCGAGGCAGGCATTTTTCGCGACCTGAAATGGCTGGGGCTTGGCTGGGAGGAACCGGTGCGCCGCCAGTCCGAGCATTTTGCCGAATATCGGGCGATGCTCGAGCGGCTGATCAGGGAAGAACTTGTCTACCCGGCCTTCATGAGCAGAAGTGAGATCCGCGCCTTTATCGCCGACAGCGAGAAGCGTGGCCGCGACTGGCCGCGCGACCCGGACGGCGTGCCTCTCTATCCGGCCGCCGACAAGGCGTTGACAGCGAGCGAACGCAAGCGGCGCGTCGCCGAAAATGTGCCATTTGCCTGGCGGCTGGACGTCGATGCTGCAATAGCGCGCGCCGGCAAGGACCTGTCATGGGCCGAATACACGGACGAGACGCTCTCCGCGACGCGTCGTGTCGAAGCCCATCCGCAGGATTGGGGCGACGTGGTCGTGGCGCGCCGCGAAATCCCGACCAGTTATCACCTCGCCGTCACCATGGACGACGCGCTGCAGGGCGTCAGCCATGTCGTGCGCGGCCAGGACCTTTATTCCGCGACCAGCGTGCAGCGGCTGCTTCAGCAACTGCTTGGCCTGCCGCAGCCGGCCTATTTTCACCATCGCCTGATCCTCGGCCCGGACGGACGAAAACTGTCGAAGAGCCTTGGCGATACCGGCCTTGCCGCCCAGCGTAAGGCGGGCGCATCGCCCGCCGATCTCAAGCGGCTGGTCGGTCTCTAGACTAGACCGGTGAGCTCGCGGCCATCAACGGCGCTCCTTCAATTCAAATGACTCTATGGATCAACCGTTTGGTTTTGCTTGCCGGCCCGAACGGCATTAAGCAGTCGCCGCAGTCGATCCCTCACCCGAATTCATCGCGGCCTCCGGAAATGCACAGCCTCAAGCGGTTCATCCCCGCCTCTTTCGTCGTCCTGTGGGCGACCGGCTTCATCGGCGCGCGCTATGCCATGCCGTGGGCGGAGCCCTTTACGTTCCTGGCCGCGCGCTTTGTCCTGGCCGCAATCCTGCTTGTCGCTTTGATGGCCGCACTTGGTTCGAGCCGCGCCACCCGCGATGAGGCGCTGCACGCGACCGGTGCCGGCATCCTGATGCATGGCATCTATCTCGGCGGCGTGTTCTGGGCAATCCACCGGGGCATGCCCGCCGGACTTTCAGCCCTGATCGTCGGCCTGCAGCCGCTGATCACGGCAGTGCTCGCCGGCCGGCTTCTCGGCGAGGCCATCCTGCCGCGCCACTGGGCCGGTCTCGGCCTCGGGTTGATCGGCGTGGTGATCGTGCTTTGGCCGAAGCTCGGTGCGCTCGGCGGCGGCGTGACGGCCGAGACACTGGGCGCCTCGCTGGTCTCGGTACTCGGCATGAGCGCCGGCACCATCTGGCAGAAGCGCTTTGCTTCCGGCGGCGATCTGGTGGCTGCCACGTTCTGGCAATATGTCGGCGGCGCATCGGTGATGGCTCTGGCCTCGCTCGCCTTCGAGACCCGAACGGTCATCGTCAACGGCGAACTGATCTTCGCCATGGCCTGGCTCGTGCTGGTGCTATCGATCGGCGCCATCTTCCTGTTGATGGTGATGATCCGCGACGGCGAGATGTCGAAGGTCGCCTCGCTGTTTTACCTCGTGCCGGCTGTCACCGCGGTCATCGCCTGGGCATTGTTCGGTGAGCACTTGAGCCCGCTCCAGATCGCCGGCATGGCGATCGCGACGCTCGGCGTCGGGCTGGCGACGGCTCAGCCGCCGACGCGGGCACGCGCCTCTAAATAGCGGCTGATCGCGGCGTTGAGCTCGCCACCGAGGATGAAGATCGCTGAGACGATATAGAGGAACACGACGGCGATCATGATCGAGGCGAGGCCGGCATAGGTCGTCACATAGGACGAGAAATGATCGAGATAGGCGGCGAAGATGGTCGACCCGATGAGCCAGCCGACCAGCGTGAAGATGATGCCAGGCACGATCGAAACGAAGCGGCGCTTGCCGGCCGGCAACCAGAAATGCACGGCGAACAGGCCGCCGATGATGACTACCGAGGCGATGACGTAACGCCACAGCGTGATCGTGCCCATATAGGGTTTTATCCATTCGAAATGCGACTCGGCCAGCCGTGCCAGCAATGGCGCGAAGACCAGCAGCACGCTGATGGCCAAAAACCCGGCCGTCGCGATCAGCACGAAGATGATGCTCTGCACCCGCCGGTAGATGATGCCGCGCGTTTCCGAGACACGATAGGCCCGGTTGAGCGAGGTGCGCAGCGCCTCGATGCCGTTAGAGGCGAAATATCCGGCAAGCACGATACCGTAGGTCAACAGGTCACTGCGCCGGACGGTAAGCACGTTGAGCACCTCGCGCGCGATCGGTTTGGCGATCTGCTCGGGCCATGTGTCGAACACAAGGTGCACGGCGGTGTCGGCGAAAGCCTGCGCGCCGAAAAAACTCGCCAGCGTCGTGGCGAAGATCAGGAAAGGAAAAAGCGCCATCAGCGCGGTGATCGCCAGATGGCTGGCCATTGCCCAGCCGTCGTCGGTGTTGAAATGGCCGAGCGCGTCGTAGAGGACGCGTTTGAGGGCTACGATCTTCCGCAACAAGAACCGCGTTCCCTTCGATTGTCCCGACGCCGCGAATATGGGAAGGGTTTGCGGTAAATGACAACCCTAGGTCAAACCACCATTCCTCCCGGAGAAGAGTTGCGCACCATCATTGTCACAGGTGCCTCTTCCGGTATAGGCGCCTATTGCGCCCATGCTCTTAAGAAGGAAGGCTGGCGGGTGTTCGCGACGGCCCGAAAGCCCGAAGACATCGCTGCGCTCGAGGCCGACGGCATCGAGGCCTTTTATCTGGACTACACCGAGCCCGGATCGATCGAGGCGCTGGTGGCGTCGGTGCTGGAACGGACCGGCGGCCGGCTCGATGCGCTCTTCAACAATGGCGCCTACGGACAGCCCGGCGCCGTCGAGGACCTGCCGGTCGAGGCTTTACGGCAGCAGTTCGAGGCCAATGTCTTTGGCTGGCATGACCTCACTCGCCGTGTCGTACCGGTGATGCGCCGCCAAGGCCATGGTCGTCTCGTTCATTGCTCGTCGATCCTCGGCCTGGCGCCGGTGCCTTTTCGCGGCGCCTACTCGGCATCGAAGCACGCTATCGAAGGGCTGATGCTGTCCCTCTACCAAGAACTCCTCGGCAGCGGAATCCATGTTTCGCTGATCGAGCCCGGGCCGGTGAAATCGAAGATCGCCAGCAACAGCCTTGTGTGGTTCCTGGCAAATATCGATCACGAGAAGTCCGTTCATCGCCTCGCCTATGCGGCGCAACTCAAACGGCTGCGGGCCGGCGGCAGCACATCGCGGCTGAAGCCCGGGCCGGAGGTGGTTTATTCCGCCTTGCATCATGCGCTTCTGTCGCGGCGCCCGCGCCCGCATTATGTGGTAACTGTGCCGGCCCGGATCGGCGCGATCCTTAAACGCATCCTGCCGTCATCGGCACTCTACCGTCTGCTCGCCAAACGCGCCTGAATGCAATCCAACTGGAACACACCATGGCAACCGTCTTCAACATCCTCGCCGTTCTCGTTATGGTCGCCGTGGTGATCGTACTGATCCGCGGCCTCATCAACATGATGCGCGGCGGCTCCAGCATGACCTCCAACAAACTGATGCAGACGCGCGTGCTCTTGCAGTTCGTGGCCTTGGTGCTGATCATGCTGGCGGTGTATTTCACCCGTAAGTGACGCAGCAGCCACCAGCCGGGAGGTAACCCGTGGTCAAGCTCAACAAGATCTACACCCGCACTGGCGACGATGGCACCACAGGCCTCGGCTCTGGCGAGCGGCGGCTGAAATCCGACCTTCGCATCGACGCCTACGGCACGGTCGACGAGGCCAATGCCTGCATCGGCATGGCCCGCATTCATACCGCGGCAGTAAATCCGGCGATCGATGCGATGCTCGGCCGCATCCAGAACGACCTTTTCGATCTCGGCGCCGATCTGGCGGTCCCCGATAATGGCAAGCCGCTCGACTACGAGCCGTTGCGCATCATCGCCTCGCAGACCGACCGCATCGAACAGGATATCGATCTCCTCAACAAGGACCTTGAGCCGCTCAAATCCTTCGTGCTCAACGGCGGTACGCCGGCAGCGGCTGCCCTTCACCTCGCCCGCACGGTGGCCCGCCGCGCCGAGCGCATCATGGTGGCGCTGTCGCAAGACCCGGACGAGCACGTCAACCGCGAGGCGATAAGATACATCAACCGTGTCTCGGACTTTCTGTTCGTCGCCGCACGCGCGGTCAATGACAACGGAAATGCCGACGTGCTATGGGTTCCCGGCAAGAACCGCTGAATCTGCCGGGTCATCCACGATCTTCAGGTTTTGGAAGCGGGAGAGGCCTGATGTTTATCCCGCTTTACGACACCAACCGGCTGCGGCACATCAAGCTGCAATATGTGACGATCAGCCTGATCGCGCTCAACGTGCTGATCTACTTTGTCACCACACTGGGCGGCGAGGATTTCGCCAACGCCGCGGTGCTGGGCCTCGGTTTCATCCCGTCGGTTGTGCATGACAGCGTCGAGCTCGCTCCGCAATTTGTCGTCATTCCGGAGAGCCTGAGCTATCTGACCTATTCCTTCCTGCACGCGGATATCTTCCACCTCGGCGGCAACATGCTGTTCCTGTGGGTGTTCGGCGACAATGTCGAGGATGCACTCGGCCATGTCCGCTACCTCGTCTTCTACCTGCTTTGCGCCATCGCCGGCGCTTTCTTCCAGGGTCTGGTTGCCTGGGATTCGCAGGTGCCGCTGATTGGCGCGTCGGGCGCCATCGCCGGTGTGGTCGCCGCCTATCTGATCCTTTATCCGCGGGTGAAGGTATGGGTGCTGGTCTTCGCGCGCATCCCGTTGCGCATCCCGGCCTTCATCCCGCTGATCCTGTGGATTCTGTTCCAGATCTTCATGTTCGCCCAGGGGGGCGAGGATCAGGTTTCCTGGGCCTGCCATATCGGCGGCATCATCGCTGGAGCCGTGCTGGTGCTTGTCTTGCGCAGCCGTGGCGTACCGCTACTCGCCGGCGCAGACGAGGAGCCGGCCGTGGTCGCCGGTCCGGTGCCCGTAGCCGTGGAGCCGGCGCCAAGCGACCCACAACCTGCGCAGCCGGCGCCGCGCTGGGGCCGGGGGACCGTTTCCGGTCCGGACTGAACCGATTTGAGTGCTTCGCCGAGCATCCGAGTGCGCCCCGGATATTGACGCGCGGGGTCGCCGCAACTACGGAAGCGCCACCCTACTGGCGTGGCGAAGACCAGAATTCCGTCCGGAATGTCGGCTTTCGACAACTCTGAAGAGGTGCACGCTGCTATAGCGCGCCCGACGAGCGTGAAGAGACTATCGTGAAAGAGGTGACAGGCAAATGAAGATCCTTGTGCCCGTGAAGCGGGTTGTGGATGCGAACGTCAAGGTCCGGGTGAAGGCGGACGGTTCGGCGGTGGAACTCGCCAACGTCAAGATGGCGATGAACCCGTTCGACGAGATTGCGGTCGAAGAGGCGATCCGGCTGAAGGAAACTGGCAAGGCCGAAGAGATCATCGTCGTGTCGATCGGGCCGCAGCAGGCACAGGAGACCTTGCGCACGGCGCTCGCCATGGGCGCCGACCGCGCCATCCTGGTCAAGACCGACGAGCAGACCGAGCCGCTGGGCGTCGCCAAGGTGCTGAAGGGCGTCGTCGAGGCAGAACAGCCCGGCCTTGTCATTCTCGGCAAGCAGGCGATCGACGACGATTCCAACCAGACCGGCCAGATGCTGGCCGCACTTCTCGGCTGGGCGCAGGGCACCTTCGCCTCCAAGATCGTGCTCGACGGTGACAAGGCCACGGTGACGCGCGAGGTCGATGGCGGCCTGCAGACGCTGGAACTGAAGATGCCGGCGATCGTCACGGCCGATTTGCGGCTGAACCAGCCACGCTACGCGTCTCTGCCCAACATCATGAAGGCCAAGAAGAAGCCGCTCGACGAGAAGAGCCCTGCCGATTACGGCGCCGACGTCAAGCCGCGGCTTAAAGTGATCAAGACCGAGGAGCCGGGCGGCCGCAAGGCGGGCGTCAAGGTCAAGAGCGTCGCCGAACTGTTAGACAAGCTGAAAAACGAAGCCGGCGTGCTGTAAGGCCAGGAAGGGATAAAAAATGACAATTCTTCTGATTGCCGAACACGACAACGCTGCGCTTTCCGACCAGACCGCCAAGGCGCTTTCGGCGGCGCTGCAGATCGCTTCGGACGTGCATGTGCTGGTTGCCGGCAAAGGTGCCAAGCCGGCAGCGGACGCCGCCGCCAAGCTCAAGGGCGTCACCAAGGTGCTGCTCGCCGACGCCGACGAACTGACCGAGCGTCTCGCCGAACCGCTGGCGGCACTCGTCGTTTCGCTTGCTGAGCCATACGAGACGATCATCGCGCCGGCGACCTCGTCGGGCAAGAACGTCGCGCCCCGCGTGGCGGCGCTGCTCGATGTCGCCCAGATATCTGAAATCATCGAAGTCGTGTCGCCCGACACCTTCAAGCGGCCGATCTATGCCGGCAACGCCATCCAGACGGTGCAGTCCAGTGACGCCAAGAAGGTCATCACGGTGCGTACCGCTTCCTTCCAGGCAGCGCCCGAGGGCGGTTCCGCGCCGGTCGAGACGGTCCAGGCGGCGGCCAATCCCGGCCTGTCGAGCTTTGTCGAGAACAAGCTCTCCGAGACCGACCGTCCAGAGCTGACCTCGGCCAAGATCATCATCTCGGGCGGCCGTGCGCTGGGCTCCTCCGAGAAGTTCCAGGAGGTCATCCTGCCGGTCGCCGACAAGCTCGGTGCGGCGGTTGGCGCATCTCGCGCCGCCGTCGATGCCGGCTATGCGCCGAACGACTGGCAGGTCGGCCAGACCGGCAAGGTGGTAGCGCCCGACCTTTATATTGCCGTCGGCATCTCCGGTGCCATCCAGCACCTTGCCGGCATGAAGGATTCGAAGGTGATCGTTGCCATCAACAAGGACGAGGAAGCGCCGATCTTCCAGGTCGCCGACTACGGTCTCGTCGGCGATCTCTTCGTCATTCTGCCGGAACTGCAAAAGGCGCTTTGACGCCTTCTGCCAAAGCGTATTAAATTCTGAGGGGTGGGGTAGACGAAGTCGCCCCGCCCTTTTAGTTTGCACTGCACAAAAAACGGGCCGCAAAGGCCTCGACGGGATCGGGTAATGAGCAAGATCGAGACGATCGGCATCATCGGCGCGGGCCAGATGGGTGGCGGCATCGCCCATGTGTCGGCGCTGGCGGGCTATAAGGTGCTGGTTTACGATATTTCGCCCGACCGCATCGAAAAGGGCATCGCTACGATCAGCGGCAACATGGCCCGTCAGGTCGGCTCCGGCAAACTCGAGGAAAAGCTGCGCAATGAGGCGATGGCGCGCATTTCGGCGGCACCGGCCATGGCCGACCTTGCGGGCGCCGATCTGGTGATCGAAGCAGCGACCGAGGACGAGACGGTCAAGCGCAAGATCTATGCCCAGCTCTGCCCGCAGCTCAACCCCGAGGCCATCCTGGCGACGAACACGTCATCGATCTCGATCACACGGCTGGCTTCGCAGACCGACCGGCCGGAACGCTTCATCGGCATACATTTCATGAATCCGGTTCCGGTGATGAAGCTGGTCGAACTGGTGCGCGGCATCGCCACCGAGGACCAGACCTTCGAGGCGGCAAAAACCTATGTGAAGCAGCTCGACAAGACGATCACCGTCTCGGAGGATTTCCCGGCCTTCATCGTCAACCGCATCCTGCTGCCGATGATCAACGAGGCGATCTACACGCTCTATGAAGGTGTCGGCTCGGTCGACGCCATCGATACCGCCATGAAGCTCGGCGCCAACCATCCGATGGGGCCGCTGCAGCTTGCCGATTTCATCGGGCTCGATACCTGCCTGTCGATCATGCAGGTGCTGCATGACGGGCTGTCGGATTCGAAATACCGCCCCTGCCCGCTGCTGGTCAAATATGTCGAGGCCGGCTGGCTCGGCCGCAAGACCGGGCGCGGCTTCTACGACTATCGCGGCGAGCATCCCGTTCCGACACGCTGATCGCCTCGCTACCAGCGCACAAAAAGTCGTCCGCCGAGCGCCCCGAGCACGGCAAGGATGGCGACCGCGATCGTATACCAGGTGCCGACGAAAAGCGGCGAATCGTCGAAGCAATGCGCCGCATAGAAGGTCGCCGCCAGCCCGCCGGCAAGCAGGCCCGCGGCCGCACCGGCAAGCACCGGCCTTGTCGGCGCGCCATGGCGCAGCACCGCGAGAAAGACGGCAAGCGGGCCGATCCCGATCAACGGAATGAAGGTCAAGCAGATGACCATGTTCGTGCCGACCAGGCGCGTGCCCCAGTCGGACGCAGGCACGGCGAAGAGTTCGAGAATCACAGCCACAATCACCAGCAGCGGCGCGGCGACCATCCAGCTCACCGCCCGGCCGGTCGATGCACCGGGCGTCGACAGCCCACGCACCAGGACAAAGGCGCTGGCGGCAAGAGCAATCGTGAAGACGAATTTGGACAGGAACCGCATCGTGTGCATGGCGATCGCAATGTCGGGGCGCGGGCCGATCGTCAGCCAGAAAACCGCGGCCGCGATCACGATGGCCGCGCCGGCGGCAAGCCACCAGGCGGTGCCTAGCGGCAGCGCCCTGCTGCGGGCATCGGCGTCGAGCGCCTTGATGAAATCTTTGGTCCTCATGTTATTCCCGCCCCGCCCTGAACCGTTTGGCAATGGCGGCAAGCCCGCGGTGCAGTGACACCCGCACAGCCGTCTCGCTGATGCCGAATTTGGCCGCGGTCTCACCGATTGACCGGCCTTCGACCGATACGGCCGAGACGACGGAACGCTGTGCCGGCGGCAGGCTGTCGAGCGCCCGGTTGACGTCGCGCTCGCTCACCGTCTCCGATTCCGGCTCGGCAAAGGTCTCGGCGATTTCGTCGATCTCGATCTCGATCCGCCGACCGCGCCGCCGGAACGCATCGATCAGCTTGAAGCGGGCTATTGCATAGACCCAAGGCAGCACCGGCGCATCATGGCGCCAGGTGTGTCGTTTCACATGAATGGCCAGCAAGGTTTCCTGCACGACATCCTCGGGATCCACCCCGCCCTGCACGATCTTGCGCCGGGCAAAGCCACGAACGAGCGCGGCGATCCGGTGCAGAAAGTCGGCATAGGCCCTTTCGTCTCCGGCGATCGCGGCCCGCAGCAGCCGTGAAAGCTCGGCTTCGTCCTTGCCGCTCACAAGAGTTCACTCCCCGATATTCGCGTCTCGGCGCTGATTTGTTACGGGGCCGGCGAAATAATGTCCAAGGCAAATTAGCTGAGCATCACGAAAGTTTGCTCCTTTTGAGCGATTGAGTGGGCCAGCAATGTTGACTGCACCAGTCAAGTATTGGTAGGTGCAGCGTGCCAAGCCAAAGACCATCGAAATCGAGGACGACGCCATGAAATATGCTCTTTCCGCCCTTGCCGGTGCGACAGCACTTGCAATCAGCCTGATCGCCGGCCCGGCAATAGCAGAGGACGAGGGCATCGTCGTCTACAACGCCCAGCACGAAAACCTGACCAAGGCCTGGGCGGAGGGATTCACCAAGGAAACCGGCATCAAGGTTACCGTCCGCAATGGCGGCGACAGCGATTTCTCCAATCAGATCGTTGCGGAAGGCACCGCTTCGCCCGCCGATGTATTCCTGACGGAGAATTCGCCGGCCATGGCATTGGTCGAGGCGGCCGGCCTGTTCGCACCGGTCGACACCGAGACGTTGGCCCAGGTTCCGCAGGAGTACCAGCCGGCGAGCGGCAAATGGGTCGGCGTCGCCGCGCGCAGCACCGTCTTTGCCTACAACAAGACCAAGCTGAGCGCCGACCAGCTGCCCAAATCGCTGCTCGATCTCGCCGATCCGAGCTGGAAGGGCCGCTGGGCCGCTTCGCCCTCCGGCGCCGATTTCCAGGCGATCGTCAGCGCGCTTCTGCAGCTCAAGGGTGAGGCGGCGACGGCCGAATGGCTGAAGGCGATGAAGGAGAATTTTACCGCCTATAAGGGCAACAGCACGGTGATGAAGGCGGTCAATGCCGGCGAGGTCGAAGGCGGCGTGATCTATCACTATTACTACTACGGCGATCAGGCCAAGACCGGCGAGAACAGCAAGAACGTCGAGTTGCACTATTTCAAGCATCAGGATCCCGGTGCTTTCGTCTCGATTTCCGGCGGCGGCGTGCTGGCCTCGAGCAAGCACCCGAAGGAAGCGCAGGCTTTCCTGAAATGGGTCACCGGCAATGGCGGCCAGGACGTGCTGAAAACAGGCGATTCGTTCGAATACGCAGTCGGCAAGGGCGCCGAGTCCAATCCGAAGCTGGTGCCGCTGGCCGATCTGCAGGCGCCGAAAGTCGACCCGACGACGCTGAACTCGAAAAAGGTGACCGACCTGATGACGGCGGCCGGCTTGCTTTAGCCGGCGTTCGTCCTAAAAGGGCAACCGACTGCGCTCCTGTGGGAATTCGCTTTCCACAGGAGCGCTCTGTTTTCAAGATGGCATTTGCCTATGACCACAAGCTACCCGCGAGATTATCCGCCGCCGATCGTTTCCGCCTCCGGGCGGAGCTGGCGCAACGTCTGATCTGATGCAATCCGCGATCGATCTCGCACGCCCAGGCTTGCCGGCCGACGCCACGGCCGTGCGGGCACGTCGTTGGTCGGTCTCATGGATTGCGTTGGCTGCCGTCTTTGTCTCGCTTTTCGCGCTGCTGCCGCTTGCCTTCATCGTCTGGGTGGCGGTGCAGACCGGCTGGGAAACGGTGGCGGCGCTGGTGTTCAGGCCGCGCGTCGGCGAACTTCTGGTCAACACCAGCCTGCTGGTGGTGTTGGCGGTGCCGATCTCGATCGTGCTGTCGGTCATGCTGGCCTGGCTGACCGAGCGCAGCGATCTGCCGGGTGCCCGCCTATGGGCCTGGCTGTCGGTGGCGCCGCTCGCCATTCCGGCCTTCGTCCACAGTTACGCCTGGGTCACCATGGTGCCCAGACTGCACGGCCTGTGGGCCGGCGTGCTTGTGTCGGTCATCGCCTATTTCCCCTTCCTTTATCTGCCGGTGGCGGCGGCATTGCGCCGGCTCGATCCCGCTCTCGAGGATGCAGCGGCAGCCCTTGGTCTCGGCCCGTGGCGTGTGTTCAGGCGCGTCGTGCTGCCGCAGCTCCGGCTCGCCATTTGCGGCGGCTCCCTGCTGGTCGGCCTGCATCTCCTGGCCGAATACGGGCTCTATGTCTTCATCCGCTTCGACACCTTCACCACCGCGATCGTCGACCAGTTCCAGTCGACCTTCAACGGTCCCGCCGCCAACATGCTGGCCGGCGTGCTGGTGACCTGCTGCCTTGTGCTGCTCGGGCTGGAGGTGCTGGTGCGCGGCGAGGAGCGCTATGCCCGCGTCGGTTCAGGTGCTGCGCGCCAGCAGCAGCGCACGGGCCTTGGGCGCGCCACCATTCCTTGCCTGCTGCTGCCTGCCATTACCACGCTGCTGGCGCTCGGCGTGCCGTTCGCCACTATCGGCCGCTGGCTCATGGCCGGCGGCGCCGATGTCTGGCGGCTCGACGAGATCGGCCTGGCGCTTGGCCAAACGCTGTTCCTAGCAATTGCCGGCGCGCTGCTCGCCACCGTCGCGGCAATGCCGATGGCGTGGATTTCGATCCGCGCGCCGGGGCGGCTGCAACGCGTCCTGGAGGGCTGCAACTATATCGTCGGCGCGTTGCCCGGCGTTGTCATCGCCCTGGCGCTGGTCACCATCGCAGTGCGTATCGCCATGCCGCTCTACCAGACCCTGTTCACCATCCTGGTCGCCTATGCGCTGATGTTCCTGCCGCGCGCCCTGATTAGCCTCAGGGCGTCGATCGCACAGGCGCCAGTCGAGCTCGAACGCGCCGCCTCCAGCCTCGGCCGGTCGCCGCTCAAGGCGCTGTGGTCGACGACCATCCGCCTGTCGGCGCCGGGCGCCGCAGCCGGCATGGCGTTGGTCGCGCTGGGTATCATGAACGAATTGACCGCAACCCAGATGCTGGCGCCCAACGGCACCCGCACGCTGGCCATGGCGTTCTGGTCCTATAGCGGCGAGATCGACTATGCGTCGGCGGCGCCTTATGCCCTGATCATGGTGGCGATGTCGCTGCCTTTGACTTGGTTGCTCTACGTCCAGTCGAAGCGGATGGCCGGGCGATGAGCTTTCTCGAGCTGAGCGGCATCCACAAGCACTACGGGCCCGTCGCAGCACTTGCCGGCGTCGACCTCAGCGTGGCCAGCGGCAGCCGTACGGCAATCGTCGGGCCGTCCGGTTGCGGCAAGACCACGTTGCTGCGGCTGATCGCCGGCTTCGAGGCGCCGGACCAGGGCCGCATCGTGCTCGATGGCGAGGTGCTGGCCGATGGCGACACGGCCGTGCCGGCGCATCGCCGCGGCATCGGGCTGGTGGCGCAGGACGGCGCTCTATTCCCGCATCTGAGCATCGCCGCCAATATCGGCTTCGGCATGGGGCGTCACGAGGAAAAGCGCAGTGAGCGCATCGCCGAGCTCGCCTATGTCGTCGGGCTGGACAAAGGTATCCTGAAGCGCCGGCCGCACGAACTCTCCGGTGGCCAGCAGCAGCGCGTCGCGCTCGCCCGCGCCATGGCCATGAAGCCGCGGCTGATGCTGCTCGACGAGCCGTTCTCGGCGCTCGACACCGGCCTGCGCGCCTCGATGCGAAAGGCCGTGGCCGAGCTCCTTGAAACCGCCGGCATCACCACCATCCTGGTCACCCACGACCAGGCCGAGGCGCTGTCATTCGCCAGCCAGGTCGCGGTGATGCGCGACGGCAAATTCTCGCAGGTCGGCACGCCGCGCGAGCTCTATTTCAAGCCGAAGGACAGGATGGTCGCCGAGTTCCTTGGCGACGCCATCGTCCTGCCGGCAAGGATCGCCGATGGCTTCGCCATCTCGCCGCTCGGCCGCATCGCTGTCGACAGCTCGGAGCGGCGCGACGTCGCCCGCATCATGCTGCGGCCGGAGCAGGTGTTGCTGAAACGCACATCGCGTGAAGGCATGTCCGGCACGCCGGACATGCTGTTCGGCGAGGTGACGGAATCGGAGTTCGCCGGCTCGATGTGCACCATCGCGGTGCGTCTGTTGAACAGCCCCGATCCGCCCGACGCTGCCGCCATCGGCAACACGCCATTGATCCTGCGCAAGCCGGGCATGGACGCGCCGGCGATCGGCGAGATCGTCCGGCTGACCGTGTCGGGCAAGGCGCATGTGTTTGGCTGAACGGTTTTGCGCAAGGCCGACTTCAATCGACCCGTTTGCCCGCCTGATCGAACCAATGCAGCTTTTCGGACCTGGCCACGACGCGCAATTGGTCGCCTGGCTTGGCGCTGGCGCGGCCTGAGACGCGCACCACGATGCGGCTGCCGGCTGCCACGCAATGGAGAAAGCTTTCGGCACCGACCGGTTCGACCGCTTCCACTGTTGCCGGCAGCGCGAGCGCGCCGGCCGGCGCCTCTGCCGCGAAGGTGATGTCGGCGTCCTCCGGACGAAAGCCTAGTGTCACTGCCTTGCCCTGTCGAGGCGCCAAGCCAATCACAGTACCGTCCGCCAATACCGAGCTTGGGGAGGCCCCTGTGAGCGCCAGCAGATTCATCGGCGGTGCGCCTATGAACGAGGCGACGAAGGTCGAAGCCGGTTTTTCGTACACATCAAGCGGCGCGCCGGTCTGCTCGACCAGGCCGGCGTTCATGACGACGAGGATGTCGGCCAGCGTCATCGCCTCAAGCTGGTCGTGCGTGACATAAACCGAGGTGACGCCAAGCGAGCGCTGCAGATTCTTGATCTCGATGCGCATCTGCCCGCGCAATTTCGCATCGAGGTTGGACAGCGGTTCGTCGAACAGGAAGACCTTCGGGTTGCGCACGATGGCGCGACCCATGGCGACGCGTTGGCGCTGACCGCCGGAAAGCTCGCGCGGGCGCCGGTCGAGCAGCGCCGAAAGCTCCAGCACCTTGGCAGTCGAGCGTACCCTGCTGTCGATCTCGTCATTCGGCGTGCCGCGGTTGCGCAGGCCATAGGCCATGTTGTCATAGACCTTCATATGTGGGTAGAGCGCGTAGTTCTGGAACACCATGGCGATGTCGCGCTCGGTCGGGCCAATGGGGTTGACCACCTTGCCGTCGATGGCGACTGTACCGGCAGAAATCGTCTCCAGCCCGGCGATCATCCTCAGCAGCGTAGACTTGCCGCAGCCGGAGGGGCCGACCAGCACGCAAAGCTCCTTGTCGGGAATGGCGATGGAAACGCCCTTCACGGCCTCGACGCCGCTGGGATAGATTTTCCTGACATCCTTCAGATCCACGGTCGCCATCGGCTTCTCACTTTTCGGATTCGACCAGACCGCGCACGAACCAGCGTTGCATCAGCACGACCACCAGGATCGGCGGCACGATGGCCAGCATTGCCGTGACCATCACCAGGTGCCATTGGGTGTCGGCATCGGCGAAGGAAACCATCTTTCTCAGCGCGATGACGATGGTGTTCATGTCGTTGCTGTTGGTGACGAGCAGCGGCCAAAGATACTGCGTCCAGCCATAGATGAAGAGGATCACGAACAGCGCGGCGATGTTTGTCCGCGACAGCGGCACCAGAATATCGAAAAAGAAGCGCCATGGCCCGGCACCGTCGACACGCGCCGCCTCGACCAATTCGCCCGGTATGGTCATGAAGAACTGGCGAAACAGCAGCGTTGCGGTGGCCGAGGCGATCAGCGGGACGATCAGGCCGGCATAGGTGTCGATCATGCCGAGATCGACCATCACCTTGTAGGTCGGAAGGATGCGCACCTCGACTGGAAGCATCAAGGTGATGAAGATCAGCCAGAAGAAGGTCATGCGCAGCGGAAAGCGAAAGAACACGATCGCGTAGGCCGACAGGATCGAGATGAAGATCTTTCCCACCGCAACGCCGAGCGCCATGATCGTGGTGTTGAGGAGCAGCCTGCCGACGCTGACCCCGCCGATACGACCGATGCCGCCGAACAGCGCCTCGCTGTAATTGTTCCATAGCTGGCCGCCGGGCAAGAGCGGCAGGGGCGGCCTGAGGATCGTTTGCAGCGTGTGCGTCGAGGCAACGAAGGTGTAGTAGATCGGAAAAGCCACGATCAATATGCCGAGGATGAGCACGGCATGGGCGATGAAGGTGCGGAGCGGGGACTGGCCGATCATCGCTGCCCTCAGCCGTAATGGACTTTGCGTTCCACATAGCGGAACTGGATCGCTGTGAGCGCAATGACGATGGCCATCAGGATGACCGACTGCGCCGCCGAATCGCCCAGGATCAGATTGACGAAGCCGTCATTGTAGACCTTGTAGACCAGCGTCTCGGTCGTCTTGCCCGGCCCGCCGCCGGTGACGGCATGAACGATGCCGAACGTGTCGAACAGGGCATAGACGGTGTTGACGACCAGCAGGAAAAAGCTTGTCGGCGCAAGCAGCGGGAAGACGATGGTCCAGAAGCGCTTGGTTTCGCCGGCGCCGTCCATGGCCGCCGCTTCGATCAGCGTTTTCGGCACCGCCTGCAGGCCGGCGACGAAGAACAGGAAGTTGTAGCTGATCTGCTTCCAGGCAGCAGCCGACACCAGCAGGATCATGGCGTGGGTGCCGTTGAGCAGCGGGTCCCATACGATGCCGAGGCTTCTCAGCAAATAGGCCAACGAGCCGATCGAGGGATTGAACAGGAAAAGCCAAAGCATGCCGGCAATCGCCGGCGCCACGGCGTAAGGCCATATCAACAGTGTGCGGTAGAGGCCTTTGCCGCGCACGGCCTTCTCGGCCATGACCGCGAGCAGCAGGGCCACAACCATGGCAACGATCGCGGTCGCAAGAGAGAACACTACTGTGACCTTGATCGAGTTGAGGTAGGCCGGATCGGCCAGCACCTTCCGGAAATTGGCAAACCAGACGAACCTGCTCTTCAGCCCGAACGGGTCTTGCCTGAGCATCGACTGGTAAAGCGCCTGACCGGCCGGCCAGTAGAAGAAAACCAGGGTGATGGCGAGTTGTGGCGCCACCAGCAGGTAGGGCAGGATCTTGTTGGGAAAGACGACGCGTGGAGACAGGCTGATTTCCCTCGCTATCCAGGTATCGCCCACGCGAGCTCGCGCGGGCGATATTCCAACCGACTAACCGAGATAATCCCGTCAGTTCTCCAGCGCTTCCTTGATCGCCGCGTTGCCGCGCGCAACCGCATTGTCGAGTGCCTGCTGGGCGGTTTGCTGGCCGGCCAGCATCTTCTCCAGCTCCTCGTTCTGGATATCGCGCACCTGCGGCAGATTCGGCAGGCGCACGCCCTTCGAATTGTCGGTCGGCGACTTGCCGATCATCTGCAGGATGGGTGTCTCGCGGCCGGGGTTCTTGTCATAGAAGCCTGATTTCTTCGTCGCCTCATACGCGGCGAGCGTCACAGGCAGGTATCCCGACTTCTGGTGCAGATATTCCTGCACATCGGTCTTGGACAGATAGGCAAAGAAGGCGGCGACACCCTTGTATTCCTCGTCCGACTTGTTGCCGAACACCCAGAGGCTGGCACCGCCCGGCGTCGTGTTCTGCGGGGCACCCTTGGCGTCACTGTCGTAAGGAAGCTGGCCGATGCCATAGTTCATGCCGGACTTGACGATATCGCCGAGGCCGCCCGACGATTCGGTGAAGATGCCGCATTCGCCGGCGAGGAATATCTGCTTGGCTTCGGAGGTGCGCCCGCCATATTTGAATGTGCCGTCCTTGGCCAGGTCAGCGACCGCCTGGAAGTGGTTGACGAAAATCGGCGCATTGATCTTGAGTTCGACATCACCTCCAGCCAGGCCATTCTGCTGGGTGGCCCAAGGCACGTCATTCCACGCCGCGAAATTCTCCAGGTGGATCCAGGTCAGCCAGGTCGAGGTATAGCCGCAAGGGGCGGCGCCGCTCGTCTTGATCTTCTTGGCAGCTTCCCACACCTCGTTCCACGTCTTGGGCGGATTGTTCACGTCGAGGCCTGCCTTCTGGAAGATGTCCTTGTTGTAGTAGAGGATCGGCGAGGAAGAGTTGTAGGGGAACGATAGCATGGTGCCGTCCGGCTTCGAATAATAGCCGACGATGCCGGGCAGATACTGGCTCTTGTCGAAAGTCATCCCGGCCCCGGTCATCACATCGGCCACCGGCTTTATCGCACCCTCGGCCGCCATCATCACGCCGGTGCCGACGTCGAACACCTGGAGGATGTCGGGCGCTTGCCCGGCACGAAAGGCAGCGATGCCGGCATTCAGCGTCTCCGGATAGGTGCCCTTGAACACCGGAACGAGCTCATAGTCGCTCTGGCTGGCGTTGAAATCCTTGGAGATCTTGCCGACGACCTCGGCGTTGGCGCCGGTCATGGCGTGCCACCAGCTGATCTGCGTGACGGCGAAGGCGGAGGTGGTGGAAAGCAGGGTCACGGTGGCGGCGATACCGGCCGCAAAGCCGAAGAACTTCATGTTTCATCTCCCGTTTGTCATTGGCGAAAGGGGCACTTCCGCAAAGCCAATATGTGGCGCTGATGACAATCGGACAACGGTTTTATTGCGGATCAATGAACATCATTCCTTCCTAAAGTGCACTCGCTACCGAAACCGGGCGCCAGAAATCACATCACCGTCTTTTCGGCGCAGCGGCGTCGGTTTCCCCCGAAAAGACCCGCCTCATGGCCCGCGGGTTAACCATTCGTTAAAATCTCCAAGAGCTAATCAGTCACACCTCCCCTGTTAGTTTTGGCAGACCGAGTGAACCAGGATGCTGACGGTCTATAATTGTATTGTAAGTCAGCACGATCCGAGACTGGTTGCGCTTGCCGCACTCATCTGTGGAATTTCTTGCTTCTCAGCGGTTAATCTCCTTAAGCATGTCGGCCGATCGACCGAGCGAAACCGGCTTGTCTGGCTGATGATCGCCGCGGCCTCGACCGGGTTCGGCATATGGGCGACGCATTTCATCGCCATGACCGCGTTTACGCCGGGAATACCGAACGCATACAATCCGGGATTATCCGCCTTTTCGCTTGCCGCCGCCGTTATCATGACCGCGCTTGGGATGTGGGTCGCCACCTTGCGCCGCGGCATCGACCATTTCCTCGTCGGTGGCGCCATTCTGGGCGGCGCCATCGCGACGATGCACTACATCGGCATGGCAGCTTTCGAGGTCGAAGGCCGGGTCGTATGGAACCTGCTCCTTGTCGCGATATCGCTTCTGGCCGGCGTGACCCTCGCGGCACTGGCGCTCCTTGTCGTCTTGCGCCGTCCGTCAGCGCTCGCGACTTTCGGCGGCGCCGCGCTTTTGACGCTGGCGATTTGCAGCTTGCATTTCATCGCGATGGCTGCGGTGTCGATCATTCCGGATTCCTCGATTGAAATATCCGAACATTCCATCGAGCCCATTTCCCAGGCCTTTGCCGCAGCGGTCGCCAGCCTGATAATCCTTGTGCTATCGGGTGCCGCGCTGTGGATCGACCTGCGCTTTCGCCGCCAGAAGCTCGAGGCCGATCGCATGCACGATCTCGCCAATGCGGCGGTGGAAGGTCTGATCGTTTGCGATGGCACCCGCATTGTCAGCGCCAATGACAGTATGGCGAGGCTGACCGGAACAGCGACAGCCACCCTGAACACGATGCAATTCGGCGAGCTTTTCGACGGACAGAGCGCAGCCGATATGTCCGGCTTCGGCGAACAGGCGCAGGAAGCGAAGTTAAGGGGCAGCGACGGGGCGAGAATTCCTGTCGAGCTGATCGCCAGGAAAATCACCTACTGCGGCAGGCCCCATACGGTGCTTGCCGTTCGCGACATCCGTGAGCGCAAGAAGGCAGAACAAGAGATCCTCCGCCTCGCGCATTTCGATCCGCTTACCGGGCTTGCCAATCGGCGGAGCTTTTCTTCCCGGCTGGAAGCAGAATTCGCCTCGATGGATCGTGGCGGCAAGGATGGACATCTGGCGCTCCTGCTGCTTGACCTTGACCGGTTCAAGCAAGTCAACGACCTCTATGGCCACGGGGCCGGCGATGCTATGCTGCAGAAGCTGGCGCACTGCATTTCCGGCATCCCGCGCCACGGACAGATGCTCGCGCGTCTCGGCGGCGATGAATTTGCCATCATAGCTCCGAACCTCCCCGACCCCCTGGCCGCAGGCCGGATAGCCGAGGACTTGCTGGCGGCGATCCGGGAGGAAAACAGGGTTTCGGTCGGCTCCGGCCTCGTCTCGGCCAGCATCGGCATCGCCTTCTTTCCGCTGGATGCCGAAGACCAGGCCGGCCTGATCAGCCATGCCGACACGGCACTCCATCGCGCCAAAACCGAAGGCAGGGACACTTATCGGTTTTTCGAGATAGCCATGGGCACCGCGGCCCGCGACAAGCGCGTGATGGAGCATGAATTGCGCCAGGCGATCGCCCGCAAGGAGTTCCACCTCGTCTATCAGCCGCAGAAGGAGATCCGCGGCGGCAGGATGATCGGCTTCGAAGCCCTGGTCCGTTGGCAGCACCCTGAGCGGGGTGACATTTCTCCGGCCGTTTTCATCCCCGTGGCCGAGGACAGTGGCGCTATCGCGCAGATCGGCGACTGGGTGCTGACGACGGCTTGTAACGATGCTGTTCGCTGGACAAACCCGCTGATGGTCGCCGTCAACGTCTCCGCCGTGCAACTTCACAATCCGAACTTCAGCCGCAAGGTGCACGACGCGTTGACGAGATCCGGCCTGGCCCCCGGCAGGCTCGAACTGGAGATCACCGAAACGGCCCTGGTGAAGGACATGCCGCGCGCGCTGGCAACCTTGAGGCAGGTCAAGGCGCTTGGCGTGCATGTGGCGATGGACGATTTTGGCACCGGCTATTCTTCGCTGTCCAACCTCAGCGCCTTTCCCTTCGACAAGATCAAGATCGACGGGTCGTTCATCAAATCGGTCGACAAGAACGCCCAGTTCGCGGCGATCGTTCGCGCCGTGCTGGGGCTTGGACGCGGTCTCGGCCTACCGGTTCTGGCAGAAGGCATCGAGACGCCGGGTGAATTGCAGTTCCTGGACGCCGAGGCTTGCGAGATCGGGCAAGGCTACTACCTCGGCAAACCGGCTCCGATCGAGACATTCGGGGAACTGACGGGCGTGGCCGCTCCGGCAATCCGCACCGCCAGCCGACGCGGCGCAAGCATTGCCGTGCTCAAGCCGCGCCTGCGCACGGTCTGAGCCTATCCCGGCTGAAGCGCCGCCTCGACCAGACGCTTGGCATCCGGCCCCGACCATTCGGCCGGGCCATTCATATGGGCGATCAGGCAGCCTTGCCCATCGATCAGCATGGTGACCGGCAGACCGAGCGCCAGGCCGCGCGTCTTGACGTCGTTGAACAGCGCCATCGTGGCATCGCGATAGTGGCCGAGCGACTTGACGCCGGTGTCCTCCAGGAACTTCCTCGGTTTGGCATCGTCGCCGGCATCGACGTTGACGGCAACAACCTGAAACGCATCGCTGCCCATCTCCTTCTGCAGCGCATCGAGCGCCGGCATTTCGGCGCGGCAAGGTGCGCACCATGTCGCCCACAGATTGAGCAGCACCGTCTTGTCGGCATGATCGGCGATCGTTGTCGGCTTGCCGTCGGGGCCGTTGAAGGCAAGGCTTTTCAGCGATTGCGGCGGATCCGCCGGCAAAAGCGCGGCAACCTGGCCGGTGGCAGCGGCGGCGATCTTCTTGGCACGGTCGTTCTTGGCGGCGCAGGCGACGTCGTCCTTGCCGCCGCCGGCGGCCACTTGCGCGGGCGCCTTGTTGCCAGAACTGCTTTCCCTGACATATACCGCGACCGCGCCGGCCAGCACGCCCGCAACCAAAGCGGCGAGGATGAGACGCAAAGCCGGGAAAAATCTATTGCCGTCTGCCATTTTTGAAAAACTGCTCCGGAGCACGGGTTATAGCGATGAACGACAAGAAGGCCAGCAACCAGATGTGGGGCGGACGTTTTGCCTCGGGTCCGGCCGCAATCATGGAAGCGATCAACGCGTCGATCTCGTTCGACCGCAAACTCTATGCGCAGGATATTCGCGGCTCGATCGCCCATAGCCAGATGCTGGCGCAAACGGGCATTATTTCGGCGGCCGATCAAGAAAAAATCGCTCACGGGCTGAACACGATCCTCGCAGAGATCGAGGCCGGCACATTCGAGTTCTCGAGCAGGCTGGAAGACATCCACATGAATGTCGAGGCCCGTCTGGCCGATTTGATCGGCCCCGCCGCCGGCCGCCTGCATACCGCCCGCTCGCGCAACGACCAGGTGGCGGTCGACCTCAGGCTGTGGGTCAAGGACGAATGCTTTCGTGTCGCCGAGGCGCTGAAGGGCCTGATCACGGCGTTCCTGGATCGGGCCGAGGAGCATGCGGCAACGGTGATGCCGGGCTTCACCCACATGCAGGCGGCGCAGCCGGTGACCTTCGGCCACCACTGCATGGCTTATGTCGAGATGTTTGCACGCGACCTGTCTCGCGTCCGCGATGCGATTGAGCGGATGGATGAAAGCCCGCTCGGCGCCGCCGCCCTTGCCGGCACCAGCTTTTCCATCGACCGGCACCAGACGGCGAAGGCGCTTGGCTTCCGCGAGCCGATGCGCAATTCGCTCGACAGTGTTTCGGACCGCGATTTCGCGCTCGAGTTCCTGGGCTTGGCGGCGATCTGCGCGACGCATCTGTCGCGGCTGGCCGAAGAGATCATCATCTGGTCGACGCCGCAATTCGGCTTCGTCAGGCTATCGGATAGTTTCTCGACGGGTTCGTCGATCATGCCGCAGAAGAAGAACCCGGACGCTGCCGAACTGGTGCGCGGCAAGACCGGCCGCGTCACCGGCCATCTCGTCGGCCTGCTGACGGTAATGAAGGGCATGCCGCTGACCTATGGCAAGGACATGCAGGAAGACAAGGAATCCGTCTTCGACGCGGCCGAGACGCTCGACCTGATGCTGGCGGCAATGACCGGCATGGTGCGCGACATGACGGTGAACACTGCCGCGATGAAAAAGGCGGCTGGCGCCGGCTATTCGACTGCGACCGACCTCGCCGACTGGCTGGTGCGCACGCTCGGCCTGCCGTTCCGCGAGGCGCACCATATCACTGGCCGGGCGGTGGCGCTGGCCGAGGACAGGAAGATCGGGCTCGACAGGCTTTCGCTGGAGGATCTGCAGTCCATTCACCCCGGTATCAGCGCCGACGTGTTTTCGGTTCTTGCCGTGCAGAATTCTGTAAAGAGCCGCACGAGCTTCGGCGGCACCGCGCCGTCCGAGGTGCGCAAGCAGATCCGCTACTGGAAAAAGCGGCTCGCCAAGGCGTAAGACGCGGGGTGCAATGGCCGCAAAACTCGGCTAGAAGCGGCTGCGGGCAACAGTTTCGGACGGATGGCACGATGACCGGAAGCAGGATTTTGGTGACGCTGACACTGCTGGCGGCAATGGCCACCGTTGCGGCCTGCGGCAGGAAGGCTGCGCTCGACACGCCGTACGCGGCAGCCGTGCAGGCCCGCAAGGACGCCGAGAAGGCCAAGCAACCTTTGCCGCCGGAGCCGGAAAAACCTGTCGAGGACAAGAAATTCATCCTCGACCCGCTGCTCTGATTTTTTCGGACCAATCTCGTGAACCATTTTGACTACCGCGACGGCGCGCTGCATGCCGAGGACGTGGCGATATCAGACATCGCCGCCAGCGTCGGCACGCCGTTCTACTGTTATTCGACGGCGACGCTGACCAGGCATTTTCGCGTCTTCACCGAGGCCTTTGCCGGGCTCGATGCTCTCGTCTGCTATGCCATGAAGGCGAATTCCAACCAGGCCGTGCTGAGGGTGCTGGCAAGGCTCGGCGCCGGCGCCGACGTGGTCTCGGAGGGCGAATTGCGCCGCGCTTTGGCGGCCGGCATCCCGGCAAGCAAGATCCTGTTTTCGGGCGTCGGCAAGACCGCGCGCGAAATGGATTTTGCGCTCTCGGCCGGCATTCTCTGTTTCAACGTCGAATCCGAACCGGAGCTGGAGCTGCTGTCGGCCCGCGCCACCGCGCTGGGCAAGATCGCGCCGATCTCGCTGCGCATCAATCCGGATGTCGACGCCAGGACGCACAAGAAGATTTCGACTGGGAAGGCCGAGAACAAATTCGGCATTCCGTGGCAGCATGCGCGGAAGGTCTATGCGCGCGCGGCTGAGCTGCCGGGCATCAAGGTCACCGGCATAGACACCCATATCGGCAGCCAGATCACCGAATTGCAGCCCTTCGACGACGCCTTTGCGCTGCTGGTGGAGCTGGTCGGCGCCTTGCGCTCCGACGGTCATGCCATCGAGCACATCGATGTCGGCGGCGGCCTTGGCATTCCCTACCGCGTCGACAACAACCCGCCGCCTTTGCCCGATGCCTATGCCCGGATCGTCAGGAAGCATGTTGCCAAACTTGGGCTGAAAGTGATGTTCGAGCCAGGCCGGCTGATCGTCGGCAATGCCGGCATCCTGGTCTCGCAGGTGATCTTCGTGAAGGAGGGCGACGCCAAGAACTTCCTCGTCGTCGACGCCGCGATGAACGATCTGATCCGGCCGACGCTTTACGACGCTTTCCACGACATCAAGCCGGTGGCGCAGCAGCCGGCCGCTGCACCACGCATGAAGGTCGACGTCGTCGGCCCGGTTTGCGAGACCGGCGACTATCTCGGGCTCGACCGTGACCTGCCCCGGCTGCAATCCGGCGACCTGATCGCTGTCTCCACCGCCGGCGCCTATGGCGCCGTTCAGGCCGGCACCTACAATACCAGGCTGCTGGTACCGGAAGTGCTGGTCGACGGCGACCGCTTCCACGTTGTGCGCCCGCGCCAGACCTATGACCAGCTGATCGGACTGGATTCGGTGCCGGACTGGTTGGAGTAGACCATGATCCCGAACCGAAGGTCCGCGTCAGCGAAAAGTGGAAACCGGTTTTCGGAACCGATCATGGTCAAACAAAAATAGATACCTGAGCGCTACAGCCGGTGCTGAATGAGCGCCCTGGTTTCGGCGATCCTGTCTTCGTTCCGGCGATAGAATATCCACTGCTTGATGCGCTTGCTACGCAAAAGCCCTGTCTGGGTGAGCACGCGCATATGCTCGCTGAGCGTTGCCTGGGTGATCCCCAGCTTTTCCGCGATCAGCAGCGCGCAGACGCCGTCCTCGACCAGATCGCCGTCCGCCTGCGGCGGAAAATGCGCGCGCGGGTCCTTCAGCCAATCGAGGATCTGCAGCCTGCGCTCGTTGGCGATTGCTTTGAAGACATCGACCTCTTGCATTTAGGCACTTTGCCAAGTTACTAAGTAATGTCAACTCTGAATGTCAATTCTGGGAGTGAAAGCATGCTGCACGGCCACACGATCACACGCGAGCGCATTGCGGCGATAGAACCCCGCATCCGGCCCTTCGTGCGCCACACGCCGGTGCTACGCGTCGACATGGCCGATTTCGGCCGCCCGCCTCTGCCTGTCGACCTGAAGCTTGAGTGCTTGCAGCATTCCGGCTCGTTCAAGGCGCGTGGTGCGTTCACCAATCTCCTCGAACGGCCGGTTCCTGCGGCCGGCGTCGTCGCCGCGTCGGGCGGCAATCACGGCGCCGCCGTCGCCTATGCCGCCATGCGACTCGGCCACAAGGCGACCATCTTTGTTCCCGAAGTGAGCCCGCAGGCCAAGCTGGACCGCATCCGCGGCTACGGCGCCGAGCTGATCGTCGGCGGCGCCCGTTATGCCGAGGCGCTGGCCGCCAGCGAGAGCTTCGCCGAAAAATCCGGCGCGCTGCAGATCCACGCCTTCAACCAGGAGGAGACGCTGGTCGGGCAAGGCACGCTCGGCCTCGAGATCGAGGCCGACCTGCCGAAGCTCGACACCCTGCTGGTCGCCGTCGGCGGCGGCGGGCTGATCGGCGGCATCGCTGCCTGGTTTTCCGGCCGCATCAGGATAATCGCGGTCGAGCCGGAGGGTGCGCCGACGCTTCATCGCGCCTTCGAGGCGGGCCGACCCGTCGACGCGCCGGCTGAGGGCATCGCCGCCGATTCGCTCGCGCCAAAGCGTGTCGGCGAAATGATGTTTCCTATCGCCGAGGCATTCGTCGAGCGCTCGATCCTGGTCGGCGACGACGACATTATCGCCGCCCAGGCGGCGCTGTGGGACCGCGTGCGAATCATCTCCGAGCCGGGCGGTGCGGCCGCCTTCGCGGCGCTCCTGTCCGGCCGCTACGCACCGGCTGCAGGCGAGCGCGTTGCCGTACTGGTCTGCGGCGCAAACTCCAATCCGGCGAAATTCTGACAATATCCGGGGCATTATTGTTCACGTTTTGGGGAACCGCCTCGCCTTCGCCGTGTTTGTTGGTATCCTTGGGGCGATGTGCATCCGCTTGGACGCACGAAGTACGCGCTAAGATTTTAGGTCTTCGCATCGTGCTTCCCGAAAATCGACTTTTCGGGCCCATGCGATAGACTCGTGAGGCCTGGGCTATCCCGCCCGGCCAGGAAGGGCCGATGACACAACGACCCATTTTCACCAGCGATCGCAGTCTGGCCAGGCGCCTTGCCTTGAGCCGGCTGGGGACGCAGGTCTCGATAATCGTCGAACGCGGCTGGCCATTGCTGCTGCCACTGATCATCGTCGCCAGCCTGTTCCTCAGCATTTCGTGGCTCGGCCTGTTCCCATTTTTGCCCGATCTGGCGCGGATCGGTCTTATCGCGGCATTCGGCGTCGCAGCGCTTGCCGCACTCTATCCACTGCGTTTCTTCCGCACGCCATCCAGTGCCGAGGTCGACCGCCGCATCGAGGCGGCCAACCGATTGCTGCACAGCCCGGTGCAGGTCCAGACCGATCGCCCGAGCGGCAAGGAAAGCATTTTTTCGCAAGCCCTGTGGCGCGAGCATCAGCGGCGCATGGCGGACCAGCTGGGCGAGCTTGGCGGCGACGTGCCGCGCACACGCGTGCCGGAACGCGACCCGTGGGCGCTGCGCGCCGTTGCCGCGCTTTTGTTGGTCACTGCCTTTGCCTTCTCCTTCGGGCCATCGGGCGGCAGGCTGAGCGACGGTTTTGTTGCCCGTGCCGCCCGCGACGTCGTGCCGCCGCGCATTGATGCCTGGGTGACGCCGCCGGCCTATACCGGCAGGCCGCCGGTATTCCTGAACGCCCCGGTCCTGGCCAACAACGCCACTCAAGCGCCGCCGACCTTCACGGTTCCGGAGGGCAGCGATGTGTCGCTGCGCGTCACCGGCGGTTCGGGCGAGGAAACTCTGAGCTACGCCGACACCGGCGGCAACACCCGCGCCATCGATCCGACCGGACCGCAAGCCGCCAAGACTGAGGCAAGTCCGGCAACGCCTTCCACCGTGCGCCAGTTCAGCGGCAAGTTAACGGCCGACGGCACGCTGACGCTGCAGTCCAGCGACGGCGAGCTCGGCCGCTGGGCCTTCGCCATAATTCCCGACAAGCCGCCGCAGATCCGCTTTGTCGGCGAGCCGAAGCGCGCCGTCAACGGCGCCTTCGAACTCAACTACCAGATCGACGACGACTATGGCGCGGCCTCCGCCAAGGCGGTTTTCGCATTGGCCGATCCGCAAGTGCCCAACGCGCATCCGCTCTATGGCCCGCCGGAAATGCCGCTGACGTTGCCGCGCCGCGGCGGCAAGGCCAATGCCGCTAAGACGACGAAGGATCTGACCGACCATGTCTGGGCAGGTGGCAACGTCAAGCTGTCGCTTGTCGCCACCGACGGTGCCGGACACACGGCGACCAGCGAAACCAAGACGCTGGTGATGCCGGAGCGGCCATTCTCCAGCCCGTTGGCGCGGGCTGTGGTCGAGCAGCGCCGCATACTGGCGCTCGACGCCTATGCCAAGGACCGCGTGCTCGACCTGATGGATGCAATCACGCTCAGGCCGGAAGACACGTTCGACAACATGGCGCACTACCTCGCCATCATGAGCGCCCGCACCCGGCTGAAGATGGCCGACAGCGACGACCAGTTGCGCGACGAGGTCGCTTACCTCTGGGAGATCGCGCTCGGCATCGAGGAAGGCAATCTGTCGGCGGCCGAGAAGCGGCTGCGTCAGGCGCAGCAGGCGCTGCAGGATGCGATCAAGAACGGCGCCAGCGACCAAGAGATCGAGAAGGCGATGAAGGAACTGCGCGAGGCGATGAACCAGTTCCTGCAGGAATTCGCGGCGCGGGCGCAGCAGAATCCGAATGCGCCACAGATGCAGCAGAACGGTCAGGAACTGCGCCAGAGCGACATCGACCGCATGATGGACCAGATCGAGAACCTGGCGAAATCCGGCAATCGCGACCAGGCGCAGCAATTGCTGTCCGAGTTGCAGGACATGATGAACAATCTGCAGGCAGGCCGCCAGCAGCAAGGCGGCCAGCAAGACAGCGAGATGCGCCAGCAGATGGACAAGCTGGGCGAGATCATGCGGCGCCAGCAGGAGATGATGAACGACACTTTCCGTATGGACCAGATGCAGCGCGGCCAGCAACAGCGCGGGCAGAACCGCGACGAGCAGCTCGGCGAGAACGGTGAGCCAGGCCCGATGGGCGAAGAGGGCAAACCCGGCCCGGGTGACGACCGCGATCCGCTCGGCCGGCCGAAGCCGATGACGCCGCAGGAATTTGCTGATGCGCTGAAGCAATTGCAGGAAGGCCAGGGCAAGCTGCAGGGCGAGCTCGATCAATTGAGGAAGAGCCTCGAAGGCATGGGCCTCGACCCCAATGAGGGGTTTGGCGAGGCCGGCAAATCCATGGGCAATGCCGAACAGGCGCTCGGCGAGGGCGAAGGCGATCAGGCCGTCGGTCACCAGGGCCGCGCATTGGAAGCCTTGCGCAGGGGCGCCAAGGACATGATGAAGCAACTGCAGGCGATGCAAGGCGACCAGGGCGGCAACGGGCAGGGCGGACGCCAGCAGAATGCCGACCGTGACCCGCTCGGGCGGCCCCGCACCAGCGAGGGTCCCGATGACGGAAGTTCGGTGAGAGTGCCTGACGAGATCGATGTGCAGCGTGCCCGCCAGATCCTCGAAGCGATCCGCAAGCGGCTCGGCAACGCACTCAGCCCCGATATCGAGCGCAGCTATCTGGAGCGGTTGCTGGAGCTGAAGTAAGGCTGCCCCCAATATTCGGAAGATCGCCGTGCGGTCCGTGGAGGCCGCCACCGCCGGACTGAGCGGCACGTTTTAACGGTTGGTGAACGCCTCGCGGATCGCCTCTTCCATGCCGTCGATGGCCTCGCCGGAAGCGTTCGGATTGCGCCGCAGCACCACGTTCGAGGAATCGATGTCGCCGAACCCGTCGGCGGCCGTAAGCTCGCGGCAGCCGGCCGGGATGTTGCTGCGCGAGATCGGCGCAATCGCCAACCCGGAGGTGACGGCGAGCCGCAGGCCGCCATTGGTATCGCTGGTGTAGGCGACACGATAGGCGAGACCGCGCTGTTCCAGCGACTTTATAGCGAAATCCTTGCACCAACCGGCACGGTTGTAGAGCGCGATCGGCACCGGCCGCTCCTCATGCATGTGATGCAGCTCCGACGTCACCCATACGGTCGGGTCATGCATCAGCACCTCACCGCCTGACAGATCCTGCCATTCGAACACCACCGCCAGATCGAGCTCGCCGGCGGCGAGCGCCGCGATCTGCGCACCGGAATGCGCGTAGCGGACGGTGATGTCGACCTGAGGATGGCGCTTGGCAAAGGCGCCGAGTGCCCGCGACAGGATCGCGTGGCCATATTCCTCCGGGATACCGATGCGCACTGGCCCGCCAAGCGGCGCCGCGACCATCGATGCCGCCGTCTCGTCGAGCAGTGAAACGATGCGCCTGGCGTTGACGATGAGTTCGCCGCCGCGCTGCGTCAACGCTACACCGCGCGACCCGCGCTCGAACAGGCTGTCGCCGATCATGCCTTCGAGCCTCTTCATCTGCATCGAGACCGCCGACTGGGTGCGGCCGGCCCGCTCCGCCGCTTTGGTGAAATTGCCGGTGTCGGCGACCGCCACGAAGGTGCGCAACAGGTCGCTGTCGAGATTGGGTCGCATGTGCCCGCCATAAGAAAATCTGATTGCTGGCATCATTCCAATTCGTTTGCAACATGTCAAACGGCGGACGATAGTCGCCTTACCCATTGGATATGCGGCCGCGAAATCGGCTGCGGACCAATCAAAAGTCCTCACTCGTACCCGCTGCCCGAAACGGTGGCGGGTTCTTTTTACCCGGATGCAGGCCTGCTTTCGGCCGCGCACGCGGGAGACAGGAGCGCCTATGCAGAATCGGCTTGTGCTCGGCATCCTCAGCCTCTGTCTCGGCGTGCTGGTCTTTTCGCTGCAGGACCCGCTGGTCAAGGCGGTGTCGAGCCACTATCCGGTCACCGAGGTGATGGCGATCCGCTCGATCGTCGCCCTGCCGATCCTGGTTTTCCTTGTCCACGCCGATGTCGGATTGCAGGCGATCCTGTCGAAGCGGTTCGGCATGCTGACGATGCGCGCCTTCATCCAGTTCACCTCCTATACGGCCTACTACCTGGCAATCGCCGCCCTGCCGCTGGCTGACGCGGTGGCGCTCTATTTCATGGCGCCGCTGTTCATCATGGCGTTGGCCGGCCCCCATCTCGGCGAACGCGTGTCCTGGCAGGCGCTCGCCACCGTCCTGGTCGGCATGCTCGGCGTGCTGGTGATGGTGCGCCCGGGCGCCGGCTTGTTCGACTGGGCAGCGCTGCTGTCGCTAGGTTCGGCTCTGCTCTACGGTTTCTCGCAGCTGATGGCACGCAAGATCGGCGACACCGAATCCTCGACTGTCATGGCTTTCTATCAGAACGGCGCCTATCTGGTCGGCGCCGCCTTGGCGGCGGCATTGTTTTGGCTGGCAGGCATTGACCACGCCGTGCATCCGAGCCTCGAATTCCTCGTCCGGCCATGGGTCTGGCCGGCGACGCCGGATCTCCTCAAGATGGGGGCATGCGGCTTCGTTGCCTCGGCCGGCATGATCCTGTTGTCGCAGGCCTACCGGCTGGCGCCCGCCAACAGCGTCGCCACCTTCGAATACACCGGTATCATCTGGTCGCCGCTATGGGGTTTTCTGTTCTTTGCCGAAGTGCCGCGACCAGCGACGGCGGCAGGCGCAGCCCTCATCATCGGCGCCGGCCTGTTTGCGCTCAATGCCAGCCGGCGCCTGAGCGGCGCGCCAGCCATTGCGGCGACCTGCGACCCCGCCTGAAGGCGGTCGGCCTTGGGCTTAGGCGAAGCAGGCGAGCGCCTGTTCGACGCGGGCGCGGATTTCAGCCAGCGTGAACGGCTTTTGCACGACGTCGAGAATAATGCCGTCCAATTCCTCGGCGCGCTCGCGCTGGTCGGCATAGCCGGTCATCAGCATGATCTTCATCGCCGGGAACAGCGCCGCTGCCGCTTTGGCCATCTCGATGCCGTCTATTTCCGGCATGCGGATGTCGGACAGCACAAGATCATGGCTCCCTTGCGCCGCCCGGATCAGAGAAAGGCCATGTGCGCCGTCCGCGGCAACAGTGACATTATGCCCGGCGCGTTCGAGCGCGCGAGCGGCGAGAGTGCGGACGGATTCATCGTCCTCGACGATCAGGAGCTTTGCCATGGGCAGGATATTTGGCGGGGAAAAGTTGATGTTTCCTGAAGGCGCTGAAGGTCGATGCGGCCTTTTCAGAATTCGCTCCGCCAAGTCAGATGGCGTGGTTTTCGAGAACCGGAGCGGACGTTCGAGTCCGAGAGCACCGGCAGGTGGCCGCCGGAGTAGAATTATCAAAAGGCCTCAAGCGTCGCCCTTGACGACGCCGACGAAGGGCAATTCGCGAAACGCGTGGGCGACGTCCATGCCATAACCGACGACGAAATAATCGGGGCAGTCGAAGCCGACATAGTCGGCGTTGAGCGTGGTCTGGCGGCGCATGCGCTTGTCGAGCAGCACGGCGATGGCACAGCTCCTCGCGCCGCGCGACAGCATGAGGTCGCGGGTGAAACTCAGCGTCTTGCCGGATTCCAGAATGTCATCGATCAAAAGCACATCGCGACCGGCGACCTCGTTGTCGATGTCGCGCAGCACCCTCACCTCACCGCTGGTCGTGCCGGCGCCATAGCTGGAGATGAAGATGAACTCGACCTCCGGCGACAGGCCGACATCGTGCATGGCACGGATAAGATCGGCGGCGAAGATGAACGATCCCTTCAGCACCGAGATTACCAGAAGGTCGTGGTAGTCGTGCCCGGCGATCTCCTTGGCAAGTTCCAGGTTCCGCCGCGCGATGGCGGACGCCGAAAACAGGACTTCGATGTCCTTGCCGCGCACAACTGGCATTGGCTGCCCTTCCAGAAATGATCGCCTTGTAGGCGAAGCCGACCGAAAACGGTCTTCAACCTGTTTCTAGGCATGTCGAGCCGGCTGGCAAGGGCAAATCTTTGGCAGGACGCCCGCGAACGGTCGGGTGTCCGCAGCGCGTCGCTGATCGTTTATCTGGTGACCTGTTGATTTTCTGGCGCCGCTCTAACGAACCAGCGCATGGCCGCCCGAAATCCAGAAGGCGGCAAAGGCGGCACCGACGCCAACAATCCAGAAGATCGGCCCACCATGCACCCACAATGGGCGTTCGACGGCGGCTTCGGGCTTGCGCAACATGTCCATGCCTTCGATCGAAGGCATGGACATCATGCGCGCAGGCGGCGGCGCAAAGTCTGGACGTGTAAAATGGCGGGGCAGCACCTCATAATCGGCATCGATGACCTCGGCGGTCACGTCGCGCATGATGCGTTCCGGCTCGGCGGCCGGATCGGTCATGATTTCGCCGGAAACCGGGCGCGCGGTTCGACCCTCAGCCATCATGGCCCAACACTACCGCACCTGTTCGCTGTTCGTTTCTTTTGGGTAAACGGAAATGGTTAACGCTTCCCCACCGGAACCCCTGTGACTCGCTCGAAAAGCCCCCAAATTAACCGTCGGTTAACCATGCCGGCCGATGGTCTTTCCACAGAAAGGGCTGGCATCTTGCCGCCGAGAATTTCAGGTCGTCGAAAGTGATCCGCTTCGAAAATGTCGGCCTCCGCTATGGCATGGGTCCGGAGATTCTCCGCGACATCTCCTTGCACATTCCGGAGCGCTCCTTTCAGTTCCTGAGCGGACCTTCAGGCGCCGGCAAGACGACGTTGCTGCGGCTTTTGTTCATGTCGCTGAAGCCGACGCGCGGCCTAATCACCATTTTCGGCAAGGACCGCTCGCGCATCTCGCGTACCGAATTGCCGCATCTGAGACGTCGCATCGGCGTGGTGTTCCAGGATTTTCGCCTGCTCGACCATATGACTACCTACGAGAACGTGGCCTTGCCGCTGCGCGTGCGCGGCCGCGAGGAGGCGACCTATCGCACTGACGTCACCGAGCTGCTGAAATGGGTCGGCCTCGGCGAGCGCATGCATGTGCTGCCGCCGGTGCTGTCTGGCGGCGAGAAGCAGCGCGCCGCCATCGCCCGGGCGTTGATCGAGCAGCCCGAGATCCTGCTCGCCGACGAGCCGACCGGCAATGTCGACCCGCCGCTGGCACGACGCTTGCTGCGGTTGTTCATCGAGCTCAACCGGCTGGGCACCGCCGTGGTGATCGCCACACACGACCTCGGCCTGATGGAACAGGTCGACGCACGGCGAATGATCCTGGCCGGCGGAAGGCTGGACATCTATGACTGAGCTCTCCGTCGAACATTTCGAGGGTCACGACGCCGCGGCGGCAAAGCCCCGCGTCCAGCGCAAAATGGCGCCGATCGTGCCGGCGCAGAACATCGCCGGCCGGGCGCTGGTGCTGGTCATCGCCATCATGACGTTTCTGTCCTGCCTGACGTTTGGCGCAGTCACGCTGGTGCGTGACACCGCCTCCGTCTGGGAGAACCAGATCTCGCGCGAAGCGACAATCCAGATCAAGCCGGTCGACGGCCTCGACATGGAGGCCGCACTTGCGCTGGCCTCGCAGATCGCCGGCGAATTCCCTGGCGTGAAAAGCGCCCGGATCGTCGACCGCGAAGCGACGGCCCGGCTGCTCGAGCCTTGGCTGGGCTCGGGCCTGAACATCGATGAGCTGCCGGTGCCGCGCTTGATCATCATCACCATCGACGAGAATAGTCCGCCCGATTTCGCCGCACTGCGCGCGGCGATCACGCCGAAGCTGCCGAGTGCCTCGCTCGACGATCATCGCACCTGGGTCGACCGGCTGGTTGCCATGGCCCGCACCACGGTAACGATCGGTGTCGCAGTGCTGGCGCTGATGCTGTCGGCGACGGTGCTGACCGTTGTGTTCGCAACGCGCGGCGCCATGGCCGGCAATGGTCACATCATCGAGGTGCTGCATTTTGTCGGCGCCGAGGCGCGCTTCATCGCGCGCGAATTCCGCCGGCATTTTCTGGTCACCGGCATGAAGGGCGCCGCGGCAGGCGGCGCCGCGGCGATCCTGGTCTTCATCGTCTTCTCCTGGTGGTCGTCACGCAACATGGCAACGCCGCAGGCCGACCAGGCGACCGCCCTGTTCGGCAATTTCGCCATCGGCTCGGCGGGTTATCTCGGGGTCGCTGTCATGGTGCTGGTGATCGGCGCGCTGACGGCGGCAACCTCCCATTTCACCGTGGTTACCTATCTCAGCGACATCGACATTCGCCAGCCGGACGCCGGCTAAAGGAAAGATCGATCACGGATGAAAACGCATCGTCACGAAAATTGCAATTTTTTCCTACCAAAGGCCGTATTTCGGGATTAACCATTTCATGATGGACGTTCGGGACTCGACCGATACCGCTGGATGCATGCCAGTGCTGGTTGTGCGCCCGCCTGTATTCGCCGAGCCTGATGAATTTGCCAAGCCGGATCAGTTCGCCGAACGTGGGCGGCTGCTGGCAGCCCGCTCCTTGCGCATCTCGGCTCTCCTTCTGCTCGCCTTTATGGCGCTGTTTGTCGCCGGCTTCGGCTGGTTCGCCAATACCGTCAGCCGCCTGACTACGCCCGCCAATCCGGCAAGGGCCGACGCTATTATCGTGCTGACCGGCGGCCAGTCGCGCCTCGACGCTGCGATGGGCCTGCTTGCGTTAGGCAAGGGCGAGCGGCTGCTGATTAGCGGCGTCCATCCCTCCGCCAGCCGCCGGCAGCTTCAGGCCGCGACCGGCGGCGACAAGAGGCTGTTTTCCTGCTGCGTCGACATCGACCGCGCCGCGCTCGACACGATCGGCAATGCCGAGGAAAGTGCCAAATGGGTCGAGGACCATGCCTACGGCACCGTCATTCTCGTCACCAATAATTATCATATGCCGCGTAGCCTGCTGGAAATGGGCCGGCTGCTGCACGGCGCAAGGCTCGAGCCCTATCCGGTGGTCAACACCAACCTCGAGAATGGCGGCTGGCTGACCAAGCCGGAAGCGCTGCGCGTGCTGTTCACCGAATACAACAAATACCTGCTGGCGCTGGCGCGCGGCATCATGCCGGTGAAGCAAACCGAGAGCGTCGCGCTGGCCGACGCCGCAGGCGGAAGCTGAACGGCACCGGCACTTTTATTCCCTAGCTCTTATTCCCTAGCTCTTATTCCCTGGCTGCTGCATCTGATCGCAAGCGTGCGATCTCCTGTTCGAGCCGTTCGATGCGCTTGTCGCGTTCGCCCAGCGCCGCCGCCACGTCGGCCGCTTCGAAACGCTGCGGGATGTGCTGCGAGCAATTTGAATCCCAAGCCGAAACCGTAAACAGGATGACCTGCTCGGGTCGCGCCTTATAGTCTTGCGGCATCAGCTTTGCCGTCAGCTCGGCATCGCCCTCGACGACTTGCGCTTTGCCCCAGATCTTGATGCGCTGCCGGTGCGCATAATCGATCAGGAATAGGAAAGCCTGTGGGTTGTCGCTGAGGTTGCCCTGGGTGATGAACTGCCTGTTGCCGGAAAAATCGGCAAAGCCGATCGTCCGTTCGTCGAGCATCTTGAGGAAACCGGCAGGCCCGCCGCGATGCTGGATGTAAGGCTGCCCGTCCGCATTGGCGGTCGACAGAAAGACGCTGGTCTGCGCCTCGATGAAGGCGGCGAGATCGGGCGTGATTGCCGCCTGCCAGCCGCCACGCTCCTCGACACGGGCATAGGCCTGGCGCGAGCCCTTGCGCGCCTGAATCGCCTTCACCGTCGGGGTGAAAGCAACATCGCTGGTGTGAGCGTTCATGGAAGCCTCCTCAAGCGCCGAGCTGCGCTGCATTGCTAGTCAGGAAATAGGTCCTTCCATCTTCGAGATGCAGATGCCATATCTGCAATCTATCCTTCCGTTTTTCGGGAGGGCAAATTTTCGGGAGAGCTATGGATCGCCTCCAGTCCATGTCGCTTTTCGTTGCCGCGGCGGAGACAGGCAGCCTCTCGGCTGCCGGGCGCCGCTTCGGCATTCCGCTGACGACGGTCAGCCGCAAGGTTTCGGACCTGGAAAAGCACCTGAAGACACGGCTGTTGAACCGTTCGGCGCGGCAGCTGTCGCTGACCGATGCAGGCCACGCCTATCTCGCCGCCTGTCGTCGCATTCTCGACGAGGTCGGCGAGGCCGAGCGAATAGCCGCCGGCGAATACAGCGCCCCGACCGGCGAACTGATCGTCACTGCGCCGATCGTCTTCGGCCGCCTGCATGTGCTGCCGGTCGTCACCAGCTTCCTCTCCGTCTATCCTGAGGTAGGTGTGCGGCTGACACTCGCCGACCGGATAACCCAGTTGGTCGAAGAGCACATCGACCTCGCCATCCGCATCGGCGAGCTTGCCGATTCGAGCCTGATCGCCACCCGCCTGGGTTCAATCCGCCGCGTCGTTTGCGCGAGCCCGGCCTATCTCGCCGAGCACGGCACACCGAAAACGCCGCAGGAGCTTGCAGCATACAGTGCCATCACCTTCGAAGAGCTCACCGCCGCAGCCTGGAGCTTCGCCACCGGCAAGACCGAATTCAGCGTGCCGGTCCGCTCCAGGTTACGGGTCAACACGGCTGAGGCAGCGATCGATGCGGCGATTGCCGGCGTCGGCGTGACGAGGCTGCTTTCCTACCAGATCGCCGCCGCGGTTCGGTCGGGTACGCTGCGCCCGGTGCTGCAAGAGTTCGAGCCAGACCCATGGCCGGTGAGCCTCGTCCATGCCGGCCAGGGGCTGCTGCCGGTGAAGCTGCGCGCGTTCCTCGACTTCGCCGCCCCGCGCCTGAGACAGCGCCTGCTGCAGGCGGCGTGGCAAACGTGACGAAGACGGCCCATCGCAAGGCCGGGCCGATCGCCCGCCTCGCAGCGTTTCCTTTTTGCCGGCGCTTGGTGTAACCAACGCACACCTCCTCACCGGGCACTTGCTGTATGCTGTATTTCCGCTCGCTGGCGTTCAATCTCGCCTTCTACCTCAATTTGATCGTCCAGATGATCCTCTGGACCCCGTATTATTTCCTGTCGCCACGCCATCGCGCCTGGTTCGTGCCGAAATTCTGGTCGCGCACCAGCATGTGGCTCTACGACAAGATCGCCGGCACCAGAAGCGAGATCACCGGCCAGGAGAACCTGCCTGAAGGCTCCTTCATCCTGGCGCCGAAGCACCAGTCCTTCTGGGACACGATCGCTTTCCTGCCTTATCTCGACGATCCCGTTTACATATTGAAGCGGGAGTTGACCTGGATCCCGTTCTTCGGCTGGTACATCTTGAAGATGCGGATGATTCCGGTCGACCGCGGCAGCCGCTCGAAGGCATTGAAAATGGTGATCGCCGCGACCAAACAGGAATTGGCGCGCAATCCCCGCCAGCTGATCATCTATCCCGAGGGCACCCGCCGCGCGCCGGGCGACGAACCGGTCTACAAATACGGCATCGTCGAACTCTACGCGCAACTTGGCATTCCGGTGGTGCCGGTCGCTCACGTCGCCGGCCTCTATTGGCCGCGCCGCAAATTCCTGCGCTATCCCGGCACGATCAAGGCGCGCTTCCTGCCACCGATCCCGCCCGGCCTCGGCAAGGACGAATTCATGCAACGGCTGATCGGCGAGACGGAGGCCGCCTGCGACCAGCTCCTCGTCGAAGCGTCGCAGACGCCGAACCCGCCGCCGATGCCGCCGACGGCGGTGAAACGGCTTGGTGAGCTGGACGCGAAACCTGAATTGAAAGGCTGAAACAACGGCCTCAGATGCCACAAAGACTTATGGCAGGGCAGCCAGCGCGGCCGTCGCAACCAGCGTCACGGCAAACACCAGATTGATGATCCGCGACGCCAGCGGTTTGCGCAGCAAACGTGCAAAAGCCGCGCCGGCGAGAAGCCACAAGAGATGAATGGCAACAATCATCAAGGCGAGGACCGCCAGCTTGGCTGAAATAGCAAGACCGCCGGCGCCGGAAGACGCGCCGGCAAACACGGCGGCAATCGCCACATAGGCTTTCGGATTGGCAACGGCCAGAAGGAACCCGCCCAGGAAAGTGGGAAGCGCCGCCCCACCAATGCGTGCCGCCAGTGGCGGCGCCGTCGCTATCTTGAACGCCAGATAGAGGATGTAGGCTGCTGACGCGACCGCCAACAGCGCTGCGAGCTTCGGCAGCGCGGTGAGAACGGCCATGATGCCCGTCGCCACCACCAAAAGCACGAGGACCGTCCCGACAACGATCCCCGAGGCATAGCGCAGCGAACCGCGCAGGCCGAACGCAGCGCCGACCGCGGTGACGCTTATCGTCGCCGGTCCCGGGCTGCCCATGACGATGGCCGATGCCAACACAAGCGCCAGCAATCGCTCCCATAGCTGCTGATCGAGAAGAACCTGTCCGGCCATGCGGCGTCCCTGCATCCTGTGACGAGGCAGGGACGGTAGGGCAAGGCAGCGGCGCCGGTCTTGAACGATCGTGCGCGGCTATGCGCTGGCCTTGTCGAGCTCGGCGATATCGTCCGGGCTGAGCTGCAACGACGCGGCACGCACCAGGCTGTCGAGCTGGTCGAGCGTCGTCGCGCTGGCGATCGGAGCGGTGACGCCGGGCCGTGCCATGACCCAGGCAAGCGCCATTTCCGCTGGCTTGGCCGAGTGTCTGGCTGAAACGGCATCGACCGCTGAGAGAATGCGCATGCCGCGGGTGTTGAGATAGCCTTTCACACCGCCACCGCGCGGGCTTTTGCTGAGGTCGGCTTCGCTCCGGTACTTGCCACTCAGAAACCCCTTGGCGAGGCTGAAATAGGTGATGACGCCGATGTCCTCGGCCGCGCACAGATCGCGCAGCGGACCATCGAAGGACGAGCGGTCGTAGAGATTGTATTCCGGCTGCAGCACCTCGTAGCGCGGCAGGCCGCGCAGGCTTGCTACGTCAAGTGCGGCCCGCAACTGGGCGGCGTCGAGGTTGGAAGCGCCGGCATAACGGATTTTGCCCTTGTCGAGCAGTTTCTGGTAGGCGCCGAGCGTTTCTTCATAGGGAGTGGCCGGATCAGGCCAGTGCGACAGATAGAGATCGATTGTATCGACCTGCAGCCGCTTCAGCGAGGCGTCGATGGCCTTTTCGATATAGGCGGCGGACAGGTCCCTCTTGCCCTGTCCCATATCCGAACCGACCTTGGTGATAACGACAACCTTGTCGCGGTTACCACGGCTCTTCATCCATCGGCCGATGATGGTTTCGGATTCGCCGCCCTGGTGGCCGGCAATCCAGCGCGAATAGGAATCGGCCGTGTCGGTGGCGTTGAAACCGGCGTCGACAAAGCGGTCGAGCAAGTCGAACGAGGTTTTCTCATCGGCGGTCCAGCCGAACACATTGCCGCCCATAACCAATGGCGCGATGGATAGGTCGGTGCGACCGAGACGACGTTTCTGCAAGGCTGATCTCCATGGTGATTCATGCTGGGGCGGGTGGGAGCCGCCGACCGAGCTAACCTATGTCGCACCGTGGCAACGTCAAACGCATAGCCTCTTTTCCAGCCCGCCGGCGCTTCACAAAACCGCGACCCGCCGTGCCGTGGCGGGCTTCAAGACGCTGTCCCGAATTTCCAAACCAGTACCCTCTGAGGAAACAATCTGGCAGGTTTAGCACATAGATTGTCAAATCTGCCAATTCAGACCTTTGCCGGCCGGCCATAGGTTCCGCGGCGCCGACGCAAATCTCGGCACGGTCTGGCCAAGCCCGGACTGTTTGCCCCGGATCGTTTGTTGTGGAGACCGGAATGAAAGCAATTGTATTTGACGCCATCGGCTCGCCGCGCGACGTGCTCTATGTGGACGACCTGCCGATGCCGCGGATCGGCGACGGCGAGGTGCTGGTCAGGATGGTCTCGGCCTCGATCAATCCGGGCGACTTCCTGTTTATCCAGAACCTCTATCCCGAACCGAAGAAGCCGCATTTTCCCCGGCAGATCGCGGGAAACCATGGCGCCGGCATCGTCGAAGCCGTTGGCGCGGACGTTTTGCTGGAACCGGGCACGCTTGTCGCATTCAGCTATTATGGCAGTTGGGCCGAGTACGCGGCCATCCCCGCCGAATGGCTGATCCCGTTGCCTGCCGGCTATCCGGTCGAACGCGCCGGGCAGATGGTGAACCCCATTACCGCGTGGGATCTGCTGGTGGATTCCCGTGTGCGGCCTGGCCAGTGGCTGGCTGTCACGGCCGGCTATTCGTCGATTTCGACAATGGTGATGCAGTTCGCCCAACGACGCGGTATCAACGTCATCGCGCTGGTGCGGCACTCGCACCAAAGCTTCGATCTGAAGACGCTTGGCGCGGCCGCCATTCTTGACCTTTCTGACTTGAAGGCAAGTATCCGGGAAGCGGTGATGGATATCACCGGTGGCGCCGGATTGAACGGGATTATCGACAATGTCGGCGGACCTGTCAGCGGCGAATTGATCCGCACCCTGGCGCTCGGCGGGCAGATGGTGATCAATGGCGGCATGAGTGCCGAGCGCTTCGAACTGCACAATTTCGATGTATTGCTGAGCGGCGTCGAGATCAGGGCGAATATCTATCGCTATTTCTTTTCGCCGCCGGTCGAAGCCGACCGGCCTGTGCTACGCGAGATCATCGACATCTTCGGCCAGCCCGGCTTCCACGTTCCTGTCGGCGGTCTCCACCCGCTGACCGAGTTCAAGCTGGCCGTGGCAAACAGCCTGGATCGCGCCGATCTTGGCAAACAGATTTTCGAGATGTAGCCCGCATCACGACACCGAAATCATCATCGTCACCGGTAAAAGAAGCTACGTCGCGACCCGTCTTGTCACTTCTTCCAGCCAGTGGTCGCTTATACCCAGTGCTTCGAGGTGCTCCAGCGTGCTGAGCACGTAATCCTCATTCCTCCCCGACTGGCCGACGGCGCCGCGGACGACGGCCGCCGCCTCGGCAGCGTCGAGCGCACCGGCATATTGCTCATGGCTGCGGTCCACGACATAGGCGACGGCGTCGACCGTCTCGCCCCCATCCGTTTCACCCTTGTCGAGGCGAACGCTGAGCACACGTTCGAGATAGACGTTGGTGACCAGCTCGCGTTCGCGCAGATAGGTAATGACCTCGTTGCGCAGCTCGCCTGGAACCCGGAACGCCAGCCCGATGCAGGAGCCGCCGCGGTCGAGGCCGAGCACCAGGCCCGGCCGTTCGCGCGTGCCGCGATGCACGAAAGAATAGACGCAGAGCGAACGGCGGTAGCCATGCAGGCGGGCGCGCCGCGTCTCGACATGCGCGAATCCCGGTCGCCAGATCAGTGAGCCGTAGCCAAAAACCCAAAAATCGCCCATATCGCCAAGCCTGATTGTGACGAACCACCCACCGGTGGTGTTTCAGTCCGTCTACCTGTTGTTGCCGCAAGCGACAGCCCGCCCGTGCCACCCGCGTTAACGAAAGCCGCAGCATGACGTCAAGTGACGAGCGCCCGCCGCCCAGCCAACGTCGCCGCCTGTTGTGGCTTGCCGCTTTCATTCTCGTGCTGTTCGGCATCTACAGCGCGGGCTGGTTCTACCTGGCGGACCTGGTCGAGAGCGCGACCGACAAGGCGGTCGCCGATCTCGACGACAAAGGCATCAGGGCCGACTGCGCCAATCTCGCGGTCAGCGGCTATCCCTTCAGCTTCACCCTTTCCTGCGATAGCCTGGCTTACGAGGACGACAGCCGCAACGTCGCGGCATCGACAGGCAAGATCAACGCCGCCACGCAGATCACCCGGCTTTTGTCGCCTGCCGCCGAGCTCAGGGGGCCGCTCAGGACCTCTGTTCCCGGCATGACCCCGCTCTGGATCGACTGGGATGATCTGCGGGCCGACATGAAGCTGTCCTGGCCGCTGCCGAGACGCCTCTCGCTGCAGGCAGAAGGCCTGTCCGGCCAGACCGATCCGGCAGACGACACCGATCCCGTCTCGCTGTTCAGCGCCGGAACTGCCATCGGGCAATTGCGCCCAAACGGCCCGGACATCGACTATACCGGCAATTTCACCGATCTCGAAATCGACGCGGCGGCCATCGACGGGCGCGTCTTGCCGCCGCTCGACGGCAGCGGCGACGTGACGCTGAAGAACGGCGTGACGCTGATCAAGGCAAATCCGAAGAGCCTGCGCGGCCAGGCGGCCGAAATCCACGAGCTCGATCTGTCGTCCGGAACTGCGCGCATCACCGTTTCCGGACCGCTGTCGGTCGATGACGACGGTCTCATAAATGCCGACCTGACGATCAGGCTCAATGATCCGAAGGCCGTGGCGGCAATCCTCGCCACCGCCATCCCCGAGCAGAAGAAAGAGATCCAAACCGGCTTTGCCGGACTGGCGCTGCTCGGCAACCAGCCGTCGATGCCGCTGAAGATCGTCAGGGGCAAGGCCTCGCTCGGCTTCATCCCGCTCGGCAAGATCAAGCCGCTCGACTAGAGCAATTCCAGGAAAAGTGTGAAACGGTTTTCCGTCCGGAATTGCGCAAAAACAAAGAGATAGAGCGGTTCGGCGTTTCTGTGAAACGATGAACCGCTCTAAGCCGAGCCGGCCTGCGATCGGCCTGCCGCGGCTTATCCCTTCGGCGGGTGTTCGACTGCCTGGCGGCCGAAATCCGGTACGTCGATATCCTGGCCGGCCTCGATGATCGAGCGGCGGACGGCGCGGGTGCGGGTGAACAGGTCGAACAGTTTTTCGCCGTCGCCCCAGCGGATCGCCCGCTGCAGCGAGGACAGATCCTCGGAAAACCGCGCCAGCATTTCGAGAATGGCGTCCTTGTTGTGCAGGCAGACGTCGCGCCACATGGTCGGGTCGGACGCCGCGAGACGGGTGAAGTCGCGAAAGCCGGAAGCCGAGTATTTGATGACCTCGGACTTGGTCACCGACTCCAGATCGTCGGCGGTACCGACGATGTTGTAAGCGATGATATGCGGCAGGTGCGAAACGATGGCCAGCGTCATGTCGTGATGCTGCGGGTCCATCGTGTCGATGTTGGAGCCGCAGCGGCGCCAGAATTCCGAGAGCTTTTCCAGTGCTGCGGGATCGGTGCCGGGCAGCGGCGTGAAAATGCACCAGCGGTTCTCGAACAGTTCGGCAAAACCGGCGTCCGGTCCCGATTTTTCGGTGCCGGCCAAAGGATGGCCGGGGATGAAGTGCACGCCATCAGGCACGTGCGGCTGCATCTGCGCGATCACCGAGGCCTTGGTCGAGCCGACATCGGTGAGGATGGCGCCCTTCTTCAGCGCCGGCGCGATCTCTGCGGCGACCGTGCCTGAAGAGCCGACCGGCACCGAGACGATAACCAGATCAGCATCGCGAACCGCCTCTTTCGCATCCGTCGTATAGGTGTCGCCAAGGCCGAGTTGGCTCGCGCGTGCCAGCGTCGCGTCGCTGCGCGTCGAAATCGCGACTTGGCCGGCGAGTCCCTCACGGCGGATGACGCGGGCCAGCGACGAGCCGATCAGGCCGATGCCGACCAGCGCGATCTTTTCGAACATCGGTGAGGTCATGGTGTTCTAGCTTTTCATGAATGTCGCGAGTGCTGCGACAACGCCGCGATTGGCCTCTTCGGTGCCGATGCTCATGCGCAGCGCGTTCGAAAAACCGTAGCCGGAAACGCGCCGCAATATGTAGCCGCGCGCACTGAGGTAGTCGTCGGCGGCCGCCGCCGAATGCTTTTTGTCCTCGGGAAAGTGGATGAGGATGAAATTGCCGACGCTCGGTGTCACCCGCAGCCCGAGCCAGCTTAGTTGCTCGCTCAGCCATGCCAGCCAGGTCTCGTTGTGCGCCACGCTGCGTTCGATATGGGCGCGGTCGTGGATCGCCGCGATGCCGGCCTCGATTGCCGTCGCATTGACGTTGAAAGGCCCGCGCACGCGGTTGATCGCGTCGATGACGTGCATTGGCGCATACATCCAGCCGATCCGCGCCCCGCCCAGGCCCAATTTGGAAAAAGTGCGGGTCATGACCACGTTTTCCGCGCTGCCCACCAACTCGACGCCGGCTTCATAATCGTTTCGCCGGACATATTCGGCGTAAGCTGCATCCAGCACCAGAAGCACGTTTCGCGGCAGGCCGGCATGCAGGCGGCGCACCTCCTGGAACGGCACGTAGGTGCCGGTTGGATTGTTTGGATTGGCAAGGAAGATGATCCGGGTAGCCGGCGTCACCGCGGCGAGGATCGCATCGATGTCGGCGCGTTCATCGGTCTCCTTGACCGTTACCGGGACGGCACCGGCCGACTGTATGTAGATCTTGTAGACCATGAAGCCGTGTTCGGTGATGATGGCTTCGTCGCCGGGTGCGAGATAGGTCTGCGCCAGCAGGCCCAGAATCTCGTCGGAGCCGTTGGAGCAGACGATGTTCGCCGGGTTGAGCCCGTGCACCTCGGCGATCGCTTCCCTCAGGCGCCTGGCGCTGCCGTCGGGATAGACCGCGAGCTTGTCGGCGACCGCGCGCGCGGCCTCTATCGCCTTTGGCGAAGGACCGAGCGGGTTCTCGTTCGCCGACAATTTATGGACCTTGGCGACACCTTCAGGCGCCGCGCTCTTGCCGGGCACATAGGCTTCGATGTCCATGATGCCGGCGCGGGGCCTTGGACGTGTCTGATCCGGTGTCTGGCTCATTTCATGAAATCCGTCGAGAGTGCCTCCATCCGGAGGCCGCAGCGGAAATACAAGCCGTGGCCCGGAATGTCGAGGGGCGGCAATTCGGGATCAAGAACTTGCCGTTGACGAACCCACGCGCGAGTCATAGAAGAGCATCGACAGTTCCGTGGTGATTTGGCCGGTCGGCTTGCAGCCACGTTAAACAACTTGCTAAAGGGCCGTTTGCATCTTGTAACCGGCTTTGCGAAGGCATGGCCGGTTTTTTGTTGCCCTGACTGGCTGTTGCCCGGACCGGCGGACAACGGAAGGCCGGGCAAGGAGATGTAATGGTCGCTTTGCGCGCTCGAAAAACCAACAACGAGGCCGACCAGCCGTCGAGCCCGGTGTTGCGTTTCGGCGCCGACAAGCCGCTCAAGCTCGACGCCGGCACGCTGCTGTCGCCGTTCCAGATCGCCTACCAGACCTATGGCACGCTCAACGACGCGCGTTCCAACGCCATCCTCGTCTGCCATGCGCTGACCGGCGACCAGCATGTCGCCAACACCAATCCGGTGACCGGCAAGCCGGGCTGGTGGGAGGTGCTGATCGGCCCCGGCAAGATCATCGACACCGACCGTTTCTTCGTCATCTCGTCAAACGTCATCGGCGGCTGCCTCGGATCCACCGGCCCCGCCTCGACAAGTCCCGCCACAGCCAAGCCTTACGGGCTCGACCTGCCGATCATCACCATCCGCGACATGGTGCGGGCGCAGCTGATGCTGGTCGAGCATTTCGGCATCGAACAGCTGTTCAGCGTGCTTGGCGGCTCGATGGGCGGCATGCAGGTGCTGCAATGGGCCTCCAGCTATCCCGAGCGCGTCTTCTCGGCGCTGCCGATCGCCACCGGCGCCCGCCATTCCTCGCAGAACATCGCTTTCCACGAGGTCGGCAGGCAGGCGGTGATGGCCGACCCGGACTGGCACGGCGGCAAATATTTCGAGCATGGCAAGCGGCCGGAAAAGGGGCTGGCGGTGGCGCGCATGGCCGCCCACATCACCTATCTGTCGGAAGCAGCGCTGCACCGCAAGTTCGGCCGCAACCTGCAGGACCGAGAAGCGCTGACCTTCGGTTTCGATGCCGACTTCCAGATCGAGAGCTATCTGCGCCATCAGGGCATGACCTTCGTCGATCGCTTCGATGCCAACTCCTATCTCTACATGACCCGCGCGATGGACTATTTCGATCTCGCCGCCGACCATGGCGGCCGGTTGGCCGATGCCTTCGCCGGCACCAAGACGCGCTTCTGCCTGGTTTCGTTCACCAGCGACTGGCTGTTCCCGACCGAGGAGAGCCGCTCGGTCGTGCACGCGCTGAACGCGGCCGGCGCTTCGGTCTCGTTCGTCGAGATCGAGACCGACCGCGGCCACGACGCCTTTCTGCTCGACGAGCCGGAACTGTTCGCCGCCATCAAAGGCTTCATCGCCTCGGCCGCTCGGGCGAGAGGGCTCGGCGCATGACCCCGAAAAGTTGCAGGCTTTTCGGATCAGGATCATGCGCCAGGCATCAGCGCATGACCCCGAAAAGTTGCAGACTTTTCGGATCAGGACCATGCGCCAGGCAGGAGCCGAACGCATGAGCGTCAACCGCGCCCAGCGCGTCGACCTCGAAGTCGTCGCCGATCTCATCCCGCCGCAGTCGCGGGTGCTGGACGTCGGTTCCGGCGACGGCCTGCTGCTCGAATTGCTTCAGGCGACCAAGAAGGTCGATGGCCGCGGCCTGGAGCTGTCGCAGCGCGGCGTCAACGAATGCGTGGCGCGTGGCCTGTCGGTCATCCAGGGCGATGCCGACAAGGATCTCCAATTCTATCCCGACAAGGGCTTCGACTTCGTCGTCTTGTCGCAGACCTTGCAGGCGACACGCAATCCGAAGCTGGTGCTCGACGAACTGCTCCGGATCGGCAACCGCGCCATCGTCTCATTCCCGAATTTCGGCCACTGGCGGGTGCGCTTTTCGTTGCTCTTCAACGGCCGCATGCCGGTGACCAGGGACCTGCCCTATTCCTGGTACGACACGCCGAACATCCATTTCTGCACCATTCGCGACTTCGTCAATCTGTGCGACGAGCTTGGCGCGACGGTGGAAAAGGCAACCGCGCTCGACGCCAACGGCCAGCGGATCGGCTTCTCGATGCCGTGGTGGTTCTGGAATTTTTTCGGCCAGCAGGCGGTGTTCCTGCTGAAACGATAAGAGCCAATCGTCGCAGATCGTCCCTCTATTCGAGAACGTCGGTGGCCTTGTGGGGGTGCTGGACGCCGTCAACGAAGACCACGTCGGACTGGGAATTGCCGGTACGCAGCGGCAATATCTCCTGATAGGCGGGCGAGTCGTACCATGCACGTGCCTGCTGCCGGTTGGGAAACTCGATGACTATGAGATAGCCCGGCCAGATGTTTTCAACGACTTCCACCTCGCCTCCGTGCACTACGAAGCGGCCGCCAAACGGTTCCAGCGTGGCATCGATCTTGTGCAGGTACTCGACGATCTGCGGCCCCGGCGTGACCTGGCGCATATGGGCGACGGCGTAGGCGGTCATGGCGTATCTCCTTGTGGTCGAAGGCCGGACAACCGGCTTGATGGGAGCAGTTTGCCGAGACGTAGTGCGCTGGTCGATTACCCCAGAGGTAATGACACTGAATACAAAAACCGACGCGCGGCTGCCGTCACCTGAAAGATATTTCCGCCTGGCACCGATGATTTCCACCCACCTGCGCTGTCCTTATCGATGAGCGCGCCTGGATGGTCCGGCGGCCGGGAACGAGAGGTGATCCATGGGATCGTTGCAAAATCAGAATGTCGTCGTCGTCGGAGGCAGCCGTGGTGTCGGCCGCTCGATCGCGGAGGCCGCTCTCAAGGAGAAAGCGACGGTGCTGGCCGTCGCCCGCGGAAAACAGGCCCTGGCGCAATTTGCCTGGGAGGTCTCGGGCGTGAAGACGCTCGCGGTCGATGCTACGGTGGACTCCGCCCCGGATAAGGTCTTCGCCGCGCTTGAGCCGGACGTGCTGGTGATCTGCGCAGGTGCGCTGGCGCCTTCTGCGCCGGTGCATGAACAGAACTGGAAGGCGTTCTCGGCAAATTGGGACACGGACGTCAAGGCGTCGTTCCTGTTTTGCCGGGCCGCTCTGCGGCGTCCGCTCAAGCCGGGGACCCGGATCGTTCTGATCTCCAGCGGCGCGGCCTTGACCGGCGGACCACCGAACGCCGGCGGCTATGCCGGCGCGAAACGCATGCAGATGTTCCTGGCCGGTCATAGCCAGAAGGAGGCCGACCGGCTTGGCCTCGGCCTGCGCTTCATGGCGCTCGCGCCGATGCGCATCATGCCCGAAACCGGCGTGGGCAAGGCCGGCGTCGACAGCATAGCGGCCTATATGGGCATCCAGCCGGCGGACTTCATCGCCGCCATGACCGACATGCAAACGCCGGCCGATGTCGGACGGGCGGTGGTCGCACTCGCCACCGGCCAGCCGCAAGGCAGTTCCTTCATGGTGAGCGGTAGCGGGCTTGCCCCGGCCGCCTGAGCGGCGCGTAATGCAACGCTCGCTCGTAACCGCACAAGCCACATGACAGACGCTCAACCACCTCTGGAACCAGCAGGCCAGCCGATCCTCGATCGGCTGGCCTTCGAGAAGGTCACGGCCGCGCATCGCCGCGAGCTCAAGCTGCATTGTTATCGCATGATGGGTTCGCTGCACGAGGCCGACGACCTCGTCCAGGACACGTTGCTTCGCGCCTGGCGCGCAAGATCGGAGTTCGACGGGCGAGGTTCGGTTCGCGGTTGGCTCTACATGATCGCGACCAACGCTTGCCTCAACGCCATCAAGGCGAGGTCGAGGGCGCGTCGCATTCTCCGGGAACCCGGACGGCCGCCCTCGCACGGGGCGGCCACAGGCGGGCCGGTAGCCGACATCGCCTGGCTTGAGCCCTACCCCGACGCCGAGCTTCCAGACATTGCCGGCAGCGAGCCAGGTCCGGAAGTCCGTTACGAGAGCCGCGAGGCCGTCCAGCTCGCCTTCGTCGCCGCGATCCAGGATCTGCCGCCCAGGCAGCGCGCCGCGCTGCTGCTTGCCGACGTCCTCGGATGGTCGGCCGTCGAGACGGCGCGTTTGCTGGGCGGATCGACGGCTTCGATCAACAGCGCGTTGCAGCGCGCCCGCGCAACCCTTGCAGCGCGCTATCCTCAGGGACGGCCGGCCAGCCGATCACGGCCCAGCCCCGAAGAAGGCCTGCTGCTCGAACGCTACATGCAGGCCTGGCAGGCCGCCAATCTCGACGGCTTGATCGAGCTGCTGCGTGAGGACGCCATCTATACCATGCCGCCTTGGCGTGAATGGTATCAAGGCAGCGAAGCGATCCGCGGTTTCTTCGAGACCGTCTGGCCGAGGTTTGGCGGCTTCCGCACGCTGGCCACCCGCGCCAATGCCCAGCCGGCGGTCGGGGTTTATTCCCGCAGCCACGATGGCCCTGAATGGCGGGCCCATTCCCTGCATGTGTTCGACGCAGCCGAGGGCGGGATCGCTTCCTTGACGATCTTCATAGGGCCGCTCGGGCCATCTCTGTTCCCGGCCTTCGGCCTGCCACCAGCCTAGCTTACCCCTGGGCCAGCCTTATCGGTCAAGTTCCGGGAAATATGGGTCCGAGAAAAACCGCCGGTCGCGCTCGCCTTGCAGGCAGTCGATCGGTGCGTCGATGCGGATCGTCCTCGGATCCACCTTGGGATACTCGATGCCGCTGACCTCGAGGATCAGTTTGCGGCGAGTGGCGGTGGCGAATTCGGAAGCAGCATAGATCGGCAGCACGAACGAGCCCGGCCCGCCGGTTACGCATTCGGCATAATACCGGTCGAGATGGCTGAAGGTGGGTGACGGGCTGATCAGGATCGGCAGCCCGTTGATGACGATGCCCTTCGCCAGCGCCGCATCGCGTGCCGTTGTGACCGGCAAGCCGGTGTTGTTTGGGCCGTCCCCCGAGACGTCGATGACGCGGCGTTTGCCGGTGAAGGCCGTGCCGTTGAAAAGCTCGGCGCCGAAAGCCACAGCACCGGAAATCGAGGTGCCGCGAAAGCTCCTGAACGGGCGGGCCGCGATCTTGTCGGCGAAAGCGTTGGCGCTCTCCTTGCTGTCGACGACCTGCCAGGCAATGACCGCATCGTCGCGGATGGTGCCGGCCCATTCGAAATAGGCGATGGCGATGCGGCCGAAGGTGCCGGCACGCACGGCGTTGATGAAGTCGGGGTGGCGCAGCGCCGCGACATAGCCGGCGCGCTGCAGGGCAAACTCCCTTTCATCCATTGACTGCGAGATGTCGACGGCCAGCACCAGCTCGACATCGACGGCAATTGCATTGGCCGGCGCGGCCGCAGGTGCCGCCGGGGTGCAGGCAAGGCAGGCGAGCAGGGCGAGAGCGTCAAGCATGGCCGATCGGAACGTTCCCATCTGAAACGATCGCGACAGTTTTTCGCCGCGATCGCGGCGAAATAAAGCTTGCCTTCTATTTCTTTCGGCCAGCCGAAACGACAACCGGGGGCGGTTCGATGGCACCTGCCCTGATACGGGCCGGCTTGAGTGGCGGCTGGCCGGCATCCTTGACGATGGTCAACGCCCGCCGGAAGAAGCGGGCATTGTGCTGGCCGCGGCCGATATTGAGGATCGCGGCGTCGGGAAGGCGCTTCTCCAGCATCGACAGCACTTGCCTCAGCGTTGGGCCGTCGAACGCGTCCAGCGCCTCGTCGATGATCACCCATTTCGGCCGTCGCAAGGCCAGCCTGGCAAAGGCCAGCAGACGCTGCTCGTCGTCGCTGAGCTCACGCTCCCAGCGCGCCGAGCGATCGAGCGAGGACGACAGGCGTTGCAGCCCGACATCGGCCAGCACCTCCGAGATCTCGGCATCGCTCGCCTCCGCCGCGCCGTCTGAATGGTTGAGCACCTCGCGCAGCTTGCCGAGCGGGAAATAGGGGGTACGCGGAACAAAGATCGGCGCTTCTCCGGCCGGCATGCCGATGCGTCCGCTGCCCCATGGCCACAGACCGGCAATGGCCCGGAAGAACAGCGTCTTGCCGGCGCCCGGATCTCCGGTGATCATGACCCGGTCGCCGGCGCGGATTTCGACATGCGGCTCGGCAAGCTTGGTGCATCCCTCCGGCGAGGCGACCTCGAGTTTCTCGAAGGTCAGGCTGCCGTCCGGGTTTTCGCCGAACGAAATGCGCCTTTCCGTATGGTGCAGCGCGTCGGTGTCGCCAAGTGCGATGCGAAAGTCGGCGACCCGCATCAGCGTAGCGCGCCAATCGGCGATGCCGCCGATATTGTTGATGAACCAGCGCAGCGACGAATGGACCTGGTTGAAAGCGCCGACTGCCATCATCAAGCCGCCAAAGCTGATATCGCCGGCGAAATAGACCGGTGAGGCGACCAGAATCGGCGCGACGACAGTGATCCAGCCATAGGTGTCGGTAACCCAGGAAAGATTGATCTGGGCGCTGTAGATGCGCCGCATGGCGCCCAGCACCGTGCCGAGATCGAATTCGAGCCGGCGCCTGGCATCGGCCTCGCCATGCGCCAGCGCGATGGCATCGACATTCTCGTTGACGCGAACCACCGAGGAGCGCAGCTCCGCCTCACGCGTATAGCGATCGTTGTTGAAGCGGATCAACGGTCGCCCGACCAGCCAGCTCAACCAGGAGGCGGTGCCAGCATAAAGGATCGCCGCCCAGACCATGTAGCCGGGTATGGCCAGCGAATGGCCGCCTATGTGGAAGACGAAGCCGGAAGACAGCGACCACAGGACCCCAACGAACGAGGCAAGCAGGATGCAGGACTGCAGCAGGCCGATGCCAAGACCGGTGGAAAGATCGGAGAGATGCCCGGCATCCTGCTGCAGGCGCTGGTCGGGATTGACGCCGATGGCGCCGGCATGGGTCAGCCGGAAGGCACGCGCCGGCCGCATCCATTCGTCGATCAGGTCGAGCGTCAGCGCCTCGCGCAGCTTCAGGCGGAGCATCTGGTCGAGCCAGGTCTGGCCGACATTGAGCACCACAAGCCCGCCGGCGATGCCGGCAAAGACCAGTAGCTGATGCAGGAAAGCCGGCATGTCGCGCCGCGCCAGCGCGTCGTAGAAAGGCTGGTTCCAGCGATTGAGCAGAACCTGCCCGATCGAGCTCGCCACGATGACGGCGACGATGCCGATCGCTGCCCAAAGCAATTGTTTTCGCACCGGCGAGCTGGTCAGTGCCAATTTGATTGTTGCCAGCTGCTCACGCAGGCTGCTGGCTTCGATCGACGTGGCAAGCTTCTGGGCGCTGGCCTCGACATCCAGACGATCATCCATCGGTTAAATCCTTGCATTCGCAGCAATGCCAAACCGGTCATAGGGATCGGCCGCACGGCCTTCAATCGGACAGCAAACCTGATATCGTCAGATAGGCGTGAAAAAGCACGTCTCGGATCACGAACGCGTCATCCTGGCGGTGCCGGGTGTTCGGCCCGCGACAGCCGGCCAAGCGTCGGCGCGCCATGCGGCGAGAGAACCGGCACGAAGACGCGGCGGGACGCGCGCTGGGCGACCGGCACGCCTTGATAGAGCCGCTTCTGCGCCTCGACGACGATAACGCCCGAAAAGATCGGCCAGAAGCGCCGGCCGGCACGTTCCAGCACATTGTGGAACTGCATCATGAAACGTCGCGGCGACGGCGGGAAGAACAGCGCATCGGACCACGCCGCCGGCGTGAAATTCGCTTCGCGCAGCAATTCGGTCAGCTGGCCGCGCGAGAACGGCCGGCCATTGCCGAAAGGCGTACGCTCGAAGCGTGCCCAGACGCCGCGCCGGTTGGGCACGACGATGACGACACGGCCGGCCGGCGACAGCACCCGCCAGATCTCGTTCAGCGTCTCGCGTGGGTTCTCGACATGTTCGAGCGAATGGACGAGGAGCATGCGGTCGATGCAGGAATCGACCAGCGGCAGTTCCTCATCGAAGACCAGGGCGGTCGCCGTCGGCCCCGTCGCCGGCCACACCACCGCGCCCTGCGTTGCCGGCATAAAGGCAAAGACGCGCTCGGCATCGCTGCCGAAGCGCTCCAGCCACGGCAAGGTGTAGCCGAGGCCGACCAGCCGCTCGTTGGGCACGACGGCCCATATCGAGGACAGCGCCATGGTGATCGAGCGTTCGGCCAGGCGGCCGAGCGTGGTCGAATAAAACGAACGGAGATCGACAATGTCTGAATGCATGCGCGGGACGGTAGCTTCGAAGCAGTCCAAGTTCAACAAAGGCAGATGACATCGGCTGGCAGGCGCCCTATGTCTGCGGCAATAAAGGGAGAGATGCGATGCCGGTCGAGATCGAACAATTCATGTGCCGCAGCGACAATTTCGGCGTGCTGGTGCACGACCCGAAAAGCGGTCAGACGGCGCTCATCGATGCGCCCGAGGAGGCGCCGATCCTGGCGGCGATCAAGCGCACCGGCTGGACCCCGACGATGATCCTGACCACTCACCACCATCTCGACCATGTCGAGGCCAATCTGGCGCTGAAGGAGCGTTTCAAGCTGCGCATTGTCGGGCCGGAAGCCGAAAAGGCGAAGATTCCCGGCATCGACGAAACCGTCGAGCAAGGCTCGGTCGTCCATCTCGGCGACGAGCGGATCGAGGTCATCGCCACACCCGGCCATACCGCCGGCCATGTCACCTATCATCTGCCGGCGTCGAAAGTGGCATTCGCCGCCGACACGCTGTTTGCGCTCGGCTGTGGGCGGCTGCTCGAATGCAAGCCGCCGGTGATGTACGAATCCCTGAAGAAGCTCGCGGCGCTGCCGGCCGAGACGGTCGTCTATTGCGGCCATGAGTATACGCTGGCCAATGCCCGTTTCGCGCTGACCGTCGACCCGACCAATTCGGCGCTAAAAGAGCGCGCCGCCAAGGTCGAGGCGCTGCGCGCCGACGGCAAACCGACGCTGCCGACGACCATCGGCGAGGAACTGTCGACCAATCCGTTCCTGCGCTGGCACGATCCGGCGATCCGCAGGCATCTCGGCCTCGAGAACGCCTCCGACGCCGAAGTGTTCGCCGAGATCCGCAAGCGCAAGGACAATTTCTGAGCGCAACAGCGATGACCAGTTCCGCCGAAATCATCGCCCTGCTCGGCCTGAAGCCGCATCCGGAAGGCGGCTGGTATGCCGAGACCTTTCGCGACGGCGCGGCAGGCGCCCGCGGCCATTCGACGGCGATCTATTTCCTCCTCGAGAAGGACCAATTGTCGGCCTGGCACCGGGTCAAGGACGCGGCCGAGGTCTGGCATTTCTATGACGGTGCGCCGCTGGCGCTGTCGATACATCGAGAAGGCGGTACCGTCATCGAGGAGATCCTCGGTACGGCGCTTGCCGCGGGCGAGCGGCCGCAGATCGTCGTGCCGGCAGGCTGGTGGCAGTCGGCACGCAGCCTCGGCGAATGGACCCTGGTCGGCTGCACCGTGGCGCCGGGCTTCGATTTCGCCGCCTTCGAACTTGCCGAACCAGGCTGGCTGCCGGGCACGCCCTAGGCACCTAGCCCAGCAGGAAACCCAGCGTGATCGCCAGCTGGCCGGCGTAGTACAGTGCCCAGACCCCATAGCGCACCCAAATGCGGTGCGGCGAGATGGCGGGCAGCAGGAGCTTTTCCGCAGCGAGCAGCCCGTCGGACAGCATGAGCAGGACGATGCCGCCAATGACCCCGACGCTGTTCAGGGTGAGCGCCGCAATGCCCATGGCAAGCAGTGCCGCGGCATGCACATAGATCGGCAAACGCAAGGCCGGGCCGATGCGGCGCTGGAGCGCGAAAACCATCGCCAGCACCGACACGGCCATCGCCAGGGCAATAATTCCTCGCCACGGTTCGGCCGAGAGCAGCCCGAGGCCGCTGCTGGCGCGCAGGAACAGCACGACGTAAAGCACATGCGCGGCAAGAAAACTGGCCGTGCCGCCAAGAAATGCCTTCTCGCCGTCGCGCGACAGGAAGGCGTCGCCGATGGCACTGGCGCCGAGCGCGGCGACGAGCAGCCATGGGCCGCCCTGCTGCACGACCAGCACCGCCAGCATCGCCACCGCCAATGTCCTTGCCGCCGACGGCGAAAGACGCGGCCGCATGCCGAGGCTGAACGCGTAAATCACCGCCGCCGCCAGCGAAAACAGCAGCGTCGCATTGGCATTGGCATCGATGCCGCCGGGAAACGGCATCATGCGTTTGCCTCGCTCGTGGCCCTCTTGCGCAGGAACAGCGATTTCGCCGCCAGTGCCGCGCCGCCGGTGATCAGCACGCAGGCGGCGAGGATGCGCCATGACGGCTCGGCGAAGCCGGCTGATATCAGCACCAGCGTCGACAGCAGCGGCGCGGCATAGCTCGCCGCCCCCAGCACCTGGATGTTGCCGCGCTTGACGCCGATGTCCCAGGCATAGAACGCCGCCCCCACCGGCATCAGACCGAGGCCGAGCACGGCCAGCCACTGGCCGGCGCCGGCGGGCAGCACCGTCTGTTCAAGCAACAGATGGCAGACCAGCGAAAGGGCCGCGGTGGCGGCGCAGAACCAGGTGACGATGCTGGTCGGCACCGACGGGAAGCGCCGCGACAACAGCGAATAGGACGACCACAGCACCGCGCAGACGCCGGCCATGGCGTAGCCGAAGGCATAACGCGCATCGAAGGCAAGCCCGCCGCCCTTGGTGACGATCAGGACCGTGCCGGCAAGGCCGAGCAGCGCGCCGGCGACGTGGTTCCAGGCCAGCCGCTCGCCCGGCATCAGCGCCGACCCCAGCACGATCAGCAGCGGCCACAGATAGGCGATCAGGCTGGCCTCGACGGCCGGCGCATTGCGCAGCGCGGTGAAATAGAAGAAGTGGTAGCCGAACAGGCCGGCAATGCCGATCACCCAGACCTGGCGCGGTATCTTCGCGGCCCCGTCGGCTGCCGGCATGAACAGCCGGGCAACCAGCCCGACGCAGGTGCCGATCGTGAAGGTGATTGCTGAAAGCAGGAACGGCGGCACGGCGCCCGAGGCATCCGTAAGCAGCGCCAGCAGCGCCCACATGGCGACCGCGGAGAAGCCGATCAGTGTTGCGCGCGCCATACCCGTCGCCCCCTGCCCATCGTTGGCGGCGCACCATCACGCCTATTCGTTTGCTTCGAACCGCTCTGCGCTGATCGTCAGCGGGCCGATTTGCGTGCTGACCGTGGCGCGGATCGGCGCATATACGCCGCTTTGGCCGACCGGTGCAAACGTCACCATGATGCGGCTGCGTTTCTTCAGGTAATTCAGCGCCTTGCGGTTCTTGCGGTAGCCGGCCACCGGCTCGAAGCCCAGCCTGCAGGTGACCGTATCGCCCTTGTAGCCGGTCACCGAGATCGACCCTTTGGACTCGTAGGTCAGTTTGAGATCGGCACGCATTTCGCCGTCATAGAGCTTCACCGTGCGCCCGCAGACCTGGTCGAGGCTGTCGGCATGGATGACGGTGGCGGCCATCGGATCGAGGACCGATACGAGATGGCTGCCGACCAGCGGTATCCAATTCTCGGGATTGCGCTTCTTCGGCTCAGGCACGACCTTGGTCGAGGTGACGACGCCGTTGGCAAACTGGATGTCGATCATCGATGCCTTCTTGCCGGACGTGTAGTCGGCGTGGAACGCTTGCGGCTGCAACTGCTTGCCCGAAATCTTGCCCTTCGACGAGATCGTGCCTCGGGTATCGTCGAACAGTGTGGCGAGCCCAGCGGCAGAGACGCTGCCCTCGATCGAATAGGAGTCGCCTTCGTAGTGGCTGGAGAATTTCGCTTTGGCCACGGAAAGGCCGAGGAACGACACCGAATACTCGCCCGTGAAGGATTGCGGCTCAGCGGCCGAAGCCGTTGTCGGCAGCGCGACGGCCAACAGCACGACCAGGGCATGGAGGAAAGAACGAGGCATGGCGGGTCCTTGATTGTCGACCGGACGGGCGGCTCCGGTCTGGCATGTCCCTGTGCGACCGCTTATAGGCTGAATTCCGGCCTTAATGTGAAAGGCGGCGTCGGCAGGCAACGTTGGGGCTGGTCGACGGCCAAAATAAAAAACCCGCCTCGGCGGGCGGGTCGTTGGAGCCAATTAGCACCATACCGAAGTTAGTAGCATAGCTGCCGGCACAAAGCAAGAACAAAATGTGGCCACCTGGAAAATCGCGACAGGTTTGCGCAGCCCCTCATCGCCCTGCCGGGCACTTCTCCCCGTATAGGGACGGGGAGAAGGTCGCCTTGCAAAGGGTTTCGCCAATTTGCGGAGTTGCAGAAGCGCCGAGCCTGCGGCCAAGCCCCTTCTCCCCGTTACTATACGGGGAGAAGGTGCCGGCAGGCGAATGAGGGGCAGCGCCGGCATCGGTCATCTTTTGATTGATTCCCTTGGCACTAACCAACCCCAAGCTTGACGCCTCGGAGAAATGCAACTATGGAACGCCAACTTTTTCCATGAGGCCGCCTGACCGAAACCGCGCGCCACCCGGCGCGGGTCGAATGTTTGGCCAGGACCGAGAACCGAAGGTTAGAACCATGTCCCGCACCTGCGAACTCACTGCCAAGGCAGTCATGTCCGGCAACAATGTGAGCCACGCCAACAACAAGACCAAGCGTCGCTTCCTGCCCAATCTCGTCAATGTGACGCTGATCTCGGAAGCGCTGAACCAGAACGTGCGCCTGCGCATTTCGGCCAACGCGCTGCGTTCGGTCGAGCATCGCGGCGGCCTCGATGCCTTCCTGGCCAAGGCCGATGCCAAGGAATTGTCGCAGCGCGCCCGCCTGTTGAAGAAGCAGATCGCCAAGAAGCTCGCCGAACAGCCGGCCGCCTGAGTTTTTCGGCGGCAGCCGCCTTCCAGGGCGTGATCCGGTTCCGGATCGCGTTCCGCTGGTTCCATTACCCAGGATAAAAAAATGACTTTCCTCTCGCGGTACCTGCCCTTCGTGGCGGCCATGGCGCTCGTCGTCGTGGCCTCGAACATCCTTGTGCAGTTCCCGATGCAGGGTTCAATCGGCGGGTTGTCGCTGGCCGACATCCTGACCTGGGGCGCCTTCACCTATCCGTTCTCCTTCCTGGTCACCGATCTCGCCAATCGCCGTTATGGGCCGGCGGTGGCGCGCAGGATCGTCTTTGTCGGCTTCATGACAGCGGTGGTCTGCTCGATCGTCATCCCACCGCTGCTGTTTCGCCACGGCCTGATCGAATTCGAGACCGCCGCCGACCGGCTGGTGCGCATTGCCGCGGCGTCGGGTGCCGCCTTCCTCACCGCGCAGTTGCTCGACGTCACCGTGTTCAACCGGCTGCGCCGGCAGAGCTGGTGGCGCGCACCGATCGTCGGCACGCTGGTCGGCTCCGTTTTCGATACGGTGGTGTTTTTCACCGTCGCCTTCGCGGCGGCTTTCGCCTTCGCCGGGCCCAACGACGGCTTTGCGCTGGAAACCGCGCCGCTAATGGGCGTGCTGCCGGTCGAGACGATGCGCTGGGTCTCCTGGGCGCTCGGCGATCTCAGCGTCAAGCTGATCATAGCGGTGGTGGCGCTGATCCCCTACCGGCTGCTTGCCGCCCGCTGGAGCCAGCCGGCACTGGCGGCCTAGCCTTGATCCCTTGGGTCCAGCTTGACTCGGCAAAAACGCCTGACGGCGGACAGGAACTCCGCCTGAAGCGGCGCGGCGGCGAATTCTCGATCATGCTTGGCGCGAACGAGCTGATGAACAGCCGGCTCAGCGGTTCCGAAGAGGCGCTTGCGAAACTGTCCTGCCAAAGGATTGCCGGGCGCCGGACCCCAAACATCCTGATCGGCGGCCTCGGCATGGGCTTTACCTTGCGCGCGGCGCTGGCCGAGCTCGGCGACGATGCGCAGGTCACCGTTGCCGAATTGGTGCCGGCGGTCGTGGCGTGGGCGCGCGGCCCGATGGCCGAAGTTTTCGACGGTTGCCTTGACGACCGACGTGTCGGCATTCGTGAGACCGATGTCGGTCAGCTCATCCGATCGCAAGCTTCGGCCTGGGACGCGATCCTGCTCGACGTCGACAACGGCCCCGAGGGCATCGTCTACAAGGCCAACGATGCGCTCTACAGCGCAGCCGGCCTGATCAGCGCGAGAGCAGCTCTCAAGCCCGGCGGTGTGCTGGCGGTCTGGTCGCAGGGCCCTGACACAGGTTTCACCCGAAGGCTCAAGCAGGCCGGCTTCACGGTCGAGGAGGTCAAAGTGCGGGCTCACGGCAAGCGCGGCGCCCGTCACATCGTCTGGCTCGCGAGCAAGGGGCAATAGGCCACCTCGCAATCCGGGCGGGCCGGACGCCGCCCGGTACGCCCACGAACCTCTACTTCGCCTTCTGAAGCTCGGCGGCGAGCGCCTGCAGCAGCCCGCGTGTGCCCTCCTCGCGCCCTTGCGCTGAATCGACGCCATCGAAGAACGCACCCTGTTCGGTATAAGTCAGGCGGGTGCCCTCGCCGGAGGGTGCAAGCTCGACCGTGGTGAGCGACGCCGACAGCGGCTGCGCCCCGACCGCCATCCGGTATGAAAATACGATGCGCCGGTCAGGGACGATGTCCTGGAACTGCGCATCGAGCCTGATCTCCGGGCCGCCCTGGTAGCTGAACCGCGAAACCTCGCCGCCGCCGACACGGAAATCGAAGGTGAACTCGGCGATGGTGAAGCCGTCACCTTCGACGCGCCAGCGCCGCACCGTCGCTTTGTCGGCAAAGGCGAGGAAGACGCGCTCGGGCGATTGCGGATAGGTCCGCTCGATCGTGAAGGTCGAATGGATGACGGAGTGCTCGTCGTTAGCCGGGGCAATCTGGTTCATTTCTTGTCGTCCTTTTCCTGGTCGTGGAGTGTTGCGTTCGGTTGGTCAGTCTCCGCCAGGATCTGGCCGAGACGGTCGAGCTGGCGTTCGGCCGGCGTACGGCGCGCGGCGATCCAGTCGGCGAGCGGGGCAAGCCCGCCGGGCTCGATCCGGCAGGTGCGCACGCGTCCGACCTTCTCGCTGCGGATCAGCCCGCACGCTTCCAGCGCCTGGAGATGCTGGAGCACGGCGGCGAAGGTCATGCCGAACGGCTCCGCCAACTGGCTGACGGTGGCCGGCCCGCGGCTCAGCCTTTCCAGGATTGCCCGGCGCGTCGGCTCGGCAAGAGCCCGCAGGATGCTGTCGATCTCGGAATACTTAAGCATGGACTTGAGTATTTCGCCGATGACACAAATTGTCAAGTCACGGCTAAAGTATTTTTGCAGATCGTGAGAGCCGGCTGGAAAACCCGCGACGCGGGTCATTGCCAGGGGAAATTGCAAGGGAAATTGCCTGCGCTGCAAAACGGGCGCGGAAACGCCAGCGATGCTGTCAGCCAGCAGGCCGGTCGCGCGTCAATCCTCGTGCAGCACAAATTCCAGGTAAAGATTGCGCTGCAGGATCGAGTGGTTGTCGTCGGACATCAGCGACACGATCAGCGCGCCATCGTCGCGGGTCCAGACGTCGAGCGCTTCCATGTTGTCGATCTGGTAGCCCATGTCGGCTTCGAGCAGCACCGGCCCGTCGGCGACGGCGCCCTTCTCGACGCTTTCGCCATAGATGCGCCGCAGCCGCATCTTGACGCCGCCGGCCATCGAAAAACTGCGCTCCAGAAGCAACAGGTCGCCGTCCGGCAGGAAGGCGCCGTCGGTGATGTCGAAATCGCCATTGCGCTTGATGGTGAAGACGCCCTTGCGCGGCCCTTCGATGATCGCGGCAAAGATGTTGCCGGTCTTGTCGAGGCTCTTTTCCGACACCACGACCAGCCCGCCCGCGTGCTGCCCGTAAGGATGGGCGCGGGTGACGGTCTCGAAGCCGCGATTGCGGCGAAGTTCCCAGGCCGGAATCAGGAAGTCCAATTGCCTGAACGGCGCCTTCATGTCGTCCGGATCGATGTTGAACTCTGCGATACGGTGATCGCGCTCGAAACCGACCGTGGCAATGCCGTCCTTGACCGCGAGGCCTTCGGCATCGACCGCCCATTTCTCGTCGATCGGCTGGCCGGCCGCATCGACCATCTGCTGCATGCGAAAATTCTGGATGCCGGAAGGCCGCTTGTCGGCATCGTGAACGAGGGTGCCGAAGAACCAGAAACCGGTGTCGGCAACGCCGATGAAATCGCTGCCGGGCTTGAGGAACCGAAGCGCCGACAGCGCGCCGAAATCGCGCGTCGGCGAGGTCATTTCGAGCCCGCCGACGAATTCGAGCGGCCCGAACTGTTTTTCGTCATTGCCGATGCGAAACTGGGTTATGGGCCGGGCCGAGATTTCGGCCGGCTCGACCGAGGCCGGCCCGGCAGCGACAGCCGGCGCCAAAGTGATGCCGAACAACGCAATGGCGGCCAAAAGCTTCTGCCAAAAGCCGCCGCGGGAAAAAATCATCCGGCGCGCCGCATGCCGCCGCGCCGCGTATCGCGCACGGTTTCCTCGGCGAACAGCGAGGCCAGCTGCTCGGTCATGGCGCCGGCCAGTTCTTCGGCATCGACGATGGTGACGGCGCGGCGATAGTAGCGGGTGACGTCGTGGCCGATGCCGATGGCCAAAAGCTCGACCGGCGAGCGCGTCTCGATGAGCTCGATGATGGCGCGCAGATGCCGCTCGAGATAATTACCCGGATTGACCGACAGCGTCGAATCGTCGACCGGCGCGCCGTCCGAGATCATCATCAGGATCTTGCGCTGCTCCGGCCGCGCGATCAGCCGGTTGTGCGCCCACAGCAGCGCCTCGCCGTCGATGTTTTCCTTGAGCAGGCCCTCGCGCATCATCAGGCCGAGGTTGCGGCGCGCCCGCCGCCACGGATGGTCGGCGGATTTGTAGATAATGTGGCGCAGATCGTTGAGCCGGCCGGGGTTCGGCGGCTTGCCTTCCTTCAGCCATTTCTCGCGCGCCTGTCCGCCCTTCCAGGCGCGGGTGGTGAAGCCGAGGATTTCGACCGAGACGCCGCAGCGTTCCAGCGTGCGCGCCAGGATGTCGGCGCAGGTGGCGGCGACGGTGATCGGCCGGCCGCGCATCGAGCCCGAATTGTCGAGCACCAGCGACACCACCGTGTCGCGGAATTTGGTATCGCGCTCCTGCTTGAAGGACAAAGGCTGCATCGGGTCGATGACGACGCGCACCAGCCGCGCCGGATCGAGATAGCCTTCTTCGAGGTCGAAATCCCAGGAGCGGTTCTGCTGCGCCATCAGGCGGCGCTGCAGCCGGTTGGCCAGCCGCCCGACGACGCCGGAAAGGTTGGCGAGCTGCTTGTCGAGGAAGGCGCGCAGCCGGTCGAGCTCCTCCTCCTCGCACAGTTCCTCCGCACCTACGGTCTCGTCGAAGGCCGTGGTGAAGACCTTGTAGTCGATCTCTTTCGGCAGATTGGTGAAGGGATTGTCGTTGCGGCGCGCCTCGCCGGGCGTCTCCGCATCGGCGTCGTCATCGTCGGAGAGATCCTCGGCGGTGGCGTCGGAGGCCTCTGTCTCGGCCGATTGCTCGTCGTCCGACGATGCCTCTGTATCCTCGGACTGCGACTGCTCGGAGCCCGAATCGTCTTCGCCGCCCTCCTCGCTCTGCTCCTCGCCTTGCGGCTGGTTTTCGTCGTTGTCTTCGGAGTCTTCCGTCTCCTGGTCATCGCCGAGCTCCTCGGCCATTTCCATGGAGGCGAGCATCTCGCGCACCACGCGGGCGAACGCCTGCTGGTCATCGAGCTTTGCCGACAGCCCGTCGAGGTCGGCGCTGGCCTTTTCCTCGACCCAGGGCCGCCAGAGATCGACCAGCCGTTCGCCGCTCTTCGGCACAGCGCGGCCGGTCAGTTTTTCGCGCACCATCAGCGCCAGCGCCTCCTCGATCGGCGCGTCGGCCTTGTCCTTGACGTCGATGAGGTTGGCCCTGGCGTATTTGTCCTCCAGCATCGAGCCGATATTGTCGGCGACGCCCTGCATGGCGCGGCTGCCGATCGCCTCGACCCGGGCCTGCTCGACTGCGTCATAGATGGCGCGGGCCTGTTTGCCTTCCGGCGCCAGCCTGGTGTGGATGCGCGCATCGTGGCAAGCGCGCTTCAGCGCCATGGAATCGCCGAGCCCGCGGGTGATGGCGATGTCCGCCTTCGACGCCTTCTTCGGCAGTTCGGGCAGCCGGGCGCGGCTGCCGGCCAGTGCCGGCCGGTCCTTGGCGAAGCCGACCTCGAGATCCTTGTCGCCGGCAATGGCGCGCATGCAGACGGTGACGGCGCGCTTGAAGCTGTCGTTCTCAGCGCCGGTCTTGGATTTGTTTCGCGTGTTGTCGCCCGGACCCGCCATCGAGACTCTGCTTAGCCCAGCACCACATTCGCCGCCGATTCCGGCAGATCTTCGCCAAAGGCGCGTTGGTAGAACTCAGCCACCAGCGAGCGTTCCAGCTCGTCGCATTTGTTGAGGAAGGTCAGCCGGAACGCCATGCCGATATTGCCGAAGATTTCGGCATTCTCGGCCCAGGTGATAACCGTGCGCGGGCTCATAACCGTCGACAAATCGCCATTGATGAAGGCCGAGCGCGTCATGTCGGCGACGCGCACCATCTTGTTGACGATCTCCTTGCCCTTGCCATCGCGATAGTGCTTGGCCTTGGCCAGCACGATGTTCACCTCATTGTCGTGCGGCAGGTAGTTCAGCGTGGTGACGATCGACCAGCGGTCCATCTGCGCCTGGTTGATCTGCTGGGTGCCGTGGTAGAGGCCGGTGGTGTCGCCCAGCCCAACCGTGTTGGCGGTCGAAAACAGCCGGAAGGCCGGGTGCGGGCGGATGACCCGGCTCTGGTCGAGCAGCGTCAGCCGGCCCGACGATTCCAGCACGCGCTGGATGACGAACATCACGTCCGGGCGGCCGGCATCGTACTCGTCGAAGCACAGCGCGACATTGTGCTGATAGGCCCAGGGCAGGATGCCGTCGCGGAATTCGGTGATCTGCAGCCCGTCCTTGACGACGATCGCATCCTTGCCGACGAGGTCGATACGGCTGACATGGCTGTCGAGATTGACGCGCACGCAGGGCCAGTTGAGGCGGGCGGCGACCTGCTCGATATGCGTCGACTTGCCGGTGCCGTGATAGCCCGACACCATGACGCGGCGATTGTAGGCAAAGCCGGCGAGGATCGCCATGGTCGTGTTCTTGTCGAACAGGTAGTCCGGATCGATGTCGGGGACATGCTCGCTCGTCACCGCATAGGCCGGCACCACCATCTTGGAGTCGAAGCCGAATGTCTCCTTCACCGACACCGTGGTGTCGGGCAGGTTGGCGATGTCGCGATCGACCTTGTTCATCTCTATCAACATCTCCACAAGCGAAACGCCGCGTTTCGCCGGCAATCGATTTTGTTCGGGGGCGGTCTTAGAGCCTTTTCCAACCTTATGAAAGTTGGAAAGCGACACGAACCGTATGGTCGCTCAGCACAAACCTGCCTGCTTGAGCACGCGATACGCCTGGAGCACATCGCGGAACCGGTCTTCCGAACCTCTGTCGCCGCCATTCGCATCCGGGTGGTGGCGTTTCACAAGTTCCTTATAGCGCGCCTTGATATCCTTGCCAGTTGCCTTTGTATCAAGGCCAAGCGTTTCCAGTGCCTTGGCCTCAAGCGGCTTGGCCTTGCGCTCGCGTGCTTCGCGCGGGTCTTTCGGGCCTTTGAACAGGTCGAACGGATCGCGCATGCGATTGTAGTAGCCGGCGCGACCGGAACGCGCCTGGGCGAAGTCGGGCGAGGAGCGTGTCGAGGCACCGTTGACGCCCATTTTCCAGGTCGGCCGGTGGCCGGTCATGGCTTCCTTCTGGAAGCGGGCGATCTCGGTATCGGGAACGCCCGAGAAATAATTGAAGCCCTTGTTGTACTCGCGCACGTGATCGAAGCAGAACTGGAAATACTCGCCTTCCTTCATCCGTCCGACCGGGGCACGGTGGGTACCGGCCTCCTTGCAGCCATCCCACTGGCAGATCGGCGAACGCGACTTCAGCTCCGCGTCCTTCTCCGGGCGGATGCGAATCTTCTCGAAATATTTTGGGTACGGCTTCATCTCACCCATTTATGGGCTGTTCGCTGATGCGAAACAAGAATTGACATTTTCGCGATGATCGCCCTAACCGCTGAATCGCGGCATAAAACCGGCGAATTGCGAATTTTGTGCGATGACATAGATGTGGTGAAGGGAAGCGGCGATGTCCATACAGGCAACGATGGAAGATAAGCTGAAAAAGGCGTTTTCGCCGGAACGGCTGGACGTCATCAACGAAAGCCATCTCCATGCCGGGCATCATCATGTGGATTCCGGCCATCACGCCACCTTCGACGGCACCGGCGAGACGCATTTCCGCGTCCGCATCGTCGCGCCAGCCTTTGCCGGCATGAGCCGCGTCGAACGTCACCGCGCCGTCAACACATTGCTGGCCGAGGAATTGAAATCCGGCGTCCACGCCCTGGCGATCGAGCCGGTGGCGCCCGGTGAAAAGACCCGCTGGTAAATTTCAGCCGAGGCTCGCCCTCAGGAAGGCCATCACCGCGGCGGTCAATGCATCGCCGTCGGTGCCGAAGTCGCGATTGATCGACATGTGCGAATAGGCGCTGCCGTCGAACAGCGTGACCTTGGTTCCGGTGGCGCGCAGACGCTCGGCGAAGGCCTGCGCGTCCGCCGCGCGGGCTTTCGCCCGCGAATGGGCGATGAAGGTCGGCGGGTGCTTGCGGCCTTCCACATAGGTGACAGGCGACAGCGCGCGCCACTGCGCCGGATCGGGAAAGGCGCGGGCATAGACCCCTGCCATGCCGCCGCTTCTGGCCAGCGCCTCCAGATCGTAGGCCCTGGTGTCGTCGAGAACCAGCGCCGCGACGCCGGGCAGGCCGCCGCGCAGCCCGGTCAATGCGACAAGATGGCAGCCGGCCGAATGGCCCATGGCGACGATCCGGTCCGGATCGCCGCCATGCCTGGCGATGTTGGCGCGGACGTAACGATAGGCCAGTTCGACATCTGCCGCCTGGGTGGCGACGTCGGCTTCAGGCAGCATCCGGTAGTCGATCGAGACGAAGCCGAAGCCATTGTCGAGCAGGAAACCAGGCTTGGAATTGACATTGTTGCGGTTGCCGACCCGCCAGGCGCCGCCATGGACGAAGAAGACGACCGGCAAGCCGCTTGCGCCGTCGCGGGAATAGATGTCGAGCTTGGCCGGCCCATAGTCGAAGGTTTCGGGCGACGGCGAACGCAGCCGCAATGCCGCCGCCTGTCCCGGCAGCAGCGCCGCCATCGACGCCAGAAGCAGGCTTCGCCGATCGATCGTCATCAACTCCTGACTGCCCACGGCTGCCACAAGGTGCGCACTGTCATTCTCCAAGCATCGCCGGCTTGATCCTCAGCCGCGCGATACGGTTCTTGTCGCGCTTCATGACGACGAAGCGCTTGCCGTGAAACGTAAAGGCCTGCTTTTCGTCCGGGATCGACTGCGCCTCGTGGATGACAAGGCCGGCGATGGTGGTGGCTTCCTCGTCCGGCAGGTTCCAGTCGAGCGCCCGGTTAAGGTCGCGGATCGGCACCGTGCCGTCGACGACGACGGAGCCGTCGGCCTCCTGCTTGACGCCCTGGATGTCGATGTCGTGCTCGTCGGCGATCTCGCCGACGATCTCCTCGATGATGTCTTCCAGCGTCACCAGCCCTTCGACCTCGCCATATTCGTCGACGACGATGGCGAAATGCGCCTTGCGGCGCAGGAAGGCATTGAGCTGCTCCTGAAGCGTCGTGGTGTCGGGCACGAACCACGGTTTCGACGCGATCTTCATCACGTCGATCCTGGAAAAATCGTTGCCGACCTCGTTCAGCGCGCGCAGCAGATCCTTCGCGTGCAGCACGCCGACAATGTTGTCGAGCGAACCCTTCCACAACGGCATGCGGGTGTGCGGGCTCTGCAGGATCTCGCGAACCACCGCTTCGGGCGGGTCGTCGGCGTTGACGGAGCGCATATTGGTGCGGTGGACCATGACGTCCGACACTTCGAGCTCCTCGAGGTCGAATAGGCCGCCGATGCGGGCGCGGTCCTCGCGCACCACCTGGCCGTCGCGGCGGAAATCGTCGACGGCGCCGCGCAGTTCCTCGCGCGCCGAGCGCTGCGGCTCGATGCGTTGCAGCTCGTAGCCGAAGGCGGCGAGCAGGCGCCGGCGCAAGACGAAGCCCAGCAGGCCGAGGCCGGCGAGCACGGCAGCCGCGATCCAGCCGGCCTGGCTCATCCCGGGCGGCTTTCCTGCCGACCCGGATGGTTCTCCCGGAGGAACGCCAGCACTTCCGAGGCCGGCACATCCCGGGCGATAAAGGCCTGGCCGATGCCGCGCGTCAGGATGAAGGTCAGCGCGCCGCGCGACACCTTCTTGTCTTGGGTGATGAAGGAGAACAGCGTCTCGGCATCGGGCAGTTCGCCGGGAATGTCGGCCATGCGCCAGGGCAGACCGACGGCGCGAAGATGCGCCTCGACACGCGCCGCGTCGTCGGGGCTCGCCAAATTGAGCCTTGACGAAAAGCGGTGCGCCAGCGCCATGCCGATGGCGACGCCCTCGCCATGCACGAGCCTTGCGCCGTCATAGCCGGTCGCCGCCTCCAGCGCATGACCGAAGGTGTGGCCGAGATTGAGCAACGCGCGGTCGCCGGTCTCGAACTCGTCGCGGGCAACGACGTCGGCCTTGGCACGACAGGCCTCGGCGATGGCCGCGGCCCGCTCCGGCCCGCCGGCAAACACTTGACGCCAGTTTTCTTCCAGCCAGGCGAAAAACTCGGGCCGGTCGATCAGCCCGTATTTGGCCAGTTCGGCATAGCCGGCGCGAAACTCGCGGATCGGCAGCGTGTCGAGCACTCCGGTATCGGCCAGCACCAGCCTGGGCTGGTGGAACACCCCGACGAGGTTCTTGCCGCGCTTGCTGTTGATGCCGGTCTTGCCGCCGACGGAGGAATCGACCTGCGCCAGCAGCGAGGTCGGAACCTGCACGAAATTCATGCCGCGCCGCGCGATGCCGGCGGCAAAGCCGGCCAGGTCGCCGACGACGCCGCCGCCGAGCGCGATGACGACGTCGCCGCGCTCCAGCTTGGCGGCCAGCACGCCGTCGACCACCTCTTCGAGATGCGCAAAGCTCTTGGTCTTTTCGCCTGGCGGCAACGTGATGACGGCATGCTGGATGCCACCGCTTGCCAGGCCGGCCGCAAGCGTCGCGAGATGCGCGGCCGCGACGTTTTCGTCGGTGACGACCGCCGCCCGCGTCCCCGGCAGACGGCGCGAAATCTCGGCGCCGGCGCGTGACAGCAGGCCGGGACCGATCAAAATATCGTAGGCACGCTCGCCAAGCCCGACTTCGACAGAGACCGTTGCATCAGCGCTCACGACCGCACCTCGTCAATGTCGGCAACGCCGAGATGGCCGCGCAGCGCATCCACCACTTCGGCGGCAATGATCTCCTTGCGGTCGTCGCGGGTCGGCACGATGACATCGGCCGCGGCATAAACCGGGTAGCGTTCCGCCATCAGCCGTTCCAGCACGGCGCGTGGATCGGCGCTTTTCAGCAGCGGCCGGTTCTGTTTCTTGGAAACGCGCTCCATCAACAGGTCGATCTCGGCTTTCAGCCAAACCGAGACGCCATGGCTGGCGATCGCCTCGCGCGTCTGCGCGTTCATGAAGGCACCGCCGCCGGTCGACAGCACCTGCGGCCCGTGCTCCAGCACGCGCAGGATGACGCGCTGCTCCAGTGCCCGGAACTCCGCCTCGCCATAGCGCTCGAACAGGTCCGGGACGCTCATGCGCGAAACAGTTTCGATCTCCTGGTCGCTGTCGATGAAGGGCAGTGCCAGCATCGCCGCCACCTTGCGGCCGATCGCCGTCTTGCCGGCGCCCATCAGCCCGACGAAGACGATGGAACGGCCGCCCAGCCGGCCGAGCAGCGCGGCATGGCTCTCGCCCGGAGGATTTGCTGGTAGCGCGTTCATGCTTCTAGGCCTCTTTGGCGGCGTATCGACATCAAAAGCCTGTTTGCGTCAAGCGCGGCGCAACCGGGACTATGGGCTTCACCCTTGAATTGGCCGGATTGGCGTCTCATAAGGGCACAGGGTTGGAAATGCAGAATAAGACGACGGGCGAAAATTAATGCCGACACTGTTTCGCTTTGTCGTGACGCTCGCGATTCTGGCCGGCATTGTCTATGGCGCGATGTTCGCCCTGGTCATGTTCGTCGAGCCGAGGAAGGCGGAAATGAGCGTGCGTATCCCTCCGGAAAAGCTCAATCCCAAAAAATGAACAGCGCCGCCCGCATCGAAGCTTTCCTGGAGATGATGAGCGCCGAGCGCGGCGCGGCCGAAAACACGCTTTCCTCTTATCGCCGCGACCTCGAAGAGGCTTCCGCCGGGATCGGCGGTGGGCTTGCCGCTGCCACCAGCGCCGACATCCGCGCCTATCTCGACGACATCGCCGCGCGCGGCTTTGCCGCCACCTCGCAGGCGCGCAAATTGTCGGCGATCCGGCAGTTCTTCAAGTTCCTCTACGCCGAAGGCCTGCGGGGTGACGATCCGACCGGCACGCTGGACAGTCCGAGGAAAGGCCGGCGGCTGCCTAAGACGATGAGCGAGGCCGATACCGGCCGGCTGCTCGACCGCGCGGCGCAGGAGGCGGTGGACCCCTCCATGCATGACGGCGACAGGCTGGCGGCGCTGCGCCTGCACGCGCTGGTCGAGGTGCTCTACGCCACCGGCTTGCGCGTTTCGGAGCTGGTCGGCCTTCCCGTGACGGTGGCACAGCGCGACGACCGCTTCTTCATGGTGCGAGGCAAGGGCAACAAGGAGCGCATGGTGCCGCTGTCGGCCAAGGCGCGCACCGCGATGCGGACATGGCTTGCCGCACGGGGGGCGGTGCCGGCTCTTGCCGACAGCCCGTTCCTGTTTCCGGCTGCCTCCGACAGCGGCTATCTCTCGAGACAGGTCTTTGCCCGCGAACTGAAGGGGCTTGCCGCGCGGGCCGGCATTGCCACGGCGAAGATATCGCCGCATGTGCTGCGCCACGCTTTCGCCAGCCATCTGCTGCAGAACGGCGCCGATCTCAGGGCCGTGCAGCAGCTGCTCGGCCATGCCGATATTTCAACGACGCAGATCTACACGCATGTGCTGGAGGAGCGGCTGGTGCGTCTGGTCAACGATCATCATCCGCTTGCCGACTAGGCGTCATGTCGCTATGTGAGAACGACGTTCCACCGCGCCCAGCCTGCATTTTCAGGCTTGCGTCAGTCATTGCCTTCCGACTTGCCGGTTCGCCCAAGAATGTACAATTACCTCGATTTCGAAAAGCCTGTGCAGGATCTCGAAGGCAAGATCCTTGAGCTGAAGAAGCTTGCCGAGAACGGCGAGGCGGTCGATGTCGGCGATGAGATCGCCCGTCTCGAGAAGCGCTCGCGCGATGCGCTGCGCGACGCCTACAAGGCGCTGACCCCATGGCAGAAGGTGCAGGTGGCGCGCCATCCGGACAGGCCGCATTGCATCGATTACATCAAGGGTCTGCTTACCGATTTCACGCCGCTCGCCGGCGACCGCAATTTCGGCGAGGACCAGGCGATCGTCGGCGGCTTCGCCCGCTTCCGTGGCGAGCCGGTGGCAATTATCGGCCAGGAGAAGGGTTCCGATACGACAAGCCGGCTGAAGCATAATTTCGGCTCGGTGCGGCCGGAGGGCTACCGCAAGGCGGTGCGGCTGATGGAACTCGCCGACCGGTTCCAAATCCCGCTGCTGACGCTGGTCGACACTGCCGGCGCCTACCCCGGCGTCAACGCCGAAGAGCGCGGCCAGGCGGAAGCCATCGCCCGCTCGACCTCGGCCTGCCTCGGCCTGAAGGTGCCGTCGATCTCGGTGGTGATCGGCGAAGGCGGCTCGGGCGGCGCCATAGCGATCGCCACCGCCAACCGCGTCTACATGCTCGAACACGCCATCTATTCGGTGATCTCGCCGGAAGGCGCCGCCTCGATCCTGTGGCGCGACACCACGCGGTCCAAGGACGCTGCGACCAACATGAAGATCACGGCGCAGGATCTGTTGGAGCTGAAGATCATCGACGCCATCGTCGCCGAGCCGCTCGGCGGTGCCCATCGCGCCCCCGAAACGGTGATCGCCGCCACCGGCGACCTCATCGCCAGGACGATGAAGGAATTCTCCGGCGCCAACACCGACTTCCGCGAGCATCGCCGCGAGAAATACCTGGCGATGGGCCGCAATCTGTAACATCCGGCGGGCACGCGGCCCGAAATGTGGCGGCGTGAACCAGTTTCGCCACAAAAATGCCGCTGCATTCGGCTCAGTGGGCTTGCCGTAAGGGGACGCGCCAGCATGATTGCGGTAAGGAATTTTCAAGGTTAACGGGCTTAGGGTCCGTCAGTGGTCAGTTTAGCAGCCGCGGCATCCGCGGTGCAGAAATGAAGACGATAGCCATATCCATGTTTGCCAAGCTTGCCCGCACCGGAGTTCTGATCGCTGCGATCGGCGTCGCCGGCTGCAATGATGCTTCGATGAAGGATTTTGCGCCGCAAGCCAACAAGCCGCTGCCGGACAAGATCCTGGCCGAGATGAAGGCCAAGGGCATGGTCCGCACCTCTTCGGTGATGGCCCGCATCTTCAAGGAAGAAGGCAAGCTCGAAATCTGGAAGGCCAAGACCAACGGCCGCTACGACCTGGTCGCCAGCTACGACATCTGCAAATGGTCGGGCAAGCTCGGGCCGAAGTTCACCGAAGGCGACCGCCAGGCGCCGGAAGGCTTTTACACGGTCCGCCCGGCACAGATGAACCCGCGGTCGAATTATCACCTGTCCTTCAACATCGGCTACCCGAACGCCTATGACCGCGCCAATGGCCGCACTGGTTCCAACCTGATGGTCCATGGCGCCTGCTCGTCGTCTGGCTGCTATTCGATGACCGACGCGCAGATCGAGCAGATCTACGCCTTCGGCCGCGACGCCTTCCAGGGCGGCCAGACCGAGTTCCAGATCCAGGCTTTTCCGTTCCGCATGACCGCAGCCAACATGGCGCGCTATCGCAACGACCCGAACTACGAATTCTGGAAGATGCTGAAGGTCGGCTACGACAATTTCGAGGTTACCAAGGTGCCGCCGAAAGTCGACGTCTGCGAGAAGCGCTACGTCTTCAACCAGGTAGCGGCCGACGGCTCGACCTTTAATCCGACCGGCGCTTGCCCTGCGACCACCCAGCCCGATTCGCTGAAGAGCGCCATCAACGCCTATCAAAGCACCTATGAGGCGGCCTTCAACGGCGCCATGAAGGCCAGCGTGCCGGCACCCAAGCCGACCATCGCCGGGATCAAGGAAGCCAGCATCGTTTCCGACTGGTCGAAACGGCGTGCGCGCGGCGAACGCGTTCCGATCGAGCCGCCCTCGCTCAACCCGGACGGCACCGTGGCCGAAACGGCGCGCATGGGCCGCATCGATTCGCCGGCGGGCCGCAAGATGGCGGCGCTCGATGCCGAAAAGGCCGCCAAGCAGAAGGCCGAGGAACAAAGGCTTGCCGCCATAGAAGCGGCCAAGGCCGCGAAACAGGCAGCCAAGGCACAGGCCTTGGCCGAGAAGGAAGCTGCCAAAGCCCCGGCGCTCGCCGAAAAGGAAGCTGCCAAGACCGCCGCAGAGATGCCTGTCGCCACCGCCACCGTAGCGCCATCGGACGCCGCCCCGGCAGTCGAAACGCAGGCTGCGGACGCCGAAAGCACGGCGACAAGGTTGAAGAAAAAGCTGCTCGGCATGTTTGGCGGCTGAACTTCATGCTTGAGCAAGACGATGGGGGACAGGAACACAGGCCCTCAACTAGCCCCGCCGCCGTCTACGACCTCAAAGGCCTGAACTGCCCGTTGCCCGTGCTCAAGGCAAAAAAGCGCCTGGCCGCAATGCAGCCGGGCAGCCGCCTCTGGCTCGAAACCACCGATCCGCTCGCCGTCATCGACATTCCCGCCTTCTGCGCCGAGAGCGGCCATCGGCTGATCGAAACGGCGGCGGCGGCAGGCGGCCACCGCTTCCTGGTCGAGCGCGCCGGCTGAACGCGTAATCTCCCCCCTTGAGGGGGAGATGGCCGGCAGGCCAGAGGGGGTCGCCGCGCGTGAAGCACCAATCTTTTTTTCGTCCCACAGGGGGTCGCGCCAGCCGAGGCGACCCCCTCTGTCGCCTTCGGCGACATCTCCCCCTCAAGGGGGGAGATCACGATCCGGCAATAGCCAGCGGGTTGCTTTCCAGTGCTGCGCGATCCGGCGTGTCGATCGACGGCCGGTTGGTGAAGGCGGCGAACAGCCGCCGGACATAGTCTTCGGGCATGTCGAGCGTGATCAGCACCAGTCTGGTGCCGCGCTGGCTGTCCGGCCAGGCCGGCAGTTGCACCGGCGGATGCAGGATCTTCTGCACGCCATGGATAACCAGCGGCCGCGACGGGTCTTCTGCAAGCTCGATGACGCCTTTCATCCGCAAAAGGCGCTCGCCATGCGCCGAGCGCAACAGATCGAGGAACATCTCGATTGCCGAAAACGGCACCGGCCCGTCATGAACCAGCGAATACGAACGCACGCGGGAATCGTGCCTGTGGTCATGGTGATCATGGTCGGCATGGTCATGCCCGTCGTGATCATGCCCGCCGTGGTCATGCCCGCCGTGGTCATGGTCGTGGCCGGCTTCTTCGCCGAGCCAACGCTGCACATCGACGGATTTGGTGGCCGGATTGTAGAGGCCGCTATCGAACAGGGTCGCGGTGCTTGCCTCGCCCGCGTCGAGCACCACGGCGCCCGGGTTGAGCTGCCTGAGCCGCGCCCGCAACGCCTCGACATCGCCTGCATCCGTGGTCAGGTCGGCCTTGCTGAGCACGATGCGATCGGCGACGGCCACCTGCTTCACCGCCTCGACATGCGCATCGAGCGTCGCATTGCCGTTGACGGCATCGACCAGGGTGATGACGCCGTCGAGCCGGAAGGCCTGGACCAGGGCCGGGTGTGCCATGATCGACTGCAGTACGGGGGCGGGATCGGCGAGCCCGGTGGTCTCGACGATGACGCGGGCAAGCCGGTCGATGCGGCCGGTCTGCAGGCGGTCGACGAGGTCAGCCAGCGTGTCGACCAGCTCGCCGCGCACCGTGCAGCAGAGACAGCCGTCGGAGAGCTGGATGATGCCGTCGGAGGCCTGCTCGACCAGGAGATGGTCGATCGCCACCTCGCCGAACTCGTTGATGATGACGGCGGTGTCGGCGAGCGCCGGATCCCGGAGCAGCCGGTTGAGCAGCGTCGTCTTGCCGGCACCGAGAAAGCCGGTGAGCACCGAAACGGGGATCGGGAAGCCGGCCATGCGGCTAGTTCAGCGCCTTGGCCGGCTGCTGGACCTGCGCGGCGGTGGCGGATCCGGCCACAACTGGCTCGGCGCCGGCCGGCGGCGCCCGGTCCGGCCGCCATGTCGGCAGCGGCACGTCGGCATATTCCTGCCCGGAGGCGTCGAGCATCGCCTTCGGCTTCGGTCCCGTGGCGCCGCCGAGGCCGACGGCGATCAGCGTCGGTACATGGTCGAGCTTTTCCTGATAGGGCGATTTCGGCACGTCCTTGCCCTTGTCGCCGACGGCGGGTGCGGTTTCCGACTGCTCCTCGACCGGCTTCTTCTTGCAGATTTCGTCATTCATGTCGTTGGCCGACATGGTATCGCCATAGGTGGGTAGCGCCGCTACCGTCAGCCAGCTCGGCGCCGGCGTTGCAAAGCCCTGGTCGAGCAATTTTGCCGCCGCCTCGGCGCGGGTAATGGCCGATTGCTCGCCGAGCACCACGGCGACCAGGGTGCGGCCGTTGCGGGTCGCCGAACCGATCATGTTGAAGCCGGACGAGCAGACGAAACCCGTCTTCATGCCGTCGGCACCCGGATAGCGGCCGATCAGCAGGTTGTAGTTGGAGATCGCCTTCTTGCCGACGGCAAGGCCTTCGATCGAGAACCAGGGGGCATATTGCGGAAATTCCTTGCGAATCGCCATCACCAGCAAAGCGAGATCGCGCGCTGTCGTATACTGGTCCGGCGAATAGAGCCCGTTCGGATTGACGAAATGCGACCCGCTCATGCCGAGCCTCTGCGCTTCGGCGTTCATGCGTTCGGCGAAAGCCGCTTGCGAACCGCCGATATTCTCGCCGACCGCCATGGCGATATCGTTGGCCGATTTGACCAGCATCATCTTCAGCGCATTGTCCAACCGCATCACCGAGCCCGGCTCGAAGCCCATTTTGCTCGGCGGCTCGCCGGCAGAATGTTTCGTTACCTTGATCGGCGAATCGAGCTGGACCTCGCCCGCGGCAATCGCCCGAAACGCCACATAGGCGGTCATCAGCTTGGTCAGCGAAGCCGGGTACCAGCGCCTGAACGCCTCCTGGTGCTGCAGGATCTTGCCGCTGTTCAGGTCGAACAGGATTGTCGGATTGGCCAAGGCGGGCCCGGCCAGCGACGCAAGCACCACCGTGCCCGCCACCAACAGTTTGAGGAAATGCCTGTAGCGCATCATGAAAACCGAAATAGCCTCTTGCCGCAGTCCCACCTGGCTCCGTAAGATTTCGTTACACGATCGCCAGGATAATGGTCCGGCCCTCTGTTCCCGGACCACAGTCGCGGTGCTATTTACTCTATGTGACGTCAACATGGCAAAGTGCTGCCGATCACAATGTGGAAGCAGCAGCACAATGCAAAGCAGCGTGCATGGTTGCAAGGCAGCAGGCACAATTGCAAAGCAGCAGGCCAAGACCGCCTGCTCCAACAGCGAAATGGAACCATCATGCCGATCCTGAACCGAGCCGCCGAAATGCAGGACGAGGTGGCCGGCTGGCGCCGCCATTTGCACCAGACGCCGGAGCTGAATTTCGACGTCTTCAAGACCGCCGCTTTCGTCACCGAGAAGCTGAAGGCTTTCGGCTGCGACGATATCGTGACGGGTTTGGGCAAGACCGGCGTTGTCGGCATCATCCGCGGCCACCACGGCGAAGGCTCGACCATCGGCCTGCGCGCCGACATGGATGCCCTGCCGCTCAACGAGATCACCGGCAAATCCTATGCTTCGACCGTCCCCGGCAAGATGCACGCCTGCGGTCATGACGGCCACACCGCGATGCTGTTGGGTGCCGCCAAATACCTCGCCGAAACGCGCAATTTCGCCGGCTCCGTCGCGGTCATCTTCCAGCCGGCCGAAGAGGGCGGCGGCGGCGGCAACGAGATGGTCAAGGACGGTATGATGGAGCGCTTCGGTATCTCCAAGGTTTTCGGCATGCACAACATGCCGGGCCTGCCGGTCGGCCAGTTCGCCATCAGGCCGGGCCCGATCATGGCGGCGACCGCCGAATTCACCATCACCGTCAAGGGCCGGGGCGGCCACGCGGCGATGCCGCACGGCACCATCGATCCGATCGTCATCACCAGCCAACTCGTCGGCGCATTGCAGACGATCGCCTCGCGCAGCACCGATCCGGTCGAGGCGGTGGTCGTCTCGGTGACGAAATTCCACGCCGGCGACGCCTATAACGTCATTCCCGAGACCGCCGAGATCGCCGGCACCGTACGCACGCTGAAGAAGGAAGTCGCCAAGAAGGCCGAAGAGCGCATCCGCGCACTTTGCCAAGGCCTGGGCGCTGCCTTCGGCGCGACAATCGAGGTTGATTACAATGCCAATTACCCCGTCACCTTCAACCATCCGGAAGAGACGGTCTTTGCCAGCGACATCGCGGCCGACGTCGCCGGCGAAAGCCATGTGCACCGCGCGATCCAGCCGGTGATGGGCGGCGAGGATTTCTCCTACATGCTTGAAGCGCGGCCGGGCGCCTTCATCTTCATCGGCAATGGCGATACCGCCGGCCTGCACAACCCAGCCTACGACTTCAACGACGAGGTCATCCCGCACGGCATGAGCTATTGGGTGAAGCTGGCGGAAACAGCGCTGGCGGCGTAGCCATTCGGCATCGGCGGTGCGGCAACCGCCGCACCTCTGGGCGGCAAAACCGGGCAGGACATGTTCTGCTGGTCACTTCCGGCCGGACGACTTCCGGGCAAGGCCGAAGGCAATGCCCAGAGCAATACCTATCCCGATGCCCGCAACAATGTTGTCCAACACGACGCCGATAGCCACGCCGATCACGACGCCGAGCGTGAGGTGTTTGGCATCCATTATGCCCGGTCATGTAGCGTGGAAGGGAAGAGCCGCAACCGCTACGGTCCGCTCTTCGGATCCTCGACCTCCAGCGCCTCCATGACCGGCGCCAGCTCATTGTCGTCGGCAGCCTGCGGCTCTTCGCCTGTCCTCGCCTTCGTCAGGGCTGCCTCGATCGCCTCCTGGATATTGCCGAGTTCGTCTTCGCGAACCTCGTGGCCATAGCCGGCAGCATCGGCATCCTGCTCGAATTGCTGCGCCAGGACGGCGACGCTCACCTCGCTCTCGGCGGGCAGATTGCCGACATTCTCCTGCAGCCACGTTTGAAAGAACTCTTTGGTGGCGCTCATGCGGTGTCTCCTTCGGGACACTAAAGCGCGCCGGCGTCCCGAAAGTTCCGCTATCCCGACCTCTTTGGGGCCTGCTCCCACATTCGGCCAGGCGGCGTCGGCGCCGCCTGGCTCGGCTGCTTACTGGCTGGCAGCAGTCGTCGGTTCGCATGACACGTTCGGGTTCATATCGGCGAACGCGCCGGTCGGGTTGCCCTTCCAGGCCCAGACATGCAGCTCATAGAACGGACCGAGGCCATAGCGATTGGGCGCGCTGTTGAAGTTGAACAGATGTCCATCGAGCGAGGCCGGGCCTTTCGAGGTGATGTATTCGACCGCGATCAGTTTTAGCGTGCCGTCGGCCATCGGCTCGTACATCACCGCTTCCGGCTTGGCGACATCGACAGCGTCGTCCTTGAGGTAGCCGGGACTGACGTAGTGGATGCCCATGGCGCCGCCGGTGATGCCGCTGGCGCAGGGAATCGGCGCATAGCCCTCGGCGGTCGCCGCCGCCACATTCTCGAAGCGGCTGTTGGCCGCGCGTACCTTGTCGGCCAGCGGATTGGGACCGGACGCGGGCGCTGCCTGATGCGCCTGCGCCAACGCAGTGCAGGCCGACAGCAGCGCCGCGGCAGCGAGAAGTCTATTGCGAAAGTTGATTGTCATAGTCATTCCATTCTTCTTGAAAAGCACAGCCCGGCTGGCCGCCGGAGGTAAGGAGGTCCGGCAGGTGGGCGCTGTGGCTGTTGTTGCTGGGAGATCCCTATCCCGATGCGACGAATGCAGGGGAAGATCATCCCTTCGGCAGATACGGGATCGTCCCAGCCAGATCGGAGTTGTCGATCAGCTGGAAACGGCTGTCGCTGCCGCCCTGACGGGCCGAAACGAACGGTGCGTAGGCAGGATCGTCGGTGAAGGCGCGCGCCGCTGCCTCGGTCGGGAACGCCATCAAGGCAATCAGCGTCGTGTCGAGCGGCTTGCCTTCGAGTGTCTTCACATTGCCGCTGCGCGACAGATATCTGCCGCCGTGCTTGTGAACGAGGTCGTGGACCGACGCGGCATAGGCCGGCATCCACTTCGGGTCCCTCACCTTGATGTCTGCGATAACGTAAGCGGTCATGGGTCATGTCTCCTGGTCGTGCACAGGGGTATCCCGTGCAGCGGCAGAGGGGTCGCACGGCAAGGGTCGCCTCAGCCAGTCCGCGATCTGTACTGGTGTGGTACAGTTTCTGTACTCGCCGTGCCGCCGGGGAAGGCCTATGATCCCGGCTGAGTTTGAGGGGAAGGCAACATCATGACCCAGTCCGGATACAAGCAGTTCTGCCCGCTATCGATGGCCGCCGAGGTGCTGTGCACCCGCTGGACCATGGTTCTGCTTCGCGAATTGGTGGCGGGCTCGACCCGTTTCAACGATCTGCGCCGCGGCGTCCCCAAAATGTCGCCGACCCTTCTGTCGCAACGCCTCAAGGAGCTCGAGCTGGCCGGGATCGTCGAGCGCAAGGAGGTGCGCGGCGAGAAAGGCATCTTCGAATACCGGATGACCGAGGCAGGCAGGGATCTGCGTTCCGTTGTCGAGGCGATGGGCTTTTGGGGGCAGAAATGGGTCGAGTCGCGGCTGTCGCTGAAGAACCTCGATCCGTCGCTGCTGATGTGGGACATGCGGCGCAACCTCAACGCGTCGCCGCTGCCCGACGGGCGCACGGTGATACAATTTCTGTATCAGGAGCTCCCCGCCTCGAAACGGTCATGGTGGCTGATCGTCGAGAAGCACGGCGAGGTCGACCTCTGCTGGTACGACCCGGGCTTCGATGTCGATCTCTACGTCTCGACCGACCTGCACACCATGACCGAAATCTGGATGGGGCTGATCACCGTCGAGAAGGCAGGGACGAAAGTCATCTTGACGGGAGACCAGGATATCGCCCGTAAAATGCAGACCTGGCTGGGCCTGAGCCCGTTCGCGGTCGAACCCAAGCGAGCGGCCTAGCTACCTCTTGGCGAAACGATCCGAAGCGGTTATGTGTCGGGCGCGATGGTCCCGTAGCTCAGTAGGATAGAGCGGCAGATTCCTAATCTGTAGGTCACAGGTTCGATTCCTGTCGGGATCACCATGCTTTTCAATCACTTAGCGCGAAATCGCCGTACTTTTTTGCAGGATTTTTGCGAAATAAGTACGGCGAATTTCGCAGACCTTCAGACTTTGGGCACACATATTCCAAGGGCGAAGCGGCCCAAAACCGCTGCGAAGCGCGGCGCTACGATGCCTAAATCGAGGTAGGTAATCGTTGTTCCCAATCAACTTGCCCGTTTTTCGATGCACCGAGACGACGGACGGCAGCCGCTACCGACCGTCAGCGTCGACGTCTCCTAGCCGCTGTAGGTTCAAATCGCGGACACGATTTAAAGCTGTAAACCGCCCTGTAGCTTGCAAGGAAGTCGAGTTAGCAAATAAATTCAGTGGCCGCACTGTATTGGCGGTATCCTCCCGCTACCACCTTTTCTTAGAACTATGCAGTGGTTGGGCGCCATAGGCGCCGGCCGGTCAAGCACGATGATCTCGCCATCGATGATAGTGCTTTGCACGTTGAGTTTCTTGGCGGCGCCGAAAGGTCTCGCTACTTCGTCGTCCAATCGAGACCGCGGCGAGTAAGAATGCGAACATCGGCATCATCGATCACGAGGTCGAACTCGTGTGTCCATCCGTCCCCTTGGGGCGGATTGTCCACCAAAGTTCGCATCATAGGGGGAATGGACGCGCCCGGTCTGGCGGCTAGAGGAACGGAACGCTATCATTTTATTGTATTAGCAATGACGCATGAAATGGCCTACAATTTACTCTACCCGGCAGCGCCACTGGCAGCCGGTAGGCCCGGCGGCCCGCTGGAACCCCCGATCGGCTGTCGGCCCGTCCCCATGAAAGTTACGTGCGGTGGCGACCAACGTGAGACGAGATCGAACCAACAACCCCGCAGCCGGCATCAAGGGCAAGCGCCACGGGCCGCCGGCCAACGACGAAGCAGGATATTTCGAGTTCTGCCCCGTTTGTGGCCAGACGTTCGACAAGCGAAACCTTGGCGAGGTGCTGCATCACTGTCTCCCCGACCATGAGCCGTTGAACTCGATGAATAGGTGACTAGCGTTCGAACAGATGGTTTCGCTCATCCAAGATCGTGATCGGTCCCAACCAGATGATCTCAAAAGTGATTGCGGATGTGGTCGTTAAAGTAGCGGGCTTGGCGAAGGCCGCTTTGAACCCGGCAAAGGTCTCAGGTGGTACCCGGAACCATTGCACATTGAGCGGAATTGGCTGAAAGTGATCGAACCACAGGACAGGGATGTCGGACGGCCACGCATCCAGGTGGCCGAGGCGCGGGTCGATCGGCGGGACAGGGGGAGAAATGCACCCTTGGACGAAGGCTGAGCTTGCGGAGATCACTGGAGGCATATGGGAAGGCGACCTGCCGGAAGGCTGGACGACCGACTGCATAGCCTTCTGCGACGCACTGATCGGCCCCGGCGCGCTCGTCATCCCGTGCGTTGGCACCTACCGTTACGGCGTACACCCCAGGAAGATCAGGCGCTTCAGGCGACAGGGGCTCGCGCTCCTCGCGGACCGAGAGTACCGGCCCAACTTCGAAGACTTGCCGTTGCTCCGGGTGGCTTCGGTCCGCGTCGCCATGAAGTATCTCGCCGAGCGAGCGCGGTCTGCTTACGGCGGACGCCTGATCGCGGTTGGCGGCAGCGTCGGCAAGACGAGCACCACGGCGATGATCAACGTCATTCTGACCGCAGCTGGTTATCCACCTTTTCCGGGCGAAAACTTCAATACCGTCTCCGGCGTGCTCGGCCTGATCGCCAACCTTCCCCCTGATGGCATCCACGCTGTCGAGGTGTCGATTGGCTTTTTTCGGCGGCTCCTTGAGGTATCCGCGCTCAAGCCGCATGTCGCTCTTATCACGACGATCGGCGACGCCCATCTCGAAGAGTACGGCTCGCGTGAGGCCATCGCCAAGTTGAAAGCCCGCCTGTACGATGTCGCTGAGGGCGGCATATCGATCGTCCCCCGGGATTCCGAGCATTTCGAATATCTCCGAGCCCGCGCGCTGTCGTTCGGGGCGAAGGTCGTGTCCTTCGGTGAACATGCTAAGGCCGACTACCGGCTCGTGGACTATTCGCACGAAGATCAACTGGTGCGTGCGGTCCTGAAGGGCCGGGATTTCGCCTACAAGCTAGGTAATCCAGGGCGGCACATGGCAGTCAACAGCCTCAGCGCGCTGGCGGCTGTCGATTTGCTCGGCCTTGATCTGGGAGCTGCGACCGACGCGCTCGGGGAGGTGCAGGCCATCCACGGACGTGGCGAAGTCATACGCATCGCCCTCGCGTCCGGCGAGATCCATGTCGTCGATGAGGCCTACAACGCGAATCCGACATCGGTGGCCGCCGTGCTGGCGGCACTCGCTGAGGGGAAGCGCGCAAGTGGGGGCCGAAAGCTTGCCCTTCTTGGCGACATGCGGGAACTCGGGCCACGATCGGCCGAATTTCACGCCGGTCTGGCGGAACCCGTTCTCGCGGCCGATCTGGATATGGTGATGACGGTTGGGACGCAGATGACATATCTCCGTCGTGCCCTGCCGGAGTACCTCCTCGGCCCACACTTCGCGACAGCAGACGATGTGTTGCCCGAGCTCGCCACTATCCTGCGCGCGAAGGACCGCCTTCTTGTAAAAGCTTCGAATGCCATGGGTCTGCATGAAGTTGTAACTCGCTTGCGCCGGCAATTTGGACGCTAGTCCGCCGCGATATAGCATCGGTGTTTGAGATCGAGAGTGCCCGAAACGTTGAGATTCGTCGAATTTTGCTGTTTTTTTGGACCAAAGCAGATAAATTGACCGGAGATCAGCTCCGCCCATGACTGGTTCCACTACCAAACAGTCTCAGGCACTTAGCGGAAAATTGTGCTTCGCCGCCTGATTCGATCTGTGCTGCCTCCGGGTGACCAGGGTAGCGCCGGCTGGACGCCGCCAACCGAAGAGCTGCGCACAGTCATGCCAGCTCGGTCATTTCGGCCATGCATATAACGGCAGCCGCCGGGAATGGTTGGTTGGTCCGAGCCCAATACAGCAACAACAAAGATATAGCCCTGTGCCGAGCACTGACATCAGTATTGCTTCAGCGAAGGAGCACTATTCCTAAGTCTCCAAGGCCTTTCGGCGGAGTCGCACCATACCAGTCCAGGGCCACGCTCGAGTTGCCACTATAGAAAAATTGCCACGCAACAATCCAACCTGAGTTGGCAGTCGACTTCAGGTCTGTTGTCCCTCTCATCCGAAAACGATGATGGGGCAGGTAGATAGCCCCTTCAATTAAGTAGTTTTTGTTTCCGGACAATGAGACCGTTGGCACAGAGGGCGTAACTGTGCGTGACCCGAAGATAGCGATGCCAGCGTAAATGCCGCTCGTGGGAGCCGAAATCCTTACGCCACCTTTGCCTGCTGACTGAATAATGCTTGACTCGGAGTCAACGAATATCGTGACTTCGTGGCCCGAGAGATTCACATGGCTGCCGATGCTCACTGTTGCGTTCTGAAAATAGTGAACTCCGGGAGAAAGAACGACATTTCCATCGAGGTCGATGTTTCCACAGAACACCCGGCCGGCCGGAATGGTAACATCGGTCAGCATCTGATCACTGTAGTCGCAGCCGTTCGGTGGAACGGGCTGCGGTAGATCGACAAGTGGGTCTGCAAGTTCAGGTTGGTTGGTTTTCGGGATGATGGTGTAACCACCGCCTTGGTAATTGCCCACTATAGAGATTTTTCTGGCGACAATCTTTCCGGTTCCAACGTGCCTCAGTGCCCTTGGACTGGAGGAATTCACTTGGATACCGCAGTTTGGCACCGAAAGCCCCCCGGAACCCATTACCGTCAGCGCTCCATTTGAGGCAGGATCGAGGACATAGAAGCAATAATCCGGCGCGGCTTTTCGGGCCGTTGCCGCCGCGTGAAGGTTAATGCTCCGAATTCCAGCAAGACTCATGAAAGCGGTTGGCATTCCAGCTGAGATTTCAACCGCCGCCTCTCGCGTCCCAGCAGAAGGAGTGGTGATGCTCACCCCAACGACAGCGCCGGTCACGAAGGAGCCATTGGCCAGCGCCCAATTCTTCGCGGCCTGCACGGCTGCTTCGTTTCCTCCATCGCTCTCGACAGCAACAAGAGCCGCCGAATCGGCTATCTCCTGCAGCTTGGATCTCCAGGAAGCGGCGTTGGTAAAGTCAATGCTAAGGCCGAGGGCCAAGCCCAGTGGCACCACCATTAAGGCCATCGCGACGGCAAAGTTCCCCCGTTTTTCGGGCGGCAGATCTTTCAGTCTCCGCATCCAGAAGCCCTCTCTTAAGAGCAACTTAGACCGAAGACTGTTTAGAATTTACTAAATTAGAACAACAAAAACGCAGCGGCAATTCACGCTCGGCAAAAAGGCGATGCAAGCTGTCTCGCTGTAAGCGCTGTTGTGGGACCACCTTTCGGGAGTGGTCGTGATCTGTGAGGTTGCCGGTTCTGCATTGGGATCGGAGATCGGCTTGTGTCTGGACTTGACCTTACGCTTGACCCGGAGCGGCAGCCTCGGCGTTTCGAGGTGATCAACGGTGCTGGCGGTCGGCGTCAGTGGTCGGTGGATGACAAGGCGCGGATCATCGCGGAGACGCTGGAGCCGAATGCAGTCATTTCCGAGGTCGCCCGCCGGTATGGCCTCAGGCCGCAGCAGGTCTTCGCCTGGCGCCGCGAAGCGCGCAAACAGGCCGCTTCGGTGCAGCAAGATTCTCCTGCCTTCGTGCCGGCGGTTGTGGCGGCAGCGGAGCCTGTAGCCAGGCATCCACCGAAGCAGCGGAAACGGCAAGCCACTCGAGACGCCGGCATGATCGAGCTTGAGATCGACGGCATCGCGATGCGCGTCGGCCGGGGCGCCGATACCAAGACGGTGGCCGCAGTGATCCGCGCGCTGAAGGCGACGTCGTGATCGGGCCGACGGGTGCGGTCAAGGTCATGGTGGCGACGAAGCCGGTCGACTTCCGCAAGGGCGCGGAGGGATTGGCGGCGCTGGTGCGAGAGACGATGGGGGCCGATCCGTTCAGCGGGGCCGTCTACGTCTTCCGGGCGAAGCGGACTGACCGGATCAAGCTGATCTTCTGGGACGGCACCGGCGTCTGCCTCTATGCCAAGCGTTTGGAGGATGGGGAGTTCCGCTGGCCGAAAGTGCATGACGGCATGATGCGGCTGACGGCCGCGCAGCTCTCGGCGCTACTCGAAGGTCTCGACTGGCGGCGCGTCCATGAGGCGCGCCGGACCCGCGTTCCAGCCCAGGCCGGCTGACCCGCGACGAAGTGAATCAGTCTGGATTCCGCTGTCGCGGGCTGTCGGCGAATATGGTCTGATCCGGTCATGGCGATGACGGCTGACCAGCTTCCCGACGATCCGGACGCGCTGAAGGCGATGGTCCTGGCGCGCGACGTCGAGAATGCCCGCCTAGTCCAGATCCTCAAGGAATTGCAACGTCACCGCTTCGGCCGTCGTGCTGAGACGCTCCCCGAGGATCAGTTGCTGCTGGGACTCGAAGAGGCCGAACAGATCGAGGCCGCGGGTGACGAAGAGCAGGAGCAATCTGCTCCCGCCGAGCGCCAAGCAAAGACCACCAAGCGCCGGGCGAACCGCGGCGCGCTGCCACCCCATCTGCCGCGCACGGAGATGGTCGTCGACATTGAGGACCATGCCTGTCCGTGCTGCCGCAATGGCCTGCATCGCATCGGCGAGGACGTGAGCGAGCGGCTCGACATCGTGCCAGCGCAGCTGCGTGTGATCGTCGTGCGGCGACCAAAATATGCCTGCCGCGCCTGCGACGACGTGGTGGTTCAGGCTCCCGCACCCGCCCGGCTGATCGAGGGCGGCCTTCCGACCGAGGCAACGGTCGCCCAGGTCCTGGTCTCAAAATATGCCGATCATCTGCCGCTCTATCGTCAGGCGCAGATCTACGCCCGGCAAGGCATCAATCTCGATCGCTCCACGCTCGCCGACTGGGTCGGCCGCGCCGCCTGGCACCTGCGTCCGGTGCATGAGCGGCTGCTTGGCAAATTGAAGTCCTCGCCAAAACTCTTCGCCGACGAGACGACCGCGCCGGTGCTCGATCCCGGCCGCGGCAAGACCAAGACCGGGCAGCTCTGGGCCTATGCGCGTGACGATCGGCCAAGGCAGGGAGCCGACCCGCCGGGCGTCGCCTATGTCTACGCACCCGACCGGAAGGCCGAGCGTCCGATCGCTCATCTCGCAGGCTTCACTGGAATCCTGCAGGTCGACGGCTATGGCGGCTATCGTGTGCTGGCCGACAAGAGCGACGTCACGCTCGCATTCTGCTGGGCGCACGTTCGCCGGCGGTTCTATGAATTGGCCGCCGCTGGCCCCGCGCCGATTGCCAGCGAGGCGCTGAGACGGATCGCCCAACTCTACAGAATAGAGGACGATATCCGCGGCCGATCGGCCGATGAACGCCGTGCGATGCGTCAGGAAAAGAGCGCTTCAGTTATCGCCGATCTTGAACCCTGGCTGCGCGAGAAGCTCGGCCTGATCAGCCAGAAGACAAAGCTCGCCGAGGCGATGCGCTACACGCTCTCGCGCTGGCAAGGCCTCTCGCGCTTCCTTGACGACGGCCGCATCGAGATCGACAGCAACACCGTCGAGCGCTCAATCCGTCCGATCGCGCTCAACCGCAAGAACGCGCTCTTCGCGGGCTCGGACGGCGGTGCCGAACACTGGGCAGTCATCGCGTCGCTCATCGAAACCTGCAAACTCAACGGTGTCGAGCCGCTCGGCTATCTCGCCAACGTACTCACCAGGATCGTCAACGGCCATCGGAACAGCCGGATCGACGACCTGCTGCCTTGGGCCTACATCCGCGCCCCCGAGCTAAAGGCCGTGGCCTGAGAACAGCGCTTACGTCTCGCTGCTCATTGAGCTGAGTGAAACGCGGCAGACCTTGAAGTCAGCGATGTGCTAATTCTTTACTTAAGGCCGAAGACTTGCTGAGCCTGGTCAGACTGCAACAAGTCGCGTGCCGAATGTCCGACACCCGGCAAAATCACGAGACGCCAATTGAAAGGCCACCCGTTAGCGGTCGCGACAGCTTGCGCCAGCTCAAAAGTGAACTGCCCCCGATCCAAACGCGTCTCTCCTTGGCGCATAGCAGCTGCGCTTTCGTTTAGATCGACATCGCCAGTGTCGTCTTCTCCAAGATAGATCGTTAGAGGCAAAGCCAGATAGGCCTTCAACTCCTGAGAGGCTTGATCCGGCGTATAGACGCAACCCGAGGAGAGACATCCCAGCCCGTAGGCTGCCGCCTCTGCTAGCGAGGGCAATACGTAGGTCGACGGATTGGCTACGACCACTCTCTTGGCATCCGACAAGGCAAATGCTGCAACACGCGACATGAATTGACCTCCCGCCGAGTGCCCAAAAAGGTAATACTGCGCAGTCGGCAGCCCCTCTCGGGCCCTCGCCCAGTTTACCAAGCCCTTCACGTACCAGACAGTCCACCTGTCCCGAGGTTGAATTGTGCCCGAGTTGACAATGCCTCCCCGCTGATAGCTCCAGCCTGGGAACCTTTCCAGGTCGAAAAGCGGCGCCATAACGATCAGGCAATTTCGATCCGCAAGAGGCTGCGCGTAGTCTCGGTAGGATTCGGCCGTTCGGCTTAGTCCATGGAACACGAACAGGATCGATGGATTGGCACAGTTCTTCGGATGATAGGTGTATACTGTCAACTTTATGCCGTTAATAGTTGCTGAGGTCGTACCTTTGCCGACCTTCCAGGCAAGTACTTGGCCTGAATACGTCAGACTACAGCCTAAGATGACTGCCCCTAACAGACGGATTAGAAATCGCACCTGTCGCTCCCATGGACGATCCCGCAGGGATGACATATCCCATTAGCGGCAGCTAAACAAATCAAAACCGGCTGAGCAGTAAAGAGTTCGTTTCTCCACGTCTGGTCCTCGCAATGTTCGCAAGCGACGCCTCCGCGGCACCTCAGCGTCCTGCGTGACAGGGTATCGGCTCCTTGTTTTGTCGGCACGTATCGCTCGCGCCGCCATTGCGATCGAGGAACCCAGTGCAAATCCGCGTACGGCATACGCATGAGCTTCGGAGCCTCACGCCAGTGCAGGGATGGCCAATCTAAGGCATCTGTCTTGAATGGCTACGACAACATCGGCGAGTCCAGGCGACAACGCCAGCAACCGATCGATTGTCGCGCGACCGGCTGCTCCTCCCATTATCTTTGGTTGGTAGTCGAGGCGCGGATCTCTGTTTTGAACGTAAACTGGATAAATATCTAAACGGATCTGCTTCGCACCAAAGTGGAAGCAAGGCAGAATGGACTCCCCTTTGCTGTTTCCGGACCCAAATGCAAAATTGCCGACACTGTATAATATCGGCCGACCATTATAAATCTCGATCGGCTGAAGGATGTGGGGATGATGGCCGATGACTGCGTCCGCACCCAGGTCGATAAATAGCCGTGCTTTCATGCGGTCTTGCTCGGTAGGTTGGCGCTGGTATGGCAAACCCCAATGTACCATCACGGCGATCCGATCGACCAGTGGACGAAGTTGGGCCAGATCACGCTCGACGAATTCGGGCACATCTTGTGCGGAGCCTGGAAGTTCGCCACGAGCCGCTGTTCGACGGTTCCAGTAATATCCGAGAAGTCCGATGCGGATATCTGCGCCATCAAAAATCGCCGGGTGGTAAGCAGAGCTCTGGTTCCTACCACCACCGTACGGTTGGATATACTGTCGCTCTAACGTGGCTAGCGTCTCAACCACGCCACCCCGACCGCAGTCTTGAATGTGGTTATTCGCGACAGTCATGGCAGCGAAGCCTGCACGACGTAAGACAGAGGCTGACTTGGGGTCCACTTTGTATGAGTAGTTCCGAGTGGTACCTGCTTTCTCAGAGATGGTGGAGAACGGCCCCTCAAGGTTTCCCGTTATCAAAGCGCAGCGTCTAAAGATCGGCCTGACCCAGGCGAAGGCATAGTCTGGGCCAAACCTGCGGATACGATGACGCATCCGCATCCCGGTCATCACATCTCCGACCGCCGCCAAATGGTACGGAGCGCTGGCGGACGAAGAGAGGAACTGTTCAAGTTGGTCCGGGTCGATGAGATCGATGTCATCCGGAATTATGACCTCTGAAAACTTCTCGCGAATTTTTACAACATGGCGCCGGACTTCTTCCGATTCACCGAGGCGGTAAAGGGGTGGCTGAACGGAGGGTGCCAACAATGTCTCAACCGCTGAAGAACTAAAGCCGATCCCACGCTTCTCAAAAACGCTTCGGATCAGTGTTTCGTAACGGCTGCTGAATCTCATTCGGTCTGCATGAAGCAAACACGAGGCAAAGCTCTTCGGAAGTGACCTGAGGGCGCGCGTTCGAATTCCGGAAGGAGCATACGGGCTATCAGAAAGTCGTCCCAGCGCCAAAAGGGCAGCTACAACTAACGAAATACAAGTAAGTTCGTCTCCCGGAAAAGCCTTGTGTAGGTCCCACATTGTCGCCGCTATGACTTGCGCGACCAGCGCCTCCGGCGGTGGCATCTCGGCGTCGTCCATACGCGAATCATTGGCAAGAGTATCCGATGGTACGAACTCGGCATCATGACGGAGGTGCCAACACCATACGTAGGGAGTCGACAGCATCGCGGCCGCAAAGTATGCGCTCAAGGCGTACTCAAGGGGACCAGGCCTACTGAAACTGGCGCGCGGTGCATGCAGCCTGTCAGCTTGGATGTCAGCGGTATGGCGCACCACGTGAAACCCGAATGCCTGATATATGAAACTGGCATTGTGCGAGGGGTCGCACAGATAAGCACCGCCTGAAATTCGTGGAAGCCACCCTTCCGCTGTGACTGCACGCCCCGGGCCGAACAGCAATTCCCCACAGAGGGGGATCGAAAAATCATCGAGATTTTCGATTCTTGCTGGATATCGGTATTTGGTCCCTTTGACCGGCACCAACCTAAGCAGATCCCCGTTAACTCCCCCTTGTTTCGGCTGGTGCGCATTAACGATCGCTCTCACCTTCGGCAACGGGCCCTCGCCGAGTGAACGCAGCACTTCGTTCACTCGATGAGCTATCAAGGAGACGTGGTAGTAGACGTTGACCTGGCCGAAGCGTGCCGCGGCCTCACAACCTTCCTGTTCACCAAGAATTCCGCCGCCGAAAGGTTTGAAAACATAGTTACCGTGCTTGTCGGGCAGTGCTTCGCCCATCTCACCCGTGGGCCAGTGAACATCCGTGGCTGGATGACCGATTACGTCCACGTACCGCCCACGCAGCCCTTGCCTCCCCGTGTTTTGGCAAAGATAAGGCAGTTCGACCTCGGTTGAATGCACCCGGCCACCAGTAAAATCTGAATCGCAACGCTCCCAGACGTAAACAGATCCAGTCGCCATCTTTTTTCCCCAAAGCTACTGCTTCTTCTGCGAACGCTGAGACGCAAGAATTCACAAGTCTTGCGCTCCGCAATCCTGCGAACCTTTCGCCGACGGGTGCTGAAATTGATCGAAAGGACATGCCGTCGGTTGCCCTGAGGCCAACTCTCTACAGGGCGTGGAGATTGTCCTTCAACATGCTCTGAGGCCGCATTTCGCTCCATGGTGGGAAGCTGGATCCGAGTCTGCAGCCCAGCTTCCGGCAGCGTTTTGGCCCCAATTCGCCTGCCCCTGATGGGGGCTACACAAATCAATCTCCTGACGAGGCACATCTATCCGATGCTTGCGACCGGCTTTTTCTTCTCTCCGCTTATTCGAGCTGCCTTACTGAGGCCGCCTGCTGAACCGCTATTCTCACCCGATCCAGCGAGCTCTTGCCGAGCACTCTCCAATGCCGTCGCCGCAGATCCCTCCTTAATCACCTTAAGTTCTTCCGCGACCATATTTGATTTTATGAGACGCCACTTGTCGAGGGAGGCGGCGCGCACGAAGCCGTATGCCGATGGCATACGGACCATCAGCCAGCCTAGTTTCAACAATTCCTCCGTGAAGCCTCTCACGAACGCCGCCCCGCCGACACGCCGTCCAGTCAGGCGCCTGAATGTCTTGTACGACATTCTTGCACGGGTTCGCGGCTGTCCCGCTTTGTTTGTGGTGCGTTTCAAAGTCAAAGCAACGAGTGTCGCCGCATCACTTAGCGAAACACTCGGTGTTGCAGTCGGCGAAACAGTGTTCATAACCTTACTCTCCTTAGCTTGAGCAGAATCGATAAACTCATCACTGCTATCGAACGTCGTTCGTCTCGGGCCGAACTGAAGGAAACGGGGCCACTTCATCGAACCAGCCATCCTTTTTTGCCAAATACGACATTGCCATTGCGTGCATGGCAGACCTTATTTGCTGTGGCCGCGACTGAGACATAGATGCGAGGGGTTCCGCGGCTAGCTCACCAGATCTCGACAAAAGCGCCATTTTGGCACCCGATCCGTCAGTGCTCCATCTCAAAGTTAGAACCAAACCACCACTCTGTAGGTGCCGACGTAGGTCGGTATCAGTATCAGGCTCGGAACTGACCAATATTAGCCGTGTGGTCGGCAAGGTCGACAGCGCACGGCGGGGCCATTCATCTTCGCTGTTGACAATGAAATAGCCCTGGTTTCCGCACTGCAACACTCGCTGAGCGAGATCTTCAAGAACTGTACCATTGTCTGCATCCGTTCGAGTCATCGAGACCGCACGGCAAGCACCCAGACAAAGACCGCTCGCCCAAAGTCTGTCCGGAGAGGCTGCATAAACCAGGGCTTCCAGGAACGGGTCTCTGGCCAGCATTTGCGGGGTTGTCCGCCGCCCAAATTCCTGGGGTACAGTGTTGATGTAAGCGCCTCTTTTCGACAAGAGACCAACTCTTCGCCCTTCCGCCTGGAACCGATGATCGATTGCTGTCGCCACCGCACCAGTGTGTCGATCGCCGATGACGAGTACGGTGGCAATTTCCGAAGAGCCCGGCTCATTGTACATATTGGCCAGGATTATCTCACTCACATCTCTCGAGATCCCCGCTCGCGGCCAAAGATGAAACTCGATCCCCGGCCGTGCATTTACCTCGATGACAGTACACCCGACCTCTTTGTATGATCTTGCAATATCGGGCATGATGAGATCTATCCCGGCAATGTTAAGGCCGATGACTCTCACGATGCGCTCGCACAGTTGCCTGTTATCTGGATGAACGGAGTTTGTAACATCGACCGGGACGCCTCCACGGGCGAGGTGGCCGGTAGGTCGGAGAACCAAAGGCTGCCCGGAAATTGGGACGGACTCCAGCGTAAGACGACGCAAGGCTAGGTGCCGTAGCAGCTCATCGTCAATCTCTACAGGAGAAAGACGTCTCCCGTCTCTGTCGGGTTCTCGGTTCAAATCATGAATCAGGTCAACTATCGTTTTTTCACCGTCGCCAACGACTTGGGGGGGGCAACACATGACCGCCGCCACGAGATGATAGTCAACGACTGTCGCTCGAAATTCCGGGCCGGCGATGAACTGCTCAACCAGGACGCCAAACCGCTCTGACTGAGTGACGTCGTGCGCTATATCGAATGCAGCCTCAACTGCACGGCGTCCCCGCAGTTTAACCGAGACTCCCCGCCCCTGATTTCCCTGAACCGGTTTGACCACGACGGTCTTACCCAGCTGTTTGGCGGCAGCGACGGCCTCAGGTTTGGTGCGAACGGTAATCTGACGGGGTACTGGGATCCCCGCTTGCGCCAAAAGTCTGTTGCCCAGCCTTTTGTCCAAGGCCACCTTCGCCGACGCAAACGATGTAGAACCCGATATCGTCGAGAACAGCTGCTTCTGGTGCTTGCCTTGGCCAAGGCGAAGGTGGTTACGGGCAATGAATTCGAACGGGATGTGATTTCTCTTAGCTGCAGCTACAAGCACAGCGGTCGAATTTGAAAGACGTCGCCTCTTCGCCCTTTCCAGGTTTAGCTCCCGAGTCTGAGCGTATTTCGCTGCCCCGTCCTCGCCTCGCGCCGCCTCACCAATCGCGTCAACGACAGCCGAAGCAGCCGCGCGCGACATCTGCGGGTCATCCGACTCCCAAACGATTGCAAGATGGCTTTCGGACGGATCGCCTATTAGCGACGCCGTCGGCGAAAACGAATAGAAATTCATCGCGCGGCGAAGCTCAAGATCAGCGGACAGGATTGCGTCGGCAATGTAGCGAGGGACCAAAGCGTTTTGTGCACAACCGGGAAACATTTCGGACAGCGCTGAGCGAGCCAGCGCAGTAAAATCGGAGATGCAAGAAACCGCTAGCCGCCCGATATTCAGGGTTAATTTGACCACAGTGTTCGTGCTATGCACATTAAGTCCCGATAGCACCTTAAAACTGACAATCTCAATTTGTCCCAACTCTTCAGATAGGCTGACCATAACCCCACTTTTGACCCCGGATGTTCACGCTCCGCCTGCTTTTCGACCGTCTCCCACAATACAGACTTCCTGACCACGCTTCCGCTGCAGCCACTTCAAATGCATCTCGAAACGGGTACCGCATCGATGGGCATGAGCGGCTTCGGCAAGACCCGATGTGAAGGGGCGAAGATGTGGCGCATTCCACCACATTTAAGCACGCTTTATATCTGATCCCCCACGTTCAGCCTAAACGCTACGGCCGCAGCATCCGGAAGTCGCGTTCTTATTCTCTTGAAAGACCAGTGGATTTCCCGCCGGCCTGATCCGGACAATGCAGCTGGATGGTATGTGGCCTCGCGGGGAGATGTCGTCATGCATTCGAATGGCAGAGATCCAGACATTATAGTGTTAATAGCCGTTAAAAGTCGTCAGCTTGGGTATGTATTTTGGGCATCTAATGCTATTTATCTAATCATATTTATCCAATCATATTGGTTATTGGATAATCGATTGCAAACGGAGAGGAGTATAGAAAAGGGCTTAATCTTATACATATAACAGAAAAGACTTCTAAATGCCATCCAAATGTAAGTTGGGGAGTTCATGTCCGTTTCAAGAATTAAGCGCGGGCGCCTGAAGAGAGCTAAACGAGCATTCGCCACCCGCCGGGTCGCCGCATCTCACATGCGCACACTCGTTACCGGATCTATACAGCCCGTCGCTGGCGATCTTGTTTTGGCGCGCGTTGATGAACTCGGCAATCACAGCAGACTGGAGCTCATCTGCGGGCGAAAGGCGATCATGTTTCGCGGAGATGAGATAATCCTCTGTTATGGAAACAGGTACGCTCCTGACCAGTTCGAGGCGGTAATAGGCCCCGATCTGGGGCCGTGCGACTTGGTAGCGGGGGGCGGCATCGCGGCATGTGAGCTTTCCAGGCATGCTCGCATGCTGGCGCCAACCAAGATCACCCCGCTCGGCCTGATTGGCGACAAGTTCGGCCGCCGGCTAAACGTGTGGGATTACAAGGTCAGCTCAGACGATTTACCCCCTTCTCTGCCGATTGTTCTGTCGCTTGGGACGTCAATGAACGCCGGCAAGACATTGACGGCAACGTCATTGGTCCGAGGGTTCAAAAAGGCGGGACTGAAGGTCGCGGCACTGAAAATTACAGGAACTGGCTCGGGTGGCGACACCTGGATTGTGCGGGATGCCGGAGCCGACATCGTTCTTGATTTCACAGATGCCGGATTTGCAACGACGTATTTAGCCCCGGTAGAGTTGATTGAGAAGGGTGCTTTCCGCCTACTGAACCATGCCGCTGAAAATGGATGTGACGTCGCTGTTATTGAGATTGCCGATGGGCTGCAGCAGAAGGAAACTTCCGAGCTAATTCTGGCTGAATCTTTTCGGAGCATGGCTCTTGGCGCGATTTTCGCTTCCTATGACGCGATGGGAGCAAAGTATGGAGTTGATACCCTCCGCGCTGCTGGCCACAAGGTACTTGCAATTAGTGGCAGGATCGGCCGATCGCCGCTCGGTGTGAGGGAGGCTGAAGAAGCCACTGGCCTGCATGTCTATTCCCCATGGGAGCTCCAGGATGGGGCACTCAGCCCCGTTCTAAAGGCTCGCGCTTCTGAAAAACTGGCTAACGGACAGGGCAATAATCCATATCTACGGCGTATTGCTGATTCCCCAAATCCAATGACGGCACTCGACCAAGGTCGAGCCTACTCTTCCCAGCTGCGAATTGATTTTTTAGGGAAGCTCGCGCACGAACTGATTCTGGCAGAGTTGGGAGAAACACCTGGCCCGGGAAGGCCTGCCAGTGACAGCAGGGCGACATGGCCCAGTCCCTTTGGGAGCGTCTCGGTCACCTTACCCGAGTTGCTATCGCAAAGCTCGAACCCCGCATTTATGTCGATCCAGGCGCCCGCTGAGTTGATTGAAGCGGCAGTGCTGGCAAAAACCCGTGGAGCCCTCAAGTCATCTCTGGGCAGCCTGGTCCAAGCCCTCGGGTGCCCTCCCCTGTCCGCCACCCAAATGTACAACCTCGTGAGCGGAGCTTGGTCGATGTTCGAGGCAGTTGATCACGATGAACGCCTTTGGGCAGCAAATCGGCTTCAGCCAAATGTTCTTGCGGGACCTGCTTTGAGCCCTCATGACGATTTGGAGGGGATGATCATGAATTTCTCGGGAATTTTCAACGAGGACCCCGACCAGCATGCCCCGCTTGGGCGGGCGTGAAAAGACGGTGTCCTTGCTGAGAACACGAGGTAGGCGGCGGTACAGCGCCCCCCTCAGCGAAATGTGGCGAAGGTCGATACCTGGCCTTGCTGCGGTTGTGGGTTTTGGTGTCTGTATCAATGCGCTCCGATTTGCTGGGCCGCTTTATTTTATACAAATATTCGACCGGGTCATTTCCAGCCGCAGCGTGGAAACCCTCGTTATTCTGACCTTGGCCGCCTTGCTCGCTCTGGTAACCGGCGTCGTGCTGGAAGCCATTCGTCGTCGTATGCTTTCCCGCTGGAGCGTTTGGATCGAGCACCACTTGACCAGCCAGTCCGTGAAAGCCGGATTGACGGCAGGCGTCCCCAATCCGCCGCTTCTGACCAGCATCGAGAAAGTCTCCAGCTTTGTTGAGCGAGGGCTAGCTGCTTGGCTGGACGTGGTCTGGGCTCCCGTTTTCCTGTTATGTGTATACGTGATCCATCCTGTTCTCGGCCTGATCGCGTTGGCAGGCATGGCTTTGCTGACAGGTATGAGCCTGCTCAAAGAAAAGATCACACAAGAGCCCCGCCAAGCTGAACGTGAAGCTGCCAAGCAGGCGAAAGAGGTATTGATCTCAGCGGAAAGGCACAAAGACGTAGTCGGCGCCTTCGCAATGGCCGACGCGATCGCCGGTCGCTGGGGTAGGAACAGAGTAGATGGCTTTTTGCAACGGGAGCGGCTTAATGCCAGAGGATCGAGCCTTGATGCAGCGATCCGGGCGCTGAACCGTTGCGTTTACATAGTTCTATTGGCATCGGGCATCTGGCTGTTCCTGAACGATTCGGCGTCCCTCGGAGGCGTATTTGCAGCCCGGCTCATTGCCAGATTTGCTTACAGAATGGTGGAAAAGGCAGTTCGGGAGCTCAGAAGCCTCAGGGAAGCGCGGGAGGGATACTCTCAGATCAAGGCGGAGCTTGCCAAACCGTTGGACGTAGAGCCGTCTCTGCTTCCTGGAACGCCGCAAGGCTCGTTAGTTCTCGATCAAGTTACATTCAGGCATGCTGGATCGCGAGCAGACGTATTTAGGAAACTGTCGCTTTCTCTGGCTCCTGGGGAATTGCTGCTGGTCATAGGACGTGCAGCCACCGGCAAGACGACGCTTTCTCGTCTTCTCATTGGTTTGCTCAAGCCCCGCACCGGTCAGATCCGCTTGGGAGACATGGACATAACCAGGCTTCCGGATAATGTTAGAGTTGGAGGCATCGGCTATTTACCTCAGCACGTTGAACTTTTTGACGGAACCGTCGCGGAAAATATTGCACGTTTTCAACAAAGTTCTATCGATGACGTGGTTTCCGCAGCAAAAATAGCCGGAATACACGAAGTTATCATTCGTCTGGGCCAGGGTTATGACACTTTGCTTAACGACTCGGTCGGCCTGTCCGGGAGTGAACGGAAGCGAGTAGCCCTTGCCCGCGCGCTCTTTCGCGCGCCGAGACTTATTGTCTTGGACGAGCCATTCGCCAATTTGGACGCTGCCTCGAAGAAGACCCTCGAGTCGGCGGTTAGGCTTATGAAGGATGCGGGAAGCTCGGTAATTGTCACCATATCCGGACAGACCAACCGTCTTGCCGGATTAGTTGATAGGTCGCTGATCCTAGGAAGTCGATCGCCCGAGATCACCGGAGGTTCCGTTCGTCCCGTTGCTTTCGGGAAAACTGAATTGCGGAGCGTTAAGTGATAGCTTCGCTCGCCCTTGGCACCAAACACCCCGGTACCCAGCGAGCCGAAGATCCGCCGCCGTTTGGTAGGCGTTTAGTGATCTCTGGTTTCGCGATTGTCGCTGCCTTCTCGACCCTGACCGGCATGTGGCTTGTCGCGGCACCTATCCAGGGTGCGGTCTTGGCCACCGGGGTGGTGAATGTCGCGTCAAACGTAAAGACAGTTCAGCACCTCGAAGGCGGCATCATATCAGAGATATTGGCTCAAGAAGGAGATCGCGTGTCGCCAGGCCAGGTGTTGATACGATTGCAAAACACCGCTTCGGCGGCTGCTGCAAATGAAATCAAGGCGCAGTGGTACGAGGCGAAGGCTACGGAAGCGCGCTTGGTCGCGGAAAGAGATGGAAAGGACTCGATCGAAATTCCGGCTGAATTGAAAGCGTCCGGCAAATTGGCAGCGGATGCTGTTTCCGGGCAGGAGAGTGTCTTTCGGACACGTCAAAACCTCTTCAGAGAGCAGCTCTCCCTGCTGCAGCAAGCAACCGGAAGCATGGCGAAGGAGATAGAGGGTTTTGAAGGGCAAGTGGTAGCGGCTACCCGGAAGCTCGAGCTGATCGAGGAGCAATTAGGTGATGTGCGCAGCCTGTACGAAAGGAAGTTGGTAGTCAGGACGCGCCTTGTAGATTTGGAAAGAGAAAAGGCGGACGTGGGAGGTGCCCTAAGCGGGTATGTAGCGTCGATCGGCGCGACCCAGCAAAAGATGGAGGAGACGAAATTCAAGATTGCCGAACTTAGCGCCTCGACGACGGCCGATATCGTCGAGACACTAGGAGAAACCCGCGCCAAAATATACGAATACGAGCAGCGAATGGCCGCTGCTGATGACGTGGCGACGCGTACCGAGATACGTGCTCCTATCGGAGGCACCATAGTGGGACTTAAGGTCCACACGAACGGAGGGGTCGTAACGGCGGGAGAGCCGCTGATGGACATCGTCCCTCAGGAGGATAGCTTCGTTGTTGTGGCAAACGTTGACCCCCTCGACGTCGATCAGGTGAAAGTGGGGCTGCACGCGACGGTGTGGCTTAGCGCTGTGAACAGACGTTACCAGCAACCGATGAGTGGTGACGTTCGCACTCTTTCAGCTGACCGGCTAATTGACCCTCGGACCGGTCAGGCTTTTTATTCAGTCCGAATTGTTCTGAGGCCGGAGTCTTTGAAGCCTGGAGCATTGCAAGCTGGAATGGGCACACAGGTCATGATCGAAACTGGAGCGAGGTCAGCATGGGAGTATCTCAGCGCGCCGGTCTATGCCGCTATGGGACGTGCTCTTCGTGAATAAAGAGAACGAGCAATAGACAAAGACTTTTACGCTCCCGTTCAAGTATAATTGGGGCGAGTATCGAGTATTATGTCTTCTTCCAGATTCGCGGCCACCAGTCGACGCGTCGCCGCCGCTCGGCCCTGTCGACGCCGCGCATGCGCAGGCCGAACTCGACATTCTCGCGCACGGTGAGGAATGGAAACAGCGCCAAGCTCTGCCAGGCCATCGGCGTATCCCGCTGCCAGGTGACGGCTTTCGTCGATCAGCACGGCCATTGAACACCAAGTGTCTGGATCGCTGCCATTCGAATGCACGACGACATCGCTCTCGACAGCCACATATCATCCAACTGAAACGCAATTTGTATTTCATTTCTTTGATTAAGGTCATCTCAATAAGGGTGGAAACCATGGCCAGCAACGCCAAACTCGCTGAATCAGCTCGCGAAACGCCAAAGCTTAACATGAAACCGATCGAGGAGATTGACAGCAAGCAAATCTCCACGGCAATCCGACAAAATCGGCCGTTTGTTGTTCGAGGCTGGGTTGCAGCCTCCGACGGTTGGGGATTGGATGACCCCAAATGGGCGCGGCATACCGGGCAGGTTACGGTGGTTCCAGGGGACGAGACCACGGTTTCCACTGCATCCTATGTCTTACGCAAGAGCGGGATGACACACGAGATGACCTTCCGTGAGTTGTTCGAGCGGATCCTAGGCCAGGGGGAATGGCAACCACTGATCGATGCAAACGAGCGCTACTACATGTTTGGCGGGAAAGTCCCGAGCAGTCTTCTGGAGGCATTGCCTTGGCCAAGCGACCTGGAGTTCGTTGGCTCGTCTCCCTATGTTGCTTCCGAAGGGGTTACCGCCAAGGCGCATTATGATCATTGGTACGCATTCCTGGTGCAGCTACACGGGACAAAAGCCGTAAAAATGTTCCCCCCTTGGGATTATAGTTTCATCTATCCGCAGCATGAAAAGACGGCCGACAAGCCCAGGCGGGCGCTTGTGGATTTGAATAATCCCGATTTTGACCAGTTCCCGTTGTTGAATCAACTGCATGGAGAGATTGCCGTACTGAATGCAGGTGACGTTTTGTATATGCCGGTCGATTGGTGGCATGAGGTTGAAACCGAGGGATTCTCTGTCAGCATCAACCGGCGTTTGAGACGGAGTGCGCTGGACTGGGCCGGCGCTCTGCTTGTATTCGGCTATCAGGTCCTGCAAGGCGCATACCGTTACGGCATCGAACCGATCCCCACCGACGAAATTAAGACTCTGGCCCAGCATGCCTATGTTGAGTGGAAGAGCGACACCGGCAAAACCGAATACGATCAATGGTGCGCATTCCTGGCGCAGTTGGGGCGGGACCAAGCAAAGGCGTTGCGGATCCCCGAAGATCTCGGAGTCCTCATGGCGCGGTGGTTTCAGACCGAGCAACACCTAACGAAGGCAGAGTTTGAGGCGCTCTCGCATCCCGCGGTTGGACTACCTGTTCGGCAGTGACCTGCAGCCCGGATTTCTGACCGTTCTGAGCTGGAATTTTCCACTGAGTTGAAGTTTTCGGAGGTGCAGATCGCCTTCATCCTGCGACAAGCTGAGGAGGGGACGGCGGTTACGCGATGGTTTGGCTGAACGCTGTGAGCAGACGTTACCAGCAAGCGATGAGCGGCGATATTCGCACTCTTTCAGCTGACCAACTGATTGATCCTCGGACCGGTCAAGCTTTCTATTCAGTTCGAATTGTTCTGAGACCGGAGTCTTTGAAAGCAGTGCCCGTGGCATTGCAAGCTGGAATGCACGCAGGTCATGATCGAAACTGGAGCGAGGTCTGCATGGGAGTATCTCAGCGCTCCTGTCTACGCCGCTATGGGTCGCGCCCTTCGTGGATAAAGAGACGGGCAAAAGGAATTTGGAGCTCAAGTTAAAGTATAATTTGGGCGAATATAATGTCTTATTCCAGAATTCGCGGGACCAGAAGAGAGCTAAACTTGAATTCTCCGGGTCGCGGCATTTCACATGCGCACACTTGTCACCGGACCCATACAGCCCGTCTCTGGCGATCTTGTTTTGGCGCGCGGAAACACCGCTTACGATTTTCCTTGCTATTGTGCTTCATATGGCGCGCCGGCAAGCGGACTCTGCTCACCGGCAGCAACGCAGCTTGAATTGGCAGCTCGACGAGTGTGGGGAAAGGCGGTAGCGCTCTACCGACTCGACCCCCCGAGCACGTTTGATGCCGCTAATCCTTGCCGCTCATCAGCTCAGAAAATAGGCGCCTGCTGGGAAGGACGGGCCAGGCGCGAAGCCTCGTTTGATTCCCTCGCGACCGCCCAGCTTCGAGCATCCGACGTGAGACTGCTTCCTGTTGCTGTCGCAGGTGATCGCTCAGCAGCTTGTTGCGCGTGATGTAGCCTGCGTTAACCCCCGGGATCGAGTGGTTCATCAGAAGATGGACGTCCAACTCCGCAACGCCTGCAGCCTGGGCGATTGTCCGGAAAGTCTGCCGCAGGTCATTCCCCCATTTCGACAGATCGCTGCATTTCTCTTGTGCTCGATGACGTGACCGCGTTCGCTCTCTGCTGGGAATAGCCAGTCACGCGATTGCTCGGGGTAGAGAGTCCTACCGATGCGCATCACTCGAACCAGGCAGCGGACGCAGACCAGGACCATGGAGTGCAGTCACCTGGCCAATGTTTCGGCTTGAGAAGCAGGGACGGAAGCCGCACCGAGCTTCGTATAAGCCGAAGGAACGCCGCGTTGACTAGCCGATAACCCACTAAAACCGTGGATTTATTGAAACGCACGAGCATATTACGGGTCGGGCGCGCAGTGGTTGAAAATGCTTGCGTCGCGCTATGTTATTTGGATGCTGCGCCGTTTCTTTCTCTGTCGTTCGTGGCGCTGGCATGCTCTGATCCCTCAAAAAGGGTGTGTCATTAGTTTTCAGTTTTTGAGACCGGCGGTGGGCCTATCGTTTGTCCGCTTGCCGAACAGGGAGGAAGACAATGGACGGAGAATCGCATTCCAAATCAAGGCGAAGCTTTCTGAAGTTGAGCGGACTTGTCGCCGGGCTGACGGCGACGGCGGTTACCGCTCCCTGGGTTCGAAGGGCAGGAGCCGCTGACACAATCATCTGGAAAATTCAAACCTCGTGGCCGGCTGGCGTCGGACTTGAAACTTTCCAGAGCTGGTGTGGGACCATCAAGGAAAAGACCGGAGGCCAACTCGAATTTCAGCCGTTCAAGGCAAAGGACATCGTTGGTGACTTCGAACTCCTCGACGGGGTGAAGAACGGCGTTCTGGAAGCGATGAACTCGTTTTCACTTTACTGGGCCGGTAAGCTTCCCGCTGCGGCGTTCCTCTCCTCTTACACGATGGGGCTACGCTATCCGCACGAATGGGACATCTTTTTCTATTCGAAAGGTGGTCTGCAGGCCGCGCGCGACCTTTATGCGAAACAAGGTCTTTACTACGTCAACCGCATTCATCACGGCCCGAACATCATCCACTCAAAGACACCGATCCGCTCGATCGAGGATTTCAGAGACCTGAAGCTGCGCGTACCTGGCGGCATGATCGCCGAGACATTCGCAAAAGCCGGCGCCAAGACGACGCTGCTGCCGGGCGGCGAGGTGTTCTCCGCGCTGGAGAAAGGCACGATCGATGCAGCCGACTACACTGGGCCGGCGGTAAACTGGGCGCTCGGGTTCCAGCAGGTGACCAAGTACATTTCCATGGGCCCAGCCGGTCTGATGTCCGTATACCAGCCCGTCGACCTGATGGACTTTGCCGTCAACATGAATGTCTGGAACCAACTCCCGGACAACCTCAAGAAGTTCGTGGAAGACGAAATCCAAGTCTATTCCAATGTCCATTTCGGGGCCATCCAGAAGGCCGACATGGAGGCCTGGCAGAAATTCCTGGATGCCGGCATTGAAATCAATCGGCTTGGATCGGAGGACCTCCAGAAGTTCCAGGAAATCGCGGTGCCAATCTGGTTCGAGTGGGCCAACAAGGATAAGGACGCGGCGCGCATCTTCAAACTGCAGCTTGAGGTGATGGAGAACCCGACCGTCGGTTACGTGACGCCGGACATGTATCAGGGATTGTCGATCAACCTCTGAGGCTCTCCGCGCCCGTCCTGTCCGGGCGGGCGCACTCTCCTGCAAGAGGCAGTCGCCGATGCCCTCACTCACATTTGTGCTGCCGCACTGGCTATACTGGTCAAGCCTCGTGCTTTTCCCGCTCGTTGCGGTCTTCCTTGTCCATCGCGAGCGGGCACAGCGCGATGCCGGCCGTCCAAATCTCTTTCTTGCTTACCTGTTCCTGGTCACTGCAGGCTTCCTCGGCATGCACCGGTTTTATCTGAAGAGCAGGTGGGGATTCATTTTTATCCCGCTGTTCATTGCAGTGCTTTGGACGAGCGCCCAGGTACGCGACGGACGTGAGGCAGTGTCGCTCGCGCGATCCCAGAGCGAACACGCCGAAAGGCTGTTGCCGCGTGCCAAGGCAGATGTCGCAGCCAGCAAAGAAGGCGCTGCCGATCGCCTGGCGAAAGCTGAGGCAGACGCCACGGTGGCGCGCGATAATCTGAGCGCCGCCGCCCATGGGCTCGAGCGCGCCAACAGCATCGGCCGAATTGCCGGACTTCTGCTTGGTCTCGCTCTCGCAGGCGACGCCCTTCTAATACCCGGTCTTGTGCGGCGCGCCCGCACCCGTGAGATCGAGCGCGCCGCGGCCGACCATCCGCTCGTAGTCGATGTGCCAGCCACGCCCGTCAAGCAACCGCTCGCGTTGTTCGAGCCGGTCGACTGGCTGGTACGCGTGACGGGCGAGTTCGTCGCGTATTGGTCGGTTCTCGCAGTGGTGGCGTACTACTACGAAGTGGTGGCCCGTTTTGTTTTCAACTCACCGACCAACTGGGTACATGAAAGCATGTTTCTTATGTTCGGCATCCAGTACATGCTGGCAGGCGCCTATGCCTACCGTGACGAAACGCATGTCAGGGTAGACATCGTCTACAGCCATCTCTCCGAACGCGGTCGTGCTGTCTGCGACATCATCACCTCGGCCTTCTTCTTCTTGTTCACCGGCACCATGCTGGTCACAGGATGGCGATTTGCGAGCGATGCCACGGCGGTTGGCGAACGCTCATTCACCGAATGGGGCATCCAATACTGGCCGGTAAAGCTCGCGATCCCCATCGGGGCAGCGCTCCTGTTGCTTCAGGGCCTATCCCGGCTGATGCGAGACATCGCCACTGCATTTGGAAGGATCGGCTGAGCGATGGGCCTCGAGCTTCCGATCCTGTGGCTCAGCATATTGATGTTCGGGGGTCTGGGCGTACTTTTGCTGCTCGGATTACCGATGGCCTTTTGCACCGGCAGCCTTGCCGTGCTTTTCCTCTTTCTGTTCGGCAATTCGGCCATGCTGAACATGCTGCCGTCTCGGGTCTTCCCGTTCATGACGGATTATCAGCTCTCGGCGGTGCCGCTTTTCATCTTCATGGCCGCGATTCTCGAGAAGGCGGGCATCATCGAGGAGCTGTTCGATGTCGTCTACAAATGGCTGGGCGGACTCAAAGGCGGGCTCGCATCGGCCACGGTGATCTCCTGCACGCTGCTGGCCGCGATGGTCGGTGTCGTCGGGGCGACGGAAGTGACGATGGGCATGATCGCGCTCCCGGCCATGCTGCGCCGCAACTACGACGCCAAGCTCGCCTGCGGCTCGCTTCTTGCTGGCGGGACCCTTGGCATTCTCATACCCCCTTCCGTCATGGCGATCGTCTATGCCGTCGTGGCGCAGCAGTCGCTGGGCGAGCTTTTGATCGGGTCGGTATTTCCCGGGCTGCTGCTGTCCGGGATGTATGTCGCCTACGTGACGGCGCGCTGTTACATCGACCCCAAACTCGGCCCGGCGTTGCCGCCGAACGAGCGCATTGACTTCGCCCAAAAACTCAAGCTTTTGCGCCGGACGTTCATGCCGATACTGCTGATCCTGCTTGTGCTCGGGGTCATCTTCATGGGCATTGCCACGCCGGTCGAAGCCGCCGGCATCGGTACGTTCGGGGCTTTCATCGTCTGCGCCGCACATCGGCGCCTGACCTGGGACACGATCCGGGAGGCCTGTGTCGCGACGCTCAAGGCCACGGCGATGGTCATGTGGATATTCTTCGGCGCCACCATGTTCGTCGGTTTCTTTATCCTGAAAGGTGGGCAGAACTTCGTAGCCGAATCGATACTCGGAACAGGCTTGGCGCCTTACGGCGTTCTTGTTCTGATGATGATCATTCTGTTCGTCCTGGGCATGTTTCTGGACTGGGTGGGCATTCTCCTTCTCACCGTACCGATATTTCTGCCCATCCTAAAGCCACTCGAATTCGGCGGCACGTTTGGGCTAGCCGGTGTGGCTCCTGAAGACGTGCCACTGTGGTATGGTGTCATTTTCATGGTCAACATGCAGATGGCGTTCCTTAGCCCGCCTTTCGGCTATTCGCTGTTCTATCTGAAGAGCGTTGCGCCGCCGGAGATCTCGATGGCGACGATCTTTCGATCCGCAGTCCCCTTCTTGTGCCTGCAGGCGATCGGAGTGGGACTGTGCATCGTGTTCCCCTCAATCGTCGTCTGGCTCCCGAAGGTCATGTACGGAGGCAATTGACCACATTTGCGGCTTGCCGACACCGAGGATCAGTCGAATTTGATAGCTTTTCGCTTGAACGGCGTCACCTTTTTGCCTTCCTTTGCACGTCGTCATGAGATCGCTTCTTGAAACAATCCTGGCTGCGAATGCGGGTGTATCGCACTCGACCAGTCTTGGTTATCTCGCCTACGCCGCCCCGGGAATGCCGCCCCATCTGTCCTTGCCGAGATGGCCAAGGAACCCGCCGCCGATCAGATCGTTTCGCGATAGATCAACCGGACGAGGAGAGACATGCTCGAAATTCTGCATGCTCACAATCGCGGGACACCGAACACGGGCCGGCTCTGCCAGTTCGGGGCTTGGCGCGATGCTGCGTGACGATGCTGCGTGACGTCGATTATGTCCTGCAAAAACTCGACTGGATGCGCGCCGAAGGCATCTGGCCCAACGGCTTGCGTTATCTCTGGACCGATGCCTTTGGGGTCGTGCTCTACGTCTCGCTTTATATGGAACTTGGCGAAGAGCGCTGGCTGGACGAAGCCGAGCGGCTGGTGGCCGATGTCGAGCGTGTGCTCGACCGCCGGCGCGGACTGAGGATCGGCAAAGCGGCCGATCGCGACGGCCAGTATTTCCACTATCTGGCGATGTGGCTGTTCGCCCTGGCGCGCCTCGGCGATCTGAAGCCGGAATACCGCAAGCGCGGCATTGCGCTGGCGCGCGGCATTCACCCGGCATTTGTGGTCCCCGGCCGCGGCGTGATCTGGAAGATGCAGGAGGATTTGAGCAGCCCATATCCCGGCTACCGTCTCGGCAGCATGGATGCCTATGACGGCGACGTGGCGAAGCGGTTTGCCGAACTGGAAAAATGGGCGAGAAAGAACCTTTCGGTCGGCGACGTCGTGGGGCGCTGGTGCAATGAGGATTATGATACGGCCGACAGGATTCCATATGCCGGCGAGCCCGATCCAAAAATGGGCTCGAGCGCGACCCGGCGATCGTAATCATTGCCGCGATCATGCGCGGCGCCGACCCTCCCGCCACGAAGCCAGCAGCCGCATGACAAATTGGGGGGCAGATCACAAGGAGAAATCCCATGCATGCAAAACTCGTGACCGGAGCAATGCTGATCGCGATGTCGGCGCTGCTCCAACCGGCATCGGCGGCACCCGATTGGCAAACAATCGCTAAGGCGCTCGGCAAATCCGGAACCGAGACGCCTGATGGCGTCTACCGGGTCGGGCTGCCGCGAACGGACCTGAAGGTTTCGCTCGACGGCGTGGCCCTGAAACCCGGATTTGCGCTTGGAGGCTGGATCGCGTTCGAACCCATGGGAGATCAGGCAATGGTTATGGGCGACATCGTTCTGACGCAGGACGAGGTGAACCCGGTCATGAAGAAGCTTGAAGAAAGCGGGATCGAGATCACTGCGGTACACAACCACTTGCTGCGCGCGGAGCCGATGACACTCTACATGCACGTCTTCGGCCAAGGCGACCCGGTTACGCTCGCAACAGCGCTTCATGCCGGATTGGCGTTGAGCAAAACACCGATGGGAGGCGGCGCCCAGCCGCAAGCCGCTCCGCAGATCGACTTCGACACGGCCGGTGTCGACCAAACCATCGGTTATAAGGGTAAAGCCAATGGCGCGGTCTACCAGTTCACGATCCCGCGCGCTAAGCCGGTCGAGGAAAATGGAATGGAAGTGCCGGCGGCCATGGGCTCGGCAATAGCGATCAACTTCCAATCGACAGGTGGCGGCAAGGCGGCGATCACGGGTGATTTTGTGCTGACAGCAAAGGAGGTCAATCCGGTTATCAAAGCCATGCAGGACAACGGCATCGAGATCACCGCGTTGCATAGCCACATGCTCGATGAGCAGCCGCGGCTCTTCTTCATGCATTTCTGGGCGTACGACGATGCGCAGAAGCTGGCGAAAGGACTGCGCGCAGCCCTCGACAAGGTCGCCGTCAAAAAGAGCTAGATTGGGCGTCCGCGCGCGCGTCCAACGGCGGAGTTCGGCCGACTCGGAGCGATCGTCGGCCTTCTTCCCGCCTCGGGAATGGTTCTCTGGCACGGCGTCTCTCCGCCACCAGCATTGCGCCTGAGATCACCTTTCCATCGCACACGAGACTCAAGGGGCGGGCCGGGCTTTTGCGAACCGACGCGTTCGGAACGATCAAAGGTCCGCTTCGTTCTGATCGGATGGACTGGATTAGACTAGGCCTCCTGGCGTTGGCGGGGTTCCTCACCTGGACACTGAACACCCTCTCGGCCGGAGGCGGAGGTCTATTGCTGATCCCCGCCGTGACTTTCATCACAGGGAGCGCGGCGGTTGCGCCGGTCATCACCTTGACCGAGCTCATCGGCAATCCCATCCGCGCCCTGGCCTTCCGGCGCGACATCGATTGGAGCCTGGTCCGTTGGTACCTGCCCGGCGCCATCGCCGGTGCCGCGGCGGGCTCCTGGCTCTTCGCCAACAGTCGGGCGGAATGGCTCCAGATACTCATAGGGATCTATCTGATCAGTGCAGTCTGGGAATTTCGCGGCGGCGCGCGCGAGCGGAGCTACCGAGCCCGCCGCTGGTGGTTCCTCCCGGCCGGCCTGATCGTCGCGCTGTTGTCGGCGCTGATGGGCACGGTGGGACCCGTCCTGAATTCGCTCTATCTGAACTACGGTTCGGAGAAGGAGACGTTGGTCGCCACGAAATCGGTGAACTCGTTTGTGACCGATGTCGTCAAGATCGCGGTATTCACCGGACTTGGCGCGCTCGGTGGTCAGGCGGTCATGTACGGCGCAGCCGCGGGTTTGGGCGCTGCGCTTGCCAATCTGCTGGCCAAGCGCTGGCTCGAGCGCCTGAGTGGACGACAGTTCCGCGGCCTTGTGGTCGCGCTCATGGCTGTGAGTGGAGCGCTGATGATCTGGAACCAGCACAGCTTCGTTGTGCAGGCCTGGCGCGCGGCCCCAGGAATGTCTTAACAATGTCGATGTTGGCTGGAGCGCTGCGCCGTAGCTTGGTTGACCGGTCGCGCGACGCGCAGCAGCTGGCGAAAGGACTGCGCGCGGCCCCTTGACAAGGTCGCCGTCAAGAAAGGCTAGGCTTCCCGACCGCCTGTATCAGACGTGGCTCTTGGGCTGGCTCCTTCGAACCAGCCGACCTAACCAGCTCAGCTTCGAGAAGCTTCGTGAGATTAGATCACGCTCAGGGTCACCGCGGCAAGAACCAGATAGCGGCCCGACCTTGGCGGCCGTGACCAGCAAAAGGAAAACCCGAAAAGGCTCGCGCAGGACGCCCGCGACGACGGTTAGCGGATCACCGACGACCGGCAGCCAACTCAGCAGGAGCGACCACTTTCCGTAGCGGCGATACCACACTTGCGCGCGCTCCAGTTGCGCTTGGTTCATCGGAAACCACCGTTGGCTCCGGAAGCGCTCGATGCCTCGCCCGAGCAGCCAGTTGATCACCGATCCAAGTACGTTGCCGACGCTCGCGACGGCGATGATTGGCCAGGGCGAATAATCCGCAAGCAGCAGCCCGACCAGCACTGCTTCCGATTGCATCGGCAGGATCGTGGCGGCGAGCAAGGCCGCCAGGAACAGACCAGCACAGGCCGCGAGATCGGTCATTGAACCGCATATCCGCCAGTCGACCTAATGATGGTGACCTTCGGGTTCGACCATCTTGAACGGCAGCACCTGTTCGCGATCTTTCGCGGTCAGCACCAGACTTGCCTGGAACTCATGCGGCTCGGCCGGAGCCACCGTACTCTCAAGCCGATGATGGTTGTCGGCGACGGCTTCGAGGCGAAGCGTCTCCGGCCCGTTGGGCCGGTCGATGATCACCGTCGCTGTCAGATCGTCGGCATGCCGATCGATGGTCAGCCGCATCCGCTCGCCGGCCGCCGTGTCGACGATTTCCAACGTCCCTTCAGCCAGATCGCAGGCGACCTTGAAGGGCTTCGGCGCAGCGTCAGTTGCGATACCGGTCCGTGGCCAGCGCAGCGCATCATAATTCTGCTGTTCCTTCAGCCTGCAAAGTCTCCGCGAGAATCGTGAGGGTCGCGCCGGTGAAAGCGGCCAAGGAACCTGCCGCCGATCAGATCGTTTCGCGGTATCTGGCTAAGGCCAACCGGAGCGGAGGCAGATATGCCGCATGCCCGCAATCGCATGGAACCGAACATCGGCAAAGTCTGCCGTGGATTCGGGGCTTGGTGCAATGCTGCGTGACGTCGATTATGTCCTGCAAAAACTCGACTGGATGCGCGGCGAAGGCATCTGGCCCAACGGCTTGCGATATCTGTGGACCGATGCATTCGGGGTCGTGCTCTACGTCTCGCTTTATGCGGAGACTGGCGAAGAGCGCTGGCTGGGCGAAGCCGAGCGGCTGGTGGCCGATGTCGAGCGTGTGCTCGGCCGCCGGCGCGGACTGAGGATCGGCGAAGCGGCCGATCGCGACGGCCAGTATTTCCACTATCTGGCGATGTGGCTGTTCGCCCTGGCGCGTCTCGGCGATCTGAAGCCGGAATACCGCAAGCGCGGCATTACGCTGGCGCGGGACATTCACCCGGCGTTTGTGGTCCCCGGCCGCGGCGTGATCTGGAAGATGCAGGAGGATTTGAGCGGTCCTTACCCCGGCTACGGCCTCGGCAGCATGGATGCCTATGACGGCTACGTCTCTTACCGAATGCTCGACGACGAGGAACTGGCGCCCGAGATCGCGCAGATGCGTGACCTGATGGAGCGCGATTGGCGCAGCCTCGACATCGAGCAGGACCTCGGCCTCGGCATGATGCTGTGGCTCGCCCATTTCTTTCCCGACGAGCCGTGGGCCGAGGCCCAGACGAGGCGTTCGCTGCGAACCCTGGAAACGATGTGGGTCGACCCGCCCGGTTATTTCAGCCGGGCGCCATGGCTGCGCGATACCAAGTTCGCCTTCACCAATTACGGCGTTTCGCTCGGCCTGCAGGCCGCCGGTATCTGGCCGGGGCGTGTCGATAGGCTGAACGCCTTCTTCGAGGACTGGCGCTCCGGCGACGAATACGACCGCGAGGCGATCACCTGGGTGATGGCCTGCACCTCGCACCTTCCCGGTGCTTTTCTGACCCGGGTGGCGAGAGAACGATTGAAAGCGACGAACCTCGGGAACGTTCCTCTGCCGGCGCGGTTGTCGATGAAAGTGCATCGAAAAGCAAAAGCAAGGAACGCGGTTGAAATGGCCACTCTCTTGGGAAAACCGGGGAGCTGTTGGGTGGCGACGGCCACCTCCACGAACTATCCCCAGCTCGAAGGTTTGGTCCGTGCGGACGCCGTTGTCGTGGGGGCTGGAATCGTCGGGCTGACGACGGCGCTTCGGCTTTGCGAGACGGGCCGGTCGGTGATCGTCTTGGAAGGCTTGCGGACAGGTGGCCAGGTGACCGGCCGCTCGACGGCCAAGATCACCACGCAGCATGCGCTGATCTATCGTCATCTCATTGACAGCCTAGGCCGGGACCTGGCGCGGACCTATGCCGATGCGAATTCCGCCGGCGCCAAACAGATCCGCGATTGGGTTCGCGAGTACGCCATCGCCTGCAATCTCGAGAGCAAGGACGCCTATAGCTACACCTGCGATGAAAGCCGGCGCGCGGAGGTCGCGGCCGAGGCGGAGGCCGCGCGCCAGGTCGGGCTAGAGGCCGAGATCCTCGACCACGCGCCGCTGCCTTTCGAAACGGCCGCCGCGCTACGGTTTTCTGACCAGGCGCAGTTCAATCCGGCGATGTATCTGGTTGGCCTGGCGGAAGCGGTGACGGCCCGTGGCGGTCGGATCTTCGAAAACAGCCGCGCCACCTCGATCGACGAGGCAAGCCGCTGGCGCGTTGCCACCGATGGCGGCGCCGTTGATGCCGGGCATGTCGTCGTCGCCACCAACATGACGGTAAAAAGCCCCATCGGCATGGCGAACCGAACGCAGCCGCGCTGCCACACCGCCATGGCCTTTCGGATCGATGATCCCTTTGCTGTCGACGGCATGTTCATCGGCATCGACGACCCGACGCATTCCATTCGCACGGGCCGTGATGCCGAAGGTCCACTGCTGGTCGCGCTCGGCCCCAAATTCAATACCGGCTGGGATGGCGACGTGGCCAAGCGGTTCGTCGAACTGGAAAAATGGGCAAGAAAGAACCTTTCGGTCGGCGACGTCGCGTGGCGCTGGTGCAATGAGGATCATGATACGGCCGACAGGATTCCATATGCCGGCGAGCCCGATCCCGCCAAGGCCGCCGGCTTCCACATTGCCACGGGCTTCAACGCCTGGGGCATCACCAACGGGACGGCCGTGGGCGCGATGATCGCCGACCTGATCTGCGGCCGCCCGAGCCCATGGCAAAAACTCTACGATCCGGCCCGGCCCTATCCTGAGGACTTCCACAAGAACGGCCGCAGTCAATCGATCGTCTCGAGCACCCACGACATTGCGCCTGGCATGGGTGGCGTGATCGTCAGGGGAGACGAAAAGATTGCGGCGTGGAGAGACACCGAAGGCGCACTCCAGGCGGTTTCGGCGATTTGCACCCACAAGGGCTGCACCGTAACCTGGAACAATGCGGACCACACCTGGGATTGTCCCTGCCACGGCTCGATCTTCGCCGCCGACGGTTCAGTCATCCACGGCCCTGCCCGAAAACCGCTTGCCCAGATTACATTGTGAAGGCGGCGACCCACACGGCCCGCGTCACGCCGGCCGTTCGTAGGTTCCGACCAGCTCCGTCTCCTCCAATGCGTGTTTCTGGGCTTGCTTCCAGACCTGATGCACGCCCGCCTGTCCTGGTACGCTGAGGCTCGGCACATCGAGCGCGGCCAGCAGGAAGTGGTAATGGTGGACGCCGTGCCCTGCAGGCGGCTGCGGACCATCGTAATAGGCATTGCCGAAATCGTTGGTGCCTTGCCTGAGTGCCGACGGGCCGGGCTTGCCGTCTTCGGCCTCGGCTAGTCCCCCGGCATCCGGCGGGATGTTGAACACTGCCCAGTGCCCGAAAATCCCGCTTGGTGCATCGGGATCCCGCACGACAAGAACAAGGCTCTTGGTACCATCCGGGACACCGGACCACTTCAGCGGCGGCGAGACGTTCTGGCCGTCACGCGCATATTTTTCGGGAATTCTTCCGCCTGCCCGGAACGCCGGGCTGATAAGGGTGAGTGGCATTGCTATTTCCCCAAGGAGGTTGCGACCGAGAAGCCCGCGCCTGCGCCGTTCACGCCGCTTGCTGAGCTTCGGCGACGCGTCTTATCTCGCCCGGCAGGGATTCCCAGACCTTGTGCATCTGTCCTTCTCCGACGTGATGGGCGAGTACCTTGGACACGACCCTGAATGCATCCTTGGAATCGACCGGGCGGGTAAATTCCAGCTCCGCCTTGATCTTGGCCAGAAACTCGTCGAGCGACCGCATCTTCTCGGGAGCTTTGGAAGGCTGATATTGGTCATAGAAGGCGCCGCGCACCAGGATCGGCAGCTGCGAGCCGAGGTGGGCTGCAAGATCCGGCTGCATACGGTCGCGCAGGGCGTGCAGCACCGCTCCGAGAACGTGCCAGGCGACCTGCCGATCCGGTCCAATCTCGTCCATGATCTCGTCGAGCCAGATGTTCGTGGTCTGCAGTGTCTTGTCGAATACGTCGAGTCCGGTGGCATTCATCGAAATCCTCCTTCCGTTCAAATCCGACTAGGTGATGTGACCAAACAGCCGTACCTGCCCGTTGTTCCCCCATGCGCATGTCCTGATGCGCATTTATTGTCGGAGGTCCCGTCTGTTGTCGGAGGTCCCGTCATGAGGGAATTCGGGCCGGCTTTTTTGCCGCTGTTTTTCGACCACCTTTCTTGGCCGGCACCCGGAACATCCTCATGGGTGGACGAGTTTTGTTTGCCGTCGCCGATCACATGGCGACGAGTGATGCAGACACGAAAAAAAGGAGAAGAACCATGGCACATCACGATTTGGCGCCCCGGACGCCATCGCGCAGCCTCTACCCATCCGCGCGCGACCCGCTCACGTCATTCCACCGGCAGATTGACCGCCTGTTCGACGACTTCTTCGCGCCGATGGCCGAAGCGACTACGGCCGGCGATCTTTGGCCGAGCGTCGACGTACATGAAACAGACCAAGCCTATAAGGTCACCGCCGAATTGCCGGGGCTCGAGCAGAAGGACGTTGAGCTCAAGCTGCGCGAAAACACCCTCTTTATTACGGGCGAGAAGCGTTCGGAGCACAAGGAAGGCGAAGGCGGCCGCACCTACAGCGAACGCAGTTATGGCCGGTTTCAGCGGACCATCCCGCTGGAAGCGGAGATCGATGCCGACAAGGTGCAGGCCACTTTCAGGAACGGCATTTTGGCTGTCGAGCTTCCGAAGAACCCCGCTGCAAAGGACAAGACACGCCGCATAGAAGTGAAAGCGCGATAGTTGCCAAACTGAAGGCTGCCTGAGCAGGCGGCGTTCAGCCCAGATGGAGAAGAACGGCGAGCACGGCGGCAACCGCCCAGGCGAGCGTCTAGCGCCGGGGATCGTCCGTTGCCTCGGAAACGCCTTCGAGAGCGATTTTGGCGGCTTCCTTATCGGTCCGCCCGAGGTCGGCCAGGGCAATGACGCCGACGAGGCGCTTGTCGTGATTGATCACCGGAAGACGACGCACCTGATGCTTGGCCATGATCTTCGCCGCATCGGTGATATCGGCGTCATCGAAGCACCAATAGACATGCTCGGACATGACCTCGCGAACGGTCGTGTTGCCGGCTGAGCGCTCCTCGGCGACGCCGCGCATCACGATGTCGCGGTCCGTCACCATGCCGACCAGCCTGTCATTCTCGCCGACCGGAAGGGCGCCGAGATTGTCGGCCCGCATTTTCCGGGCGGCATCCCTGATTGTCGTGTTCGGGCCGACCAGTTCGGTCCGACGGCTCATGATCTCCTGAACTTGCATGGGATATTCCTTTCCCTGATTGCTGAGGCAACAAGTCGCCAGACGGGCCTGTTGCCACGCATCGCTAGATTGCCAGCTGGCCGGACGAGGCATGTACCGATCACTATCTTCGATCTTCCCGATCCGCGCTGAGGCGCGTGCCGGTGCCGGCACCTCGCGATCGAAACTATTCTTGGAACGTCCAGGCAGCGAGCGAGTTCCAAAATGGTACCGGTGCCGCAGCCATCCCACGGAATGTGGCCGCAGGCTGGTGAAAAAAAATCCACCGGGAAAACAGATGCACGCGGATTGAAGGTCATGGCTATCATCTTTTCAGATCGCCGCGAGGCCGGGCGGCAACTCGCCGGGGAACTCGTTCGCTTTGCCGGCCGCGACGATGTGATCGTATTGGCGCTGCCCCGAGGCGGCGTGCCGGTCGGCTACGAGGTCGCGCAGGCACTCAAGGCACCGCTCGACGTCTTCGTCGTGCGCAAGCTCGGCGTCCCCGGTCACGAGGAACTGGCCATGGGGGCGATCGCGCCCTCAGGTGTACGTGTCCTGAACGACGAAATCGTCAACGGTCTCGCGATCCCGCCACATGTCATCGACGCGGTCGCTGCAAAGGAGGAAAAAGAGCTTCTGCGCCGCGAGCACCTCTATAGGGACGGGCGACCCCCACCGCAGTTGAATGGACGAACCATTATCCTCGTGGATGACGGGCTTGCGACCGGATCGACCATGCGGGCCGGGATCAAGGCGCTGCGAAAAAACCACGCCGCCCATATTGTCGCGGCCGTTCCCGTCGGTAGCCCCGACACTTGCGACGCGATGCGGGCGGACGCCGACGAGGTCGTTTGCGCGACGACACCAGAGCCGTTGCTGGGTGTCGGGCGCTGGTACGTGGATTTCTCGCAGACGAGCGATGAAGAGGTCCGCGCGCTCCTCGCCAGGTCCGTGCCCAAGCCTGCGGCTTCCGACAAGCCTGCCGCTTCCGAAGAGGAATTGGCTGGGCGCGCGAGCGCGGGTCCGGCGCCTGGCACCAGATCGACATAGCGGAGGTGGATATGGACCGGGATAGCGAGTACGTCGTGCATGTTCCCGCGGGGCTTGTCACGCTTGAGGGCAATCTTTCGTTGCCCCCGGATGCTCGCGGCCTTGTGCTCTTCGCCCACGGCAGCGGAAGCAGCCGCCACAGCCCGCGCAACCGCCACGTGGCTGAAAGGCTGAACGAGGCGAACCTCGCCACCTTCCTCATCGACCTGTTGACGGCCGAAGAGGAGCGGATCGACCAGGTCACGGCCGAGTTGCGCTTCAATATCGGACTGCTCGCCGACCGGCTGGTCGGCGTCACGGATTGGCTCGGCGCCTCGCCGGACACGTCGGGGTTGCGTCTTGGCTATTTCGGCGCGAGCACGGGCGCCGGTGCCGCCCTGGTGGCGGCGGCCGAGCGGCCCGACCAGGCCGCGGCCGTAGTTTCGCGTGGTGGCCGGCCCGATCTTGCAGCGCACGCCCTGCCGCGCGTCCGGGCGCCGACCTTGCTCGTCGTCGGAGGCGCGGACACGCAAGTGATCGCACTCAACCGCTCGGCGCTGGCGGCGCTCCGCAGCGAGAAGGAGCTCGCCATCGTCCCTGGCGCGACACATCTGTTCGAGGAGCCTGGCGCCCTGGACGAAGTCGCGGGTCTGGCGAGCCGATGGTTCTTGCGCCATCTGATTTCGGACAGATCGGCGTCAACGTCCTGACGGCTGGGGCTTGGATCACCAGTGCCGGGATCATTTGCGTCCTCAACGCGTTATGATCCTCATAAGACCGCGCGCAGCTGCAATCCGAATGGCTGTCGCAACCCGTATGTGGGAGAAAGACAATGCCGGACAAGAAAACCATCGAGAAGGCCCAAAAGGACAAGCGCGAGGGCAAATCGCCGAGCACACAGGCCGGCGAGTTCGTGCACGAGGAGATCGATAAAATCCGCCGCGGCGAGCACGGCGCGCGCTCGACCCAGCAGGCCATCGCCATCGGGCTTTCCGAGGCGAGACGCGCAGGCGTAGACCTGCCCCCGCCCAAAAAGGGCAAGGTGAAGGAGAGCACGCGCAAAAGCGCCGAATACGCCTATGAGGCCGGCCAGGGTGAACGCACGCCGAAACGCCGCCCGCGGGTCTCGAAAGCCGTCTCCAAGGTGCTCGAGCACGAGCCGAAGAGCACGGCGTCGCACGAGGCGCTGGCGCAGCAGGCGAAGCGTGCGGCCTCGCGCCGGACGGCTGAGGAGCGCTCGGCCGCCGCCAAGAAGGCCGCCGAGACGAAAGGCGCCAGCGGAAGGAAGGCGGCGGCGCAGAAGGCCGCCAGAACGCGCGCACACCACGCATAGTTCAAAGACGGCAGTTCGCCTCCTGGAAATCCGATATGGCCCAAACGACCGGTATCGAGCTCTGCCCCGGCAGCGCGGGACAACGCCGCTGCCCAAGGCGAACCAGAGCCTGCATCTGCGGGACAACATCGACTTCGAAATCACCGCTGACGACACGGTGGCGCTGAACGAGCAATACTCGTCGCTCGCGATGCTGCCTGACGCGTGACACCGACCGGAGGTACTCGGCGGCAGGGGCAGCGGGAGACCGGTTAGGAAAGCGCAGCCTGTTTCTTGAGCATGATGCGTATCGCCCATAACGCGGAGAACTCTGATCATGACCTCAGCTGCCAGCACGACAATGCCGCGAGCCACCACTCAGGCGAGACATATCGCTTTGCTCGGCGCGTCCTCTAATCTTGGGCTGATGCCGCAGGAGGGTGAGCCGGAGCCCGGCGTGTGGAAGGCGCCGGAGGCACTTCAATCGCTTGGTCTCGCCGACCGTTTGGGCGCCGGTCCGTTGCGCTCGGTTCGGGCTCCGCCTTATCGGCCTGAGGTGGATCCTGCGACGGGCGTGCGCAATGCCCAGGCCCTGCGCCAGTATTCCAAGACGCTTGCCGAAGCGGTCGACGAGGAGCTGAACTCGGGAGGGTTTCTGCTCATGCTCGGCGGCGATTGCAGTGTGTTGCTTGGCCCTGCGCTCGCGCTACGGCGTCGTGGCCGCTACGGCCTTATCTTCTTCGATGGGCACACCGATTTCAAATTGCCGGATACCTCGCCGTCAAAGGGAGCCGCGGGCATGGATTTGGCCTTCGTGACCGGCCATGGCCCGACGCTCCTGACCGATTTCGGCGAGCACACTCCTTTGGTCCGTGAGGCCGACGTAGTCGCGTTTGGCTATCGCGATGTGCAGGACCCCGCGACTTACACGTCCAAGGCCATCTTCGACACCGATGTTCACCGGATGGATTTGGCTGCAGTGCGGCGGCGCGGCTTCGCCGATGCGGCACGCATAGCGCTTGACGCGGTCGCGGGGCAGGACGTCGAGGGTGTATTCGTTCACTTCGATGTCGACGTGCTGGACAGCGAGATCATGTCGGCTGTCGATTCGCCGGATGCCGGCGGTGTCTTGCCCGACGAAGCTGTCGAAGCCCTTCGCACATGGTGCAACGATCCACGCGTGATTGGGATGGAGGTGACGATCTATGATCCCGACCGCGATCCGGATCGTCGCTGCGGCAAGCTGCTGATCGACATTCTGGTCGCTTCCCTTCGCGGCCGGTAGACCAATGGGAGTTCTGCACTTGTGCACGAACGCAATCCGCCCGGCACGAATGGCCGTCGGTCTGACGGATCGCCGCGCGCACCCATTCTGTGGTGCTACCTCATCGGGAACCGTTCTCAACGAACATGGTTCCGAATGTGCGACCGAAGCATTCGGCTTCTTCTACCCGGCTATCGCCAAGGAGATTCGCCATGACCGGCAAAACCCGTCCCACCGTCCTGATCACAGGCAGCAGCGGGTTTCTGGGCCAAGCCATCGCTCGCGACTTGATGGAGCGCTACGACATCATCGGCCTTGATGTTGCCAGACGATCCTTGCCCGGCGTCGAGACGATCGAGATCGACCTTACCTCGGACGCGAGCGTGGCGAAGGCACTGGCCGAGGTGCGCGAGCGGAGCGGCGGCCGCGTTGCCTCGGTGATCCATCTCGCGGCCTATTACGACACGACCGGCGAGGATAATCCGAAATACGGCGCGGTGACCGTCGAGGGAACGCGCCGGCTGCTGAACGCGCTGAGGGGGCTCGAGACGGAGCAGTTCGTGTTTTCGAGCACGTTGCTGGTGCATGCGCCGAGCCCGGCGAAGGGCGCCAGGATCGACGAGCGATCGCCGACCGATCCGGCCTGGGCCTATCCGAGATCGAAGGCCGAGACCGAGACGCTGATCCTGAAGGAGCACGGCGACATCAAGGTTGCGATCCTGCGACTGGCGGGCGTCTATGACGAGGATTGTCACGCGGCCTTCATCGCCCAGCAGATCGCCCGCATTTTCGAGCGCATGCCGACCGCCTATCTTTTCACCGGCGACATCACCACCGGCCAGCCCTACCTGCATCTGGACGATCTCGTCGACGCCGTGGTGCGCACCGTCGACCGGCGCAGCGCGCTTCCCAACGAGACCGTACTGCTGATCGGCGAAGAAGAGACGCCGTCCTACGACGAGATGCAGAAGCAGATCGGGCAGCTCCTGCATGGCGAAACCTGGCGGACCCTGTCCCTGCCAAAAGAGGTGACGAAGCTCGGTGCCTGGATGCAGGAGAAGGTTCTCGACCAGGAGACCGACATCAAGCCATGGATGATCGAGAACGCCGACGATCACTACGAGATCGACATCTCCCGCGCCAGGCGCCTGCTTGGCTGGAAGCCGCGGCACAGCCTGACCGCTACCTTGCCGGAAATGATCCGGCGGCTGAAGGCGGATCCTACCGACTGGTACAAGAAGAACAAGCTTGAACCATCGGCGGTCGCCGCTTCCGCGCCCGAGCTCGACCAGGCCGCCGAACGGCTGCAGCGCCCGCTCGAGCGCTCGGACGACGAGGTCGAGGCGGAAACCGAACGCCACCGGGCCGCAACGCTCTGGGCGCCGCTGACCAACGTTGCGATCGGGCTGTGGCTCGTTTTGTCGCCCTTCACGCTCGGCCTGTTCGATCCCGTCGCGGCCCCGATTCCGCCGGCGCTCGGGCACGAGATCGCCTCGCCGGAGATGCGAGACGGCAGGCTCGGCATCAGCGAGATCGTATCCGGCCTCGCCATCCTTTTGCTGGCACTTGCCGGGATGCGCCGGCGTTGGCACGGCCTGCAATGGCTCACGGCCTCGATCGGGGTTTGGGTGATGTTCGCGCCGCTCCTGTTCTGGACCACCAGCGCCGGAGCCTACGCGACCGACACGTTGGCCGGCATGCTGATCGTCGCGTTCGCGGTGATGATCCCGCCGACGCCGGGTATCAGCCGGCGTGCCCTTGCCGCCGATGACGACCGCCCGCTCGGCTGGAGCTATTCGCCCTCCCTCTTCACCCAGCGCATTCCCATAATCGGCCTCGCCTTTGTCGGCCTGTTCGTCTCGCGTTATCTCGCCGCCTATCAGCTTGGCCATATCGATGGCCTTTGGGAACCGTTGTTCGGCCCGGGCGAAACGCCGGCCGGCAATGGCAGCGAGGCGGTGGTCACCTCCTGGGTCTCCAAGGGCTTTCCGATCGCCGATGCCGGGCTGGGCGCCTTCGCCTATGCGCTGGATATCCTCGCTGGCGCGATCGGCGACCGCCGCCGCTGGCGCACCATGCCGTGGATAGTGCTTTTGTTCGGCCTGCTGGTCGTCCCGCTCGGCGTGGTCAGCGTCAGCTTCATCATCATCCAGCCACCGCTCATCGGAGCGCTGTGCACGCTCTGCATCGTCCAGGCTGCCGTCACCGTCGTGCTCATCCCTTATTCGGTCGACGAGGTGCTGGCGAGCTGCCAGTATCTTTGGCGTGCCAAACAGGCGGGAGAGCCGTTCTGGCGCACATTCTGGTGCGGAGGAGCGGCACTTTCGGAAGACCAGACGCCGACGCCCGACCTCGACCGGCCGCTGTCGGCAGTGGCGCGGGACTTCGTCACCGGCGGTGTGAACTTCCCGTGGACCCTTGTCGCCAGCACGCTCGCCGGCGCCCTGCTGATGATCACGCCGCTCAGCTTCGGCACAAGCCCGCCGCTCTACTTCAGCGACCATGTCATCGGCTGCCTGGTCATCATGGTAGCCGTTACCGCGATGGCCGAGGTGGCGCGCGCCGTCCGCTTTCTGAACATCGCGCTTGGAGCCTGGATTGCCCTCTCTCCGTTCATCCTCGCCGGCGGTGCGGCCGCGAGCCTCGCCAATCTGGCGATCGGAGCCCTGCTGGTCGGGCTCAGCCTGCCGCGCGGCACGCGCAGCGCTGCGCATTATGGCGGCTGGGACCGGGCCATCGTCTGAGGATATTCAGCAGCGCTGGACGATCGGCCAGGTGACTGCAAAGATTGATCCGCATCAACCTGTCGAACATATCGAGCGGGAAGTCGGCGAAAGGCGCAAAGGCGGCCGTACCCTTCCAACTTGAATTTTCCGCGTATCTGGGTTTCATAAGTCGGCAAATAACTTAGGGAGGAATTTCAACATGATAAAAAGGGCAATTCTCGGCGCCGGCATCCTCGCCGCCGGTATGTGGGCCGCGTCGTCATCGGCGTCCGCCGAAAGCCTGACCATGTATTGCGGCGTTGACGAGGTCTGGTGCCAGCAGACGGCGCGGGCGTTCGAGGAGAAGACCGGCATCACCGTCAATATGACCCGCAAGAGCGCTGGCGAAATCTATGCGCAATTGCGCGCCGAGGCCGCCAACCCAAAGGCAGACATCTGGTGGGGCGGCACCGGCGATCCGCATCTGCAGGCAGCCGAGGAGGGCCTGACAGTGGAATACAAATCGCCGCTGCTCAACCAGTTGCAGCCCTGGGCGATCAAGCAGGCGGAAACGTCCGGCTACCGCACGGTCGGCATCTATTCGGGTGCGCTGGGCTTCGGCTACAACAAGGATTTGCTGGCCAAGAACAATCTGCCCGAACCGAAATGCTGGGCCGATCTGATCAAGCCCGAATACAAGGGGCACATCCAGGTCGCCAACCCCAATTCCTCGGGGACCGCATACAATATGCTGGCGACCATCGTTCAGCTGTTTGGTGAGGACAAGGGTTTCGAATACATGAAAGCCCTGCACAAGAACGTCAACCAGTACACCAAGTCGGGTTCGGCGCCGATCAAGGCCGCCGGTCTCGGCGAGACCACCATCGGCATCGTCTTCATCCACGACGCCGTGTCGCAGGTCGTCGCAGGTTTCCCGATCGTTCCGGTCACCCCTTGCGAGGGAACCGGCTACGAGATCGGCTCGGAATCGATCATCAAGGGGGCGCGGAACTTGGAGGCTGCGAAAAAATTCTACGACTGGGCGCTCGAGGCCGACGTCCAGTCCATGGCGCAAAAGGCGGGGTCGTTCCAGGTTCCGTCGAACAAGGCGGCAAAAACCTCCGACAAGGCGCCCGACCTCTCCACCATCAAGCTGATCGACTACGACTTCAAGAAGTACGGCTCGAGCGAAGAGCGGAAGCGGCTGCTGAAAAAATGGGAGGAGGAGGTCGCATCGCTGCCGCAATAGCAGATGCGCTTCCGCGAAACCCGCTGGCCGATTGAACCGGTCGCCGTCCTTTGGATGGCGGTCGGATGGCTGGGGTTTGCCGTGCTGCCCTGGTACGGCATCGAGGACGGGTTCTTCGGCTTTTCCTGGCTGTTCGACGGTTACCCGTCCGACAGCGAATTCGCGCCGGCACTGGTTCTGGCCCTCAAGGGCGAGAAACTGTGGCTGGCGCCGCTCGGCCTGCTGCTGGCGGTGCCGCTGCTTCTGTGGGGCCGCACCAAATCCGATCCGGTTTTCAGCCGGCTGCTGATCATTGTCGGCGCCGCCGGATTTGGCTGGCTGTTGTTCCAGGGCTTCGCCATCGGGCTGCGCGGTTGGCAGTTCGGCTGGCTTACCAGCCTGTTCGGCGAACTTGGCGACCGCCAATTCGGCATGGGCTACGGCGCCTTGCTGGTCAGCGGTGCCTTTCTGTTCCTTTTCACCCTGGGTGTTGCCGCGCGCGGCGCCGTCTCCGGCGACGTCTTCGTCGTCGGCTCGATCGGCTTTGTCGTCGCCATGGTTGCCATTTTCATCTTCATGCCGATCCTGATGATGCTGGCCAATGCCATGCAGACCGACGACGGCGGCTACTCGCCTGTCGCGTTCCTGGCCAAGCTGTTCAGTTCGCGGCTGTGGAGCCTGGCTTGTCTTGCCGGCGGCAGCCGCTGCGGCGTGGCCTGGAATTCGCTGCTGCTGGCCGTGCTCGTCGGCCTGCTGACCATGTTTCTGGGGCTGGTGTTCGCGCTGGTCGTGACCCGTACCGGGTTCCGCCACGGCAAGCTGCTCCGCGCCCTGACCGTGTTGCCGATCATCACGCCGGCTTTCGTCATCGGCCTTGCCATCATCTTGTTGTTCGGACTGTCAGGGGCAGTGACGCAGAGCGTGGCCGGTCTCTTCGGTTTCCAGCCGACACGCTGGGTATATGGACTTCCCGGCCTGCTCATTGCCCAGGTTCTCGCCTTCACGCCGATCGCCTTCCTGGTGCTGATGGGCGTCGTCGAAGGCGTCAGCCCGTCCATGGAAGAGGCCTCCCAGACGCTCCGAGCCAGCCGCTGGCAGACCTTTTGGACCGTATCCCTGCCGCTGATGCGGCCGGGCCTTGCCAACGCCTTTCTGCTCGGCTTCATCGAGAGCATGGCCGATTTCGGCAATCCGCTGGTGCTGAGCGGCAATTACGACGTGCTGTCGACAGAAATCTTCTTTGCCATTGTCGGCGCGCAGAACGATGCGGCACTTGCCGCGATCCTGGCGCTGGTGCTGCTGGCCTTCACGCTCGGCGCCTTTTATGCGCAGCGCTTCTGGATCGGCAGGCGCTCTTACATCACCGTCACCGGCAAGGGCGACGCCGGCGTCCATCCGCGCTTACCTGCCGGGCTGACATACGCGCTCTATGTCATCGCCGGACTGTGGACGGCATTCACCGTACTGGTCTACGCGGTGATCTTCTATGGCAGCTTCGTCAAGCTGTGGGGGGTCGACCAGAGCCTGACACTGGAGCACTACCGGAAGGCGTTCTCCGTCGGCTGGAACGAATTCGGCATCCACTGGTCGGGCTCGGCATGGAGCTCCTTCTGGACGACCATGGAGATCGCGCTGATATCGGCGCCTCTGACGGCCGGGATCGGGCTTCTGACCGCCTATCTTCTGGTCCGCCAGAATTTCCGCGGCAAGAACGCCTTCGAATTTGCGACCATGCTCTCGTTCGCGATTCCGGGAACCGTCATCGGCGTCAGCTACATCATTGCCTTCAACGTGCCGCCGATCGAGCTGACCGGGACCGGCATCATCCTCGTACTGTCGTTCATCTTCCGCAACATGCCGGTGGGCGTGCGCGCCGGCGTCGCCTCGATGTCGCAGATCGACCGTAGCCTGGATGAATCCTCGCTGACGCTTGGCGCCAACTCGTGGCAGACCTTCAGGCGCGTCATCCTGCCTTTGCTGAGATCGGCAATGCTGGCGGCGCTCGTCTATTCCTTCGTGCGCGCCATGACCGCGATCAGCGCCGTCATCTTTCTGGTCAGCGCGCGCTACGATCTCTCGACCAGCTACATCGTTGGACGTGTCGAGAACAATGAATACGGCATCGCCATCGCCTATTCGACGGTGCTGATCGTCGTCATGCTGATGGTAGTTGGCTTGATGCAGCTGCTTGTAGGCAGCCGCAATATCGGCCGGCGCGGCATTCAGCAGGGCGACGGCGGCTGGAGCGTGCGCACCAATGTCAGCCTGCCCGGAACGGCCGGCGGCCCGACCACAATAGCAGGAGCCGGGTGATGGCCGAAATTCGCAGCAACGCCGCCTCGGTAACCTTCGACCATGTCACCAAGACATATCCGGGCGCCAGCATGCCGGCGGTCGACGACATCTCGCTTGCGATCGAAGCCGGCAAGCTGGTGACGCTTCTCGGGCCCTCCGGCTGCGGCAAGACGACGACGCTGCGCATGATCGCCGGCCTTGAAATGCCGTCCAGCGGCCGCATTCTGATAGGCGGCAAAGATGTCACCCGCCTGCCCGCCACCGACCGCGACGTGTCCATGGTTTTCCAGTCCTATGCACTGTTTCCGCACATGACGGTGATGGAGAACGTCTCCTATGGCTTGCGTTTCTCCGGCCATGACAAGAAGGAGGCCGCATCGCGCGCCCATGCCGGGCTGGAATTGGTCGGCCTGACCGGTCTCGAGGCGCGCCTGCCCAGCGAACTGTCTGGCGGCCAGCAGCAGCGCGTGGCGGTGGCACGCGCGCTGGTGCTCGAACCGCAAGTGCTGCTGTTCGACGAGCCGCTGTCAAATCTCGACGCCAAGCTGCGCCGGCACGTGCGCGAGGAAATCAGGGAAATCCAGATCAAGCTCGGGCTGACGGTGGTCTATGTCACACACGACCAGGAAGAGGCGCTGGCGGTTTCGGATCGTATCATCGTCATGAACAAAGCGGTGATCGCACAGGACGGCACGCCACGCGAACTCTACGACGCACCGGCCAACGCTTTCGTCGCCGACTTCATCGGCGAAGCCAACATCCTCGATTGCGAGGTGGTTTCGGTAGGAGGCGATGAAGCTGCCGTCCGGCTGGGTTCGCTGGCCTTGAAACTGCCGGCGCGAGGCCAGCTGGTCGGCCCGGCGAAGCTGGCCGTCCGTCCGAGCCGCATCGAGATCGGGCCTGCCGGCAGGCCGCGGACGATCGCCGGCACGCTCGAAAAGGTCACCTATGTCGGCAGCCATCTCGAACTGATCATCGGCACACCGCACGGCCAGGTGTTTGCAATATCGCACAACATCGATGCGCCGTTTCAGGCAGGCGACACCGTCGGCATCGGCTTTCCGGAGCGCGGACCGGTTCTGATCAAAGCTTGAAGGATTGCACGCAGAGCTGGTGAACCTGCGCGAACACGCCGCCACCGCTGCAAATCACCAGCGCGCCGTTTTCCAGAACCGTTTTTGGGTCGGGCTTGACGATCGTGCCGCCGGCTTCTTCCACCAGCAGCATGCCTGCCAGGCAGTCCCAGGCGTTCATATGCTCTTCGACATAGCCGAGCAGCCTGCCGGCGGCCGCATAGGCGAGCATCAACGCGCCGGATGCGTTACGGAAAAACACGCCGCCTTTTGAAAACAGCAAGCCGATGAGCGTGGCGACGTTTTGCATTTCGGCGCGGTTGGAAAAGCCGGTGCCCAACGAGCCGTCGGTCAGGCTGGTGGCCGCGCTTGCCCTGATCGGCTTGCCGTTGAGAAAAGCGCCGCCGCCCTTGCGGCAATGGAACGTTTCGCCGGTAGAGGGCTCGTGGATGACACCCACGACAGTGTCGCCGTCCTTGGCGCAGGCGATGACCACACACCAGGCCGGAATGCCCCGCACGAAGTTCGCGGTGCCGTCGATCGGATCTATCACCCAGACATGCCCGCTCGATCCGGTGACCGAGGCATGCTCCTCGCCGACAATTCCATCGGTCGGGTAGGCGGCTTTCATTGCCGCGCGGATGAACAGCTCGACCTCGCGATCGGCCTGCGAAACCATATCCTGATGGCCTTTGCTCTCGATGGCGAGGCTGTCGAGATCGCGAAAATACTTCAGGCCGAGCGCGCCGGCGCGCCGCGCGAGATCGATGGCGAACTGTTCGCGCGTTGCTGTGTCGGGTGTCATGAGATCCTTGGGATGGCGAATGTGATCTGAGGAAAATACCCCAGCCGGAGAAGCTTAGCGGCGAAGATAAGAGTGTGCAAATGACGAGCCCTGCCTTTTGCGGGGCGGCCCCAAGGCCGACCGATCTTCCATGCGCCCGACAGCGACAGTCACGCTCATACGGGTCCGGTCATGTCGCCGTCGACATAGATGATCTGGCCGGCCATGAAGCTCGACGCGTCGGAAACCAGGAAGATCGCGGCACCGCCCAGTTCGTCGACCTCGCCCACGTTGCCAGCGGCCGACCAATGCCGCGGCTCAATCCGGAAATTAAGGCGGTTTTACCGGCGAGGCCGAACAGGTCCGATAGGTCATCAATGCTTTGTTTCCCCAGAGATGCGGCCAGAGACAGGCGATCGAGGCCCCTGCCGGACATCGTAGGCGCGGACGACCGCTGTCAGCAATGGCGAGATTGCCGGCGATAAACGCCTATCCCCGCCGGACACCTTCGCGGCGCAGATCGTCCATCGTGCGCGAAATGCCTTCGCGCAGGATCGACACCATGTCGTCGATCTGCTCGCTGATCAATGGCGGCGACATCACGCACATGTTGATCAGTGGCCGGACCAACAGGCCGAGCTCGTGGCAATGCGCGTCGATGCGCTCGGCACCTTGATCCGCCTCGCTTATGACCCCGAGGCTCTGCTGGCGATGGCAGACTGAATAATTCTTAGCGCAGCAATGCGGCCGGCGACGATGGCGCCCTCGACGTAGCCCGGAAATGATGGCGACAGCTCCGACGAGGCGAAATGGATCCGCGACGCGCCGGCGCGGATAATGCGTTCGGCATCGGTTGCCGTCGCATCGACGATCAGATCGCTGTAACCGCCGCCGCTCCAGCGATCCCCAGTCCAGTCGCGATAACTGAGATCGATGATGCCGGCCGCCTCGATACCGAGCGCCTCTTCCAGCTTTGACGTCACCTTTGCGCGCAACGCCGCGTCGTCTAGATCCCGCCAGCGCTGCGCCAGCGGCCCGCCGATGAAGACGACAAGGGCTGCGTGATCCTCGTCCCTGCTGGCATCGCAGGCAAAAAGCCCGTGCGGGTCGCGCCACATCACCATGCCGCTCAAGCCCCTGTCGCGCCAGAAAGCCTTGGGGTAGCGCACCAGCATTTTGATCACCGCGCCGCTTTGCCAGACGCCGAGGGCTCTCTTCAGCACAGCCGGCAGCGGCGGCACGAAATCCACTCTCGAGGCCATCATCGGCGGTACGGCGACCAGTACCGCTCGTGCCTCGATCGCGCCGGCAGGCGAAACGACGCGAACCCCTCCCGGCCCGTGCTCAATGGCCTCGACAGCTGTATTCAGCCGCAGTCGATCGCCGAGATCCCGCGCAAGATCATCCGCTAGCGAATGCATGGTTTCGCCCACGAAATACTGCAGCTCCGACACCTCGTTGGTGATGCGGCGATCATTGTCGATCAAGTACCACAGCGGCAGCCTTTCCATTGCCAGGCACCACAGGCCCTCGATCATCGACCGAAAGGCGGCCTTCGCATCGTCGGGATCGGCCTGGCGATCGAGCCATGCCGCGACCGTCAAGCCGACAATGGTCGGGTCGGTCGGTGCGATCGCATTCATCCGCTCGCGCATTCGCATCGCGGTGCCGTAAGTGCGCCCGGCTTGCGCCTCGCTCATTCGCGGCTGCGTGACGAATTCGCCTGCGACATGGGTCTCGACCAATGTCTTGCCGCGCGCTCGCACCAGCGCCATTAATTCCGGCATGTCTTCGCACAGGAACTGGCCGCCGCTGTCGATCCGCTCGCCGAGCCCGTTCTGCACGGCTTCGACGCGGCCGCCAACACGGTCGCGGGCTTCGAGCAGCACGACATCGATGCCGGCGTGGTTCAATTCACGCGCGGCCGACAGGCCGGTGAAGCCGGCGCCGACGATGGCCACATCGGCTCGTTCGATCTTGAACTTCATTAGCCGGCCTTGATCTTCTCGAATGTCAGGGGCCGGATCATTGTCTTCATTGCTGGTCCACCCTCTTTTTGATGGTTCACGCCGGCCTGGCACCGCGGGCTGCAGAGTTCGGATAGTGCTTGGGGAATGCCGCAGACAGGAACTCGTTCGCGGCCTGCAGCGCCGTCTCGCGTGTGGCGTCCTCGGTGCCCATCATCAAACGCAGCCACAGACCATCCAGCATGGCGCTGAGCGCCAGCGCCATGACCTGCGGCTCATAGGCATAGAAGCCGCTCTGCTTGAGCGCCGCGCAAAGATCGATGAAGATGTTCTGGTAGACGGCATCGCGTGCGCTGCTCAGGGCCTGATATTTCGGTCGCGATTTGGCCTCGCCCCAGAAGGCACACCAGGCAGCCAGCTTGCGCTTGTTGCAGATCGAGGGGTCGAAATCGGCCACCACCAATGCCTGCAACTGGCGGGCGGGATCATCGCCGGCCTTTTGCAAGGCGCTGCGCCAATGCGCCGAATACTCGTCATGCATGTATTGCAAAGTGGCGACGAGCAGCTTCTCCTTGCTCTCGAAATGGAAATTGACGATGCCGCGCGACAGGCCGGCGCCGTCGGCGACGTCGGCCATAGTCGTTTCCGAATAGCCGCGCTTGGCCAATGAATCGATAGTCGCTTCGATCAGTTGAACCTGCCTTGTCTCTTTCGACGCTTTGCGGCCGCGCTTATCGGAATCGCTTTTTCGCGCCGGTTCGAGGAGGGCTTCGCGCGCCTCTGTTGTCTTCATCGGGGTGATGGTCTCCAGCATCGCCGGCTAGCCGATCGGCTTCGGCCGCGAAGATCAGTGGGACGGTGTTTGCCACTGTCAAGCACCTTCTGCACGGCTGCCCATATTCGAATGTTCTCGTCGAGATTGCATCCTTGGAGAAAACGATGTCGAAGGCACCGTCGGCGAAAGGGCAGCGATCCCGGCGATGCAGACCAGATCAGCGCCGCCGAGCCCGCCTGCAGCGGACCTTGGGTCGAGATCTACGCCAGGCGCGAGCTGCAATATCAAAAGCTGCTGAGGCGTGCCAAACTGGCGCCGCGGCTGGTCATCAAACTCGACCGCCGCACCAGTCCGCCCGCGGATTTCTAAATATGGCCGACGACACCGACAGTCCCGAACTCGACGCCGAAGCCGCCGAACAGTGGCAGCTGATCAACACGCCGCTCGGCGAAAAATGGTCGGGCCGCACCCGCTATGCCGCGGCCATGTTCTTCTACAAACGCGGCGAGATGAACGCCGAGACGCTCGAGGTCTACCGCATCTGCGCACGCCTGGATTCGACGGATCCGCTGCCGATCATCCGTGATCGCGGCATTGGCCAGGACTGGCTTAGACGCATGGGTTTCGAATAGTCCGCCCCCAAAACGCGTTCCGGTCAAGCCGGCATCACCCGCTTAGCCGATGGTCCTTTCCAGCATGCCTAGCCAGTTGCGATAGGCGATCTTCTCGATCAGCGCGCGCCCGAAGCCGCGTGCCGCGAATGCGTCGAGCAGTCTTGGCAGGCCGGCAACATCGCCTATCACGGCCGGGATCATGGCGCCGTCGAAATCCGAGCCTAGGCCGACGCCGTCTTCGCCCAGCGCCTGCAGCAGCGAATCGACATGGCGCACCATGATGTCGAGGCCGGTGTCGGCGTTCATCCTGCCGTCCTCGCGGAGGAACCCGGTGGCGAAGTTCAGCCCGACCATGCCGCCGGAGTCGCGGATCGCGCCGAGCTGCCATTCGGTGAGGTTGCGCGAATGGCCGCAGATCGCGTGCACGTTGGAATGGGTCGCGACCAGCGGTGCGTCGCTGATCTCGACGACGTCGCGGAAACCTTTTTCGTTGAGATGCGAAAGATCGATCATGATCTTCAGCTGGTTGCAGGCTTTCACCAGCGCCTTGCCGGCATCGGTCAGCCCCGGCCCTGTATCGGGCGATGACGGGAAACGGAACGGCACGCCGTGGCCGAAGGCATTGGGACGGCTCCAGACGATACCGAGCGAGCGCAGGCCGGCTGCGTGGAGAACGTCAAGCAGGGTGAGCTCAGGGTCGATCGCCTCGACCCCTTCGATGTGGAACACCGCCGCGATCGAGCCTTGCGCCATCGCCTTCCTCACATCGCCGGCGCTGCGGCAGACGGTGAGCGCCGAAGCCCGCTCCAGCCTGAACAGGATCGAGGCCATCGCTATGCTGGAGTTGAGCGCATCGGCGCGCGGAACCTCGGGCGGCAAGGGCTCGCTGTCGCTCGGCGCCAGCGGCACCGCGCCGCGTTTGGATTTCTCGACAGGCGGCGGGAAGATCGCGAACATGCCGCCGGCAAACCCGCCTTTCTTCGCGCGCGGCAGGTCGATGTGGCCACCTGGCGTCCCCTCGACGAACAGCTTTTCGACGTCCGCATCCTTCGACTGGTAGAGCCGGAGCAGCGTGTCGTTGTGGCCGTCGAAGACGGGAACGAGATCGGATTCGGTCATGGAGGGCCATTCGGTTGAAGTGGTCGGGCCGCGGATGGCGAGCCGGTTGCTGGCAATACTTAGGGCAAGGTTGGCGCTCTGCGCAAATCCCGCATGTTGCCGCTGTGTTTGTACGCCTCCAATGGCTGAAGGGGCACGCGGTAAAGCCGCGCACCCTTTCTCCTGTCATTCATCGAGAGGCGGTGCTTACCGCTTCAGCACGTCCGCCCATTCCGGATGGCGGCGGAATTGGGCATTGGCGAACGGGCAAAGCGGGATGATCGTCTTGCCCGCCGCGCGTGCATCCTCGACGGCACGGGTGACCAGGCGAAGCCCCGCGCCCTGGCCGCGAAATGCATCCGGCACTTCGGTATGGTCGATGATGATCTGGTGCTCGCCGATCTTGGTGAAGGTCATCTCCGCCTCGGCGCCGCCCGGCCCACGCAGGAGATAGCGGCCCTTCGAACCGCGGTCCTCCAGTTCGATCTCCGGCAATAGGTCAGACATGGCTTGCGGTCCTTTCGTCCGGCGCAAGGGCGAACAGTCGCCGCGCCGCCTCGATCTCGGTCGGCCGCACCTCATGGCCGCCGTCATGCCACTCGACTGTGACATCGGCGCCATCGGCGCGCAAATAGGCTTCAAGCCGCGCCGTCAAATCAGGCGAACAGATCGGGTCCCGCCTGCCGGCGGTGACCAGGATGCGGCTGCCGCCAAGGCTGCCCTTGACCTCCGGCTCGAACGGGATCAGCGGATGCATCAGCACCGTTGCGTCGAACAGCGACGGTTCGGCAAACAGCACCGAGGCCAGGATGTTGGCGCCGTTGGAGTAACCGAGGCCGAGCACCGAAGATGGCCTTGCCGTCTCGACATGTGCCTTGACGAAGCCGGCCATCTTGTCCGTCGCTCGCGTGATGTCGCCCATATCGTAAACGCCCTCGCCGGTCCGGCGGAAGAAGCGTGCGGCGCCTTGTTCCGAGACATCGCCGCGCGGAGCGACGACCGTCGCTTGCGGCGCAAGATCGCGCCCAAGCGACAGAAGCTGGGCCTCGTCGCCGCCGGTGCCATGGAAGACGAAGAGTAGCGGTCCGCCCGGCGAACCGGGCAGCACTTTGTGAATATACGAATCCTTGCTCATGACCTTGCCCTCAGTCTTCCAGTTTCTGCAGATGCTGCTCGAGATAGGGCCGCAAATGCTGGTGTTGCGACGGCAGCTTCAGCGCCTCGCCAAGATGGGCGGTATCCTCGTCGCGGTCGAAGCCCGGCTCGCTGGTAGCGACTTCGAACAGCACGCCGCCCGGTGTGCGGAAGTAGATCGCCCAGAAATAGTCGCGGTCGATTACCGGCGTCACTTGATAACCGGTGTCGAGCAGCGCCTTGCGCACTTCGAGCTGCTTGGCGCGGTTGTCGACGGCAAAGGCGACATGGTGGACCGAGCCGGCGCCGAGATTGGCGAAGCCGGCCCCTGGCAGCGATTCGATATCGACGACATCGGCGCCGTTGCCGTTCTTCACCGCCAGCCGCCTGACATTGCCGGACTTGTCGATCTCCTCATAACCCATGAATTTCAGCAGCTCTTCGGTGGCGCCACCGTCTTTCAGCCTGAGCGACACCGAGTGAAAGCCGCGGATCGCCTCGTCGGTGGGAATGCCACCCTTGGCCCAGGGCGCACGGCTGTCCACTCTGTCCTCGACCAGCGCAAACCCGTCGCCATCGGGGCCGGCGAAGGCAAGACGCTTCTCGCCGAACGTCTCCTCGCGGGAGAGCCCGGTGACGCCTTGCTCGGCAAACCGTTTCTCCCAATAGCCGAGCGTGCCCTCAGGCACCGAGTAAGCGGTGGTGCCGACCTCGCCAACGCCATGGCGGCCCTTGCCGATGTTGGGAAACGGGAAATAGGTCATCACCGAGCCGGGCGTGCCGACCTCGTCGCCGTAATAGAGGTGGTAGACATCGGGTACGTCGAAATTAACGGTTTTCTTGACCCGCCGCAGACCGAGCGTCCCGGTGAAGAATTCATTGTTCTGGCGCGCATCGCTGGCCATCGAGGTGACGTGATGCAGGCCCTTGACTTGGTCGAGCATGTTTCTGCTCCTTTCCTTGTGCCGGCGCGGCCCTTGCCGCTGTCCACGCAAATATGAGCATCCGCCTCCTGGCCGCAAAGGCGGCAAACACAGAATGGACTGTGCTGTTAAAGTGAACGACGAAGCAGGTTTTGTTCACCATTCGGCAAACTGGACCGGCTTGCATACTCGTCGAAATTGCGCTCCATGAACGACGCATGTAGCCAGCATGAGGATACAGCGGTTGAGTGGAAAACACCCCAATATTCTCCTGATCACCTGCGACCAGTGGCGGGGCGACTGCCTGTCAGCTGCTGGCCACAAGGTGGTAAGGACGCCGAATGCCGACGCGCTGGCTGCCGAGGGCGTTCTGTTCCAGAAGCACTATGGCGGCGCCGCACCTTGCTCGCCGGCGCGCGCCTGCCTCTACACCGGCCTCTACCAGATGAACAATCGTGTCTGCCGCAACGGCACACCGCTCGATGCCCGCCACGGCAACATAGCGCTCTGGGTGCGCGCCCTCGGCTATGAACCGACGCTGTTCGGTTATACCGACACGGCACGCGATCCGCGCACGCTGGCGCCCGGCGACCCGCAGCTGAAAAGCTATGAAGGCGTGCTGCCCGGCTTCACCGTACGCCAGCCTCTGCCCGAGCACCAGAAGCCCTGGCTGTCATGGCTTAAGGCGCGCGGCGTCGACGCCGGCGCCGGCTCCCCCGACATCCACCGCCCGGCGGGCGAAATCCCGGAAAACGACGGCGCGATCAGCAACGGTCCGCCAATCTATTCGAAGGACGAGACGCCGTCGGCCTTCCTGGCCGGCGAATTCATCCGCTGGCTCGGCGAGCAGGAGCGCGATGCCCCGTGGTTCGCGCATCTTTCCTTCATCAGCCCCCACCCGCCCTTCATCGTGCCGGCGCCTTACAACGCCATGTACGATCCGGCCATCGGTCCAGCTTTTGACCGCGCGGAAAGCTGGCAGGCCGAAGCAGCAAGCCACCCTTATCTCGCCTATGAACTTAACCGGCAGGAACGGTCGAGATTCCGTCCCGGCTCGGAGGGCAAGGTGCGCGACTGGGGCGACGATAATTTTCGCCGCATCCGGGCGCTCTATTACGGCATGATCTCGGAGGTCGACGCGCAGCTTGGCCGCGTCTGGCAAGCGGTCAAGGCGGCCGATGCATGGGACGACACCGTCATCGTGCTGACCTCCGACCACGCCGAGATGATGGGCGACCATTTCATGCTGGGCAAGGGCGGCTTCTTCGACTGCAGCTTCCATATTCCGCTGATCATTCGCGATCCGCGCCGCCGCAAGGCTGCCGGCAGCAGCGTCGACCGCTTCACCGAGGCGGTGGATTTGGCGCCGACCTTGCTTGAGCTCACTGGGCTCGAGCTCACTGGCGGCGAAGTGCTGCCGCATCTCGACGGCCGCTCGCTGGCGCCCTTCCTGGACGCAACGGAGCCGGACAATTGGCGCGATGCGGCGCATTGGGAGTTCGATTTCCGCTCGATCGCGGATGGTGATGCCGAACGGTATTTCGGCGTCGGTCCGCGTCAGTGCAATCTCGCCGTCGTTCGCACGCAAAAATTCAAATATGTGCATTTCGGCGGAGGCCTGCCGCCCTTGCTCTTCGACCTGGAGAAGGATGCGCGCGAGTTGACCAATGTCGCTGACGACCCAGCCTATCTGCTGGCACGGGTGGAATTTGCCGAGAAGTTGCTCGCCTGGCGGGCCGAGCATCTCGACCAGTCTTTGGCGCTCGCCGAATTGACGGACAATGGCGTTGCCGGCCATGTCGCCGGCTTCCCCTCGAGATAAGCAAAGCCCGCGCGGTTGCCGGCGCGGGCTTCTCTGTCGGCCTGTGCGCAGCTTAGCGCATGATCATGCGCTGTTTCTCGCGATTTTGCGCATAGCTGGCCTTGTCATAGGGGGCCTGCGCCTCAAGCTGCTCCTTGGTGAAGTTCGTGTAGAGATAGCGCTTGCCGTTCTTGTCGGTCATGAATTTCAGGTTGTCCATGCCGACCGCCACCTCCTTCTCGCCGATGCCAAGGAAGCCGCCGACGTCGATGATGACTGCGTCGACCTTCTTGTCGCCGCCCAGCACGATATCGCCGATCTCGCCGACGTTGACATCGTTGGCGCCGTAAACGGTTGTTCCAACCAGATCCTCGGCCCGGATTTCGCCTATCGGCATTTCAGTCAGTGTCGACTTGTCGATCGACCCGGTCTTGGTCTGGTCTGCCGTCGTTGCGGGCGCTGGGGCATTTTGAGCCGTCTTACTGGCCTGATCAGTGTTGTTGGTCGTCGCAGTGTTATCGGTCGTGGCAGTGTTGCTGGCCGTCACAGTAGGCGTGACGACGGCTGGCGCATTAGCCGCGGCATCGTTCGACGCTGTGGTCGCCGGGGCCGGATCATAGGGCTTGCGGTCGAAATCCGGCTGCGCCGTCAGCTCTTCCTTGGTGGTTTGGGCAACCAGCCAGCGATCGCCGTTCCTCTCGGCCCACTGCGCCTTGTCGAAATCATAGGCGACGTTCTTTTCACCTATGCCGAGGAAGCCGCCGACACCGATGACCAGCGATTGCGCCTTGGCTTCCTTGTTGATGACGATGTCGTTTACGTCGCCGATGTTCTGGGCGTCGTCGCCGGTACCGTTGTAGACGGTCTCGCCGATGATATTGGTGGCAAGATTGCCTTCCGCGCGCTTCACGACCGGAGCGGGGTTGTTACCGGCCGGCGCCGCCGGGGCGTTCTGCGCCGTATCGGTGGAGGTCGACGGAGCGGCAGGAGCCGTAGCCGTGGTGTCTGTCGCCGCAGGCGCCGGATCATAGGGCTTGCGGTCGAAATCCGGATGAGCCGTCAGCTCATCCTTCGTCGTTTGCGCTATCAGCCAGCGATCGCCATTTCTTTCGGCCCATTGCATCTTGCTGAAGTCGAAGGCGACGTTCTTGGTCCCAATGCCGAGGAACCCGCCGACGCCGATGACGATGGATTTTACCTGGCCGCGTTCGTCGAAGACGACATCGGTGACCTTGCCGATATTCTCTGCATTGTCGCCGGTGCCGTTATAAACCGACTCGCCGATGATATTGGTGACAAGACTGCCCTCGGCGCGTTGCACCGGAGCGGCTGGAGCGGAATTCTCTACGGCGGGTGCTTGCGCCGGCGCCGGGGTCGTCGCCGATTGCGCAAATGCACCCGTCGCAATCAATGTTGCGACTGCTGTCGTGGTTAAAAGGGTGCGGATCATCTTAGTGTCTCCTCGTCGGTGATTTCGTGCACGCCGTACCCGCATAGCGTCGCTGCGGGCGCAGCGTCTTCTGCATGTTCACAACGTTGTGACCACACTGTTGTTCCGAAAAAAGCCGTGGCGCACCCGGTGCCATGTCGAAGGTTCTCGGATTCGCCACGCTGGTCGAAAGGAACATTTTCTCGGCCGCCCCGTTCCACTCCCGGCTGGGACCCCGTCCCGGCCGGATAGGTGTTGGAAAAATGGAGCGGCCATGCGGTTTGCAGCGGTGCTGAACAAGGACGGCGGCACCCTGCGCACCATCGATCTTGAGGCCTTCGCCGGCCGGATCCGCGGTACGCTTGAGGCTGCTGGTCACTCGATCGATATCGACATCGCCGCCGGCAAGGATATCGTCGCCACGCTGGACGACATAGCTTCCAGGCGCGGCATCGACGTCGTGCTGGCGGGCGGCGGCGACGGCACCATCTCGGCCGCGGCAGCCCGTTTGATGAATGGGGAGAAGGCGCTTGCAATTCTGCCGGCTGGCACAATGAATCTTTTTGCGCGCGGCCTCGGCATTCCGCAGACCCTTGATGCGGCACTGAAATCGTTTGCCGACGGCGAGGTGATGGCAATTGACATTGCAACAGCCAACGGCCGGCCTTTCGTACATCAATTCTCGATCGGCATGCACGCCAGGATGGTGCAACTGCGCCAGAAGATGGAATTCGGCTCGCGGCTGGGGAAGATGCGTGCCTCGGTGCGGGCCGCTTGGGCAACGATCAACAACCCGCCGGCCATGAACGTAACGCTGACGGTCGGTGAGGCCGAGATCAGAACGCGGATCACCGGCATCGGCATCACCAACAATCTGTTCGGCGAGGGCCACCTGCCCTATGCCGATAATCCGGCAGGCGGCGTGCTGGGCATCTATGTCACCGTGGCAAGGCGGCGCGGCGAGTTGATCAGGTTCCTCTTTGACGTCGCCCGTGGGAAATGGCGCGGCAACGAGCATGTCGAAATCCATCAGGCAAACCGCGCCGTTTTGAAAATCCATTCGACGAACAGGAAAGTTCAGGCCGTCATGGACGGCGAACTGGTAAAGCTCGATCGCGAGACGACCATCGAAATCCATCCGCGCGCGTTGAATGTTCTCGTCCCGGCGCGCGCTGTCGAGGCAAAGGTTGCCTGACGTGGGATGCGTGATGTGGGGTTGCGTGATGCAAACTGGCGCGAGCGATGGAGAGAACCTAGCCGCTGGGCGTGTTGCCCTGTTCGGTCTTCGGCGTCTCGATCATCCAGCCGTAGATTTCGGCGACGCCCCAGGCGATAAAAGTCAGCAACAGCGCGGCGATCAGGATACGAAGGACATGCCGACCCCGCCGCCCTTGACGGGCTTTGTTTTCAGGAATGGTTTTTGGCATTGTCTGGCTCCATATTTGGCGCCGGCAGGCGTAACTGGCGGGGCGTTGGCTGGTAACGGTCCCCCGCCGCGAAAGTTCCGGCTCTGCAAGGCAGCAGACGGGCCGGTTGGTCTGACCAATCAGCGGAGCCGGCCACCGGGGGCATAGTGGACGACAATAGCCAGAACACGCCGGGCCTGCCGGCCGATATTCGCCGTGTGGTGGGCGCTGCGGACCGCCTTGCCGTGCTGCACGGCCTCGACACGCTGGACGGGGCTGCCGACCCTGATTTCGATCGTATCGGCGGTCTTGCCGCTTCGGCTATGCAAACGTCTGTCGCACTGATCACGCTGGTCGATGCCGAGCGGCAGTGGTTCAAGTCCTGTATCGGCCTCGACGAGACCGAAACCGCAACCGAGACATCGTTCTGCGCCTATACCATCGCAGCCGGCAACGTGCCGATGGTGGTGGCCGACGCGGCGGCGGATCCGCGGTTCAAAGCCAATCCGCTGGTCACCGGCGAGCATCATATCCGCTTTTACGCAGGCGTGCCCATCATAATCGACGGCGCGCTGATCGGCACGCTGTGCGTGCTCGACCGGAAGCCGCACGCACGTCCCTCCTCTGTCCAGCTCGACCAGCTGTCGGCGCTGGCCGGCCTTGCCGCCAGCCTGTTCACGCTGAAGGATGCAACCCGCAGTGCGGCGATTGCCAAGGCAGCACTGGTTCGAGAGGAAAAGCGGCGCGCTATCGCGCTCGACGCGGCTTCGCTTGCCAGCTGGGCATGGGATATCCGCAGCGATATGATCGACTGCGATGTCCTGCTGTCCGAATTGTTCAACCTGCCGAAGTCGAACAGGCTGAGGGCGCGCGACATCCTGACCGCCATCGACCCGCGCGACGTTCACCAGACCGAAACACGCTTTCGCGACGCGCTGACCGGCAGCGACGATTATTTTGGCGAATACCGTGTCAAAGGCCTCGATCCGCCGCGATGGATCGCAACGCGCGGCCGCGTCATAGAGCGCGACGGCGAGGGCAAGCCAACGCTGATCTTCGGCGTCAACTACGACATTACCGAACGCAAACTTGGCGACGAACGTCAACGGCTGTTGCTGCGCGAGCTCAATCACCGCGTCAAGAACACTTTGGCAACCGTACAGGCGCTGGCGACGCAGACCGTTCGCCATGCCCGCCAGCCAAGCGAATTCCTCGAAGCCTTCAGCGCCAGGCTGCAGGCACTGGGCGTTGCGCACAGCCTGCTGTCGGACCGCGAGTGGCGCGGTATCGGCATCCGCGAGCTGGTGGAGATCGAGCTAAAGCCGTTCCAAGCCGCCGGACAATCGCGCATGGCGATCTCCGGCGCCGATGTCCTGCTGTCACCCGACCAGGCAGTCGGGCTCGGGCTGATCCTGCATGAACTGGCTAGCAACGCACTGCAATACGGGTCGCTCTCGGTTTCCTCCGGAAAGGTCGATCTCGATTGGAGGGTACAAGGCAGGAAGGGCGCACGGCGTCTGTTGCTGGCCTGGCGTGAAAGCGGCGGCCCACGGGTTGCGCCGCCCGAACGCCATGGCTTCGGCTCGATCCTGATCCGCCGCAGCCTGGCCAAGGTCATTTCCAGCGAGGTGACCCATGAATTCCGGCCGGAAGGCGTGGTCGCCGAAATATCGATTCCGCTCGAAGATTTGTGACGCCAGCATTTTGCGACCGGCGCCAGAATCGTTTGCCCCGAACTATCCCTCCGAACTATTCCCGTTTGCCGGTATCCGGATCATCGGAGCCGCGCTTCACGTTCTCGCGGTAGATAGCGTAGGCGGCGAGTGCTATCGCCGGGCCGAGAATCGCGCCCAGTCCGGCCTTCCCCGGGCCACCTTTGCCCTTGAGCAGCGCCGGCAGCACGGCGAGTACCGCAGTGATGCCGATAGCCTTCATGTCGGCGTTGCGTCGCTTCGCCCGGCGCCTAGCGCGCGAGCCGGCCGACATCCGGTAGACGAGCAGGATGAGACCGGCGATTGCCAGAAAGCCGATCCCGAAGCTCAGGGAAGCTGCCATCGGCCCATAGCGGGCCGCCGTCCAGATATAGGCCGCCCCGACGAGGAAGCCGAGGCCGCACAGCGCCGCGAGCGCTGCGACCGAATAGACAATCGCAGCGACGCGTGCGCGTTGCACCGCCGCAATGGTTTCGCCCGAGGCAAGGCCCGAGATCAGCGATGCAAGCATTCCCATGCGTGCAGAACTAACGGCGCGCGAGAAGAGCGAAGAGGAATCCGACGCCTGCGGCGATCGCCAGCGAAGTCACCGGTTTTTCGCGCATATGCGCTATCATCTGCGCCTCGATGTCCCTGGCGTTGCTGCGCAGGCTGTCGAAGGCTGCCTCGCCCTGGGTTCGCAACTGCTCGACGCTTTCGGCGGCGGCTCGCCGTGCTGCCCCGTAGCCATGTTCGCCAGTTTTGGCCAACAGCTTGGTAAGTTGGTCGATGTCGGCCTTCAATTGTGCGATGTCGGCCTCAATATCGGAATTCGTGCGGGCTTCGTTCGCGGCCTTTCCTGCGGCAGTCGCCATTGCTTCACTCTCCATGCTTTTGCTCGGTCGAAACGCCCGACAGACCCCAAGGTTCCGGCACGAACCTCTTCTAACCCTATCTCCAGCAGCGCGCGTTGCAAATGCCTTGCATGGGCCGACGCCGACGCATCCGCGCCGGCACGTCTTTTTTAAATGACAGCATGCCAAATAACGATCATGACTTCCCCCGTTTCACGATAGAGACGAATTTAAGGAGATATTGCTGCGTGCGCCCATCGCTTGACGGTTTGCGGATTCTTATCCTGGAAGATGAGTTCCTGATTGCCATGGATATCGAGCAGCTTTGCCGCGACTACGGCGCGCTCGATGTGGTCATCGCCCGTGATCTGACTGAGATCGAACAGCAAGACGTTGCCGCGCAATTCGATGTGGCCATCGTCGACCTCATGCTGAGCGGCGTTTCGACGCTCCAATTTGCTTCGCGGCTGCGTGAAGCGGGCATCCCGTTCGTCTTCGCCTCGGGCTATTCAGATACCGACGAGATCAAGAAATCCTTTCCCGGCGTCAGGCTGGTCACCAAGCCCTATTCGGGAGACGATCTCGTCGAGGCAGTGGTAACGGCCTGCAGGCGCACGCCTCTTCGCTGAGGCGCGGAGCGGTTCGAACACGCCGCGCTTCACGCAGCCGTCGACCCGGTTACCTGAGCCGAAATTGCGTCCGGGCCATACTCGTCTTCACCGGAGATCTTCAGGATTTCCTGCAGCCGTGTGCGGGCGCGGCTGACGCGGCTCTTGATCGTTCCGACGGCGCAGCCGCAGATCTCGGCCGCTTCCTCGTAGGAGAAGCCCGACGCGCCGATGAGGATAATGGCTTCGCGCTGGTCTTCTGGCAGCAACTCGAGCGCGCCGCGAAAGTCTTCGAGGTCAAGCTGGCCGTGCTGGGCCGGGTGAACGGCAAGCCTGGCCGTCATGACGCCATCACTGTCCTGCACCTCGCGGCCGCGCTTGCGCATCTGCGAATAGAATTCGTTGCGCAAGATCGTGAACAGCCATGCCTTCAGGTTGGTGCCGGGCTGGAAGCTTTCATGCTTGTCCCAGGCCTTGACCAATGTTTCCTGCACCAGGTCGTCGGCCTTGTCGGCGTTTTGCGTCAGCGACACGGCAAAAGCCCGCAGGCTCGGGATCGAGCCGAGCAAGTCGGTCTTGAAGCCCTGGGAGACGGCCGCCATGCCTCAGTCCTTCTTTTGTACAGGTTCGGCCTTTTCCAACTGGCTGAGCAGTTGGGCGAAGCGATCCGGCACATTGTCGGAGACCAGCTCGTCATAGTATTGTTTGAGTTTGCGGCCGATTTCCGAGTTCGGCCCAAGCGGGTCGCGGGAAGCAGCCCGGCGCCCGTTGCCAACGCCACCCATGGTAGCTTTCGTCATGTTCTTCATTTCGCCCTTTTGTCCCAGCCTTAAGCCGCCCTTCAACACATAACGTAATGCAAGCGGCAGCCTCGTCTGGTTGCCCAACCCGCCTTTAAACGCCAGCCTCACATATTAGTTCCGCACGATTGGAACCTTTTTCAAGGAGCCAGCGTTTCAATTGCTAGGCTTGCAAACCGTTTTTAGCTGTAACATGCAATCACGTCATATGAGGGAGACGTCCACTATGAGCCTATCAGCAACCATCGCTCCGCACCTGCCGTTCCTGCGCCGCTTCTCGCGCGCCGTATCCGGATCGCAAGAGAGCGGCGACGCGCTGGTCGCCGCAATGCTCGAGGCCATCATTGCCGATGTCGACATCTTTCCGGACGCATCGAACGACCGCATCGCGCTCTACAAGGTCTTTGCCAAGCTCTTCACCTCAGTGGCCATTCGCGTTCCGCAGGAGCATGCCCAGTCGGCATGGGAACAGCGTGCCGCGGCCAATCTGAATGCAATTGCGCCTCGCCCCCGCCAAGCCTTTCTGCTGGTGGCGGTCGAAGGCTTCAGCGAAGACGAGGCGGCGGAGATTCTCGACGTCGACGAACAGGAATTCTCCGAACTCCTCGCGCAGGCGAGCAACGAGATCTCCCGTCAGGTGGCAACCGACGTGCTGATCATCGAGGATGAGCCGCTGATCGCCATGGATATCGAGGAAATGGTCGAAAGCCTCGGCCACCGCGTCGTCGGAACGGCGCGCACCCACGCCGAGGCGGTGGCGATGTTCGGCAAGGCGCGGCCAAAGATGGTGCTTGCCGATATCCAGCTTGCCGACGGAAGTTCGGGCATAGCGGCCGTGAATGAGATCCTGTCGTCGACCTCGGTACCGGTGATCTTCATCACCGCCTTTCCCGAGCGCCTGCTCACCGGCGAGCGGCCGGAACCGGCTTTCCTGGTTACCAAGCCGTTCAATCCGGACATGGTCAAGGCTCTTATCAGCCAGGCCCTGTTCTTTGACCGGCACGCGAAAGCCGCGGCATGAAACAGCCGGCGGCCGAACTGCGGCCGCCGGGATAGCCACTCCCTTGGATCAGATGGGGCGTGACGCCGGCTCAACTCACTGGCAACCAACTGGGGCAACCAACTGGACCTTTCCACACACCGCGGCAATTCGGGCCCTGAAGATTTTCAGCATCGTCTTTTTCGGAAAATGGTGGAACAAACGGAGGCGAATCACGTTTTCACCGCAGCATTGGAAGGAGATCGATCATGCTTTACTGGGCGCTCGTATTTCTCGTCGTGGCGATCATCGCCGGTGCGCTTGGTTTCGGCGGTATCGCTGGCACCTCGGCCGGCATAGCGCAGATATTGTTCTTCATCTTTCTCGCCTTCCTGATCATATCGCTTATTGCCGGCCTGATCAGACGAGCGTGAATGCCAAGCGGCCATTCAAGCGAACACTGGAAGCCGCACCCCTCAAACGGTTTCCAGCCACCGCCGGGCAGTGTCCTCCAACGGGATGCCGCTCGGCGGACCGCTTTTTAAGGCTTGATACGAAGCTCCTCCTTTTGGAACCCATTTTTCCGCGAACCGTTCAGCCCGACATGGGTTGAGCAAATTGACCGATGCGTTCCAGAGTCGGAAAAATGAAAGACCGCGGCCAGAGTGATGAGATCATCGCTTTGCATCCTGCCGAAAGCGGGATGCAGCTTGGTCGGGCCCTTCTCCATGCACTGCACAATGCCGGGATTTCCGTCCTGTACCAGGATCGCGAGATGAAGACGGTGTGGGCGCGCAACATGCGCGCGCCCTGGACTTCCGATGCCTCCGACAACAACGGCATCTTGCCGCCGGCGCAGGCGGAGCGTATCGGCGCCGCCAAGCACGACGTCATCGCATCCGGCAATCCTCAACATCTTGAACTCAGCGTGCCGGCCGATGACGGCGCCCGCTGGTTTCAGGTGTGGATAGACGCCGACCGCAGCGAGACCGGCGCGGTGCAGGGCGTCGTGACCACCATGGTCGAAACAACCGAGCAGAAACGCCGGGAGCAGACGTTGAAGGCGCTGCTGCGCGAAGTCAGTCATCGCTCCAAGAACCTTTTGGCCATCATCCAGAGCATCGCCACCCAGACGGGCCGTTATTCCGGCAGCATTGACGATTTCCTGACGCGCTTCCGGGGCCGATTGCAGTCGCTGGCCTCCTCGCAGGATTTGGTTACGTCATCCAACTGGCGGGGAGCGGCGCTGCGCGAGCTGGTTTCCGGTCAGGTCGGCAGGTACGGCGCGGATCCCTTGCACAGCCTACGCTTCCGCGGCGCAAATCCATATCTCAACCCCAATGCCGCCTTGCACATCGGCTTGGCCATGCATGAGCTCGCCGTCAATTCGGTCAGCTATGGCGCGCTGTCGCGCAGCGACGGTTTCGTCGAGGTGACGGCCGATCTGACGGCAGCTTCCGCTGGCGAGCCTGCGCTGTCGCTGACATGGGCCGAAGTGATCGGAGCCAACGACAATCAGCGCAGTGAGAAGCGTTTTGGCAGCGTCGCGCTCGAACGCGTCGTGCCCACTTCATTGAATGGAACGGCGACACTTGAGATCACCGGGAACCGCCTCGAATACCGCCTTGTCGTTCCTCACGGCAATTTCGAGACGGATTAACGAGCGGCGGTCTGCGCGCGAAGGCTTGCTGCGCATCGCCATCTTTAACCGACTGTTCACCATAAAGTCCGATCCTGTCCGAACGTGCCGATCCACCGGATTGAGTTTGGCACAAAATGAAGGGAATGGGCCTTGACGGCTGCCGACTTGAACAGACTGGAACAGGCCGCTCGCGTCTCGATGGGCGGTTTTCAGGATCCCGACGCGTCCGCAGCGCCCGCGCCTCGTGCTTCGCCCCTCCGCTTCGCCGCCGTCGCGCTTATGGCCGCGATCGTCCTGACCGCCGCGTCCCAACTGATCTGAATCGAACTCGCCTCTGCTTGATCGCTTTGAAACCACTGCCCGAGTGCTCGGCCGTGCCCGTTCGCGGTCACCGACCTGCAGGGCCAGGCCCAACATGCCGTCGCCAGATGCCTTGCCGTCGATCCGGCGAGACCGACTATGACAGGATCGTCTGGAACGTGCGTCCCAACGGCACGCTCGATGCGTCCTTGGAGATTTCCGGGTTCGTGGTAGCATCGAACGGCGCACGCCCCGAAAAAGACTATCTTAATCAACAATGAAATCGTGCGGGCAAAGGCCGTACTTTCATGCTAAATGGCGGCTGGAGCTTATTAAAGTGAGGACAAAAATGAGGATGACTCCATGCGGAAGATGATTATTGCCATGGTTGCCGTGGTTGCGGTCAGCGGCTGCACCACCACGGAAGAGAACGTGGGTATCGGCACTGTGGGCGGCGCGCTCATTGGTGGCGCTGTCGGCGGCGGCAAGGGCGCTTTGATCGGCGCCGGCGCTGGTGCGATTGGCGGTCTGCTCGTTCGCCGTCTGCAAAATGGCTACTGCCAATACAGAGATCGTCACGGCCGGATTTACACAGCTCGCTGCAACTAGTTTCGAGCTCCAGGCGAACAGCAAACGCGGAGGCAGGCCACCTGTCTCCGCGTTTGCCCTTTAAAGCGCTGTTGCGACGCGGCCCACGAGACGGCGTTTCAGGCCGGCAGCGGAACCCTGATTTCCACGTTCAAGCCATCTTCGCGAAAATCGCGCCTGATTGTGCCACGCAATTCGCGCGTGACGTTGAGATCGATCAGTCTGGTGCCAAAACCGCTCTTTGCCGGTGTCTCGAGCTTCTTCTGACCGGCCTCGCGCCAGTTGAGAGCCAATGTCCGGGTGCCGCTACGGGCTTCGAGCGACCAGTCGACCTTCAGCGCACCGACTGAATTGCCGGCTTCGCCATGCTTCAGCGCATTCGTCGCCAGTTCGTGAAAGACGAGGCCGAGTGCCTGCGTCGTCTTTTCATCGAGAAGAATCTGCGGTCCCGACAGCAGCCCTTCAGGAAGCTCACTGCCGAACACCTGGCCTAGCTCGATGCGCAGCAGGTCGCCGAGATCGGCTTTCTGCCAGCGTGAGCGCGTCAGCATGTCCTGGGAAGCCGCCATCGCCTGCAGCCGGGCCGAGAAAGAAGCCGAGAATTCCTGGACGTCGGTGGTGTGCGATGCTGTCTGGCGCGCGATTGCCAGCACCCGCGTGATCGAGTTCTTGATGCGATGCTTCATCTCCTGCAGCATCAGGTCTTTTTCCAGCAGGCTCTTTTCGGTCGTTTCGTGAAGCAGCGAGACCGCCTCATAGGCCCGCTCCTGATAGCGGGCCACCAGCGCGATGGCGCCCGCAAGCAGCAGTCCGAACAATCCGAGCATCACCGGGATGGCGCGCGAGGAAGGTTGCGAGAAAGCACTTGTCGGCCTGAACAGGACGACCCACGGCCGGCCGGCGACGGTGATCTTGCGGGTGACCAGCAGCCTGTCGCCGAGGCTCGAAACAGGCGGCGTTTCCGATTGGAACAGCAGGTTGTCGCTGTCCACCGTGCCGTCATAGATCTCGGTGTTGACCGGCAGCAATGGTGCCCGGCTGAGCGCAGCCTGGAACAGATCACGGGCGCGGAAGGCCGCATAAAGGAAGCCGGCAGTCGAGGATCTCGTCGCGTTCACGGCGTCCGGCGCGGTTTCGACATTGAGCCGGACGAAGACGAGGAACCCGGTAAAGGTCTGCGCGGCACCCGTATCCTTGCCGAGCTGCACGAGTCCGCTGGCGTGCTGCTGGTCGTCGGCCATCGCCTTTTCGATCGCCTCGCGCCGCGCCGGCCCGGTGAACATGTCGTAGCCGATGCTGGATTTGTTGGACGGATCCAGCGGTTCGAACAGCACGATGGGCGTACGCCACGGTAAGTTCGTGTCGGGATAGATCGGATGGCTTGCGCCGTGATCGTGCAGGATGTCGCGCTCGACCGCCGCCTCGTTGCCAGTTTTCGCCAGGCGGAGGAAACCGATGCCGCGCAGGCCGGCGAAATTATTGTCGATGTCGAGCGCGTTTAAGACAGCCTTGAACTCGCCCTGCGAGATACCGCCATTGCGTGCGTCGAACAGCGCCCGGGTCGAACGCAGCAGCGACAGGTCCAGGTCGATGCGGCTTTCGATCCGGTTAAGCGCGTCGTCTGCCGTCGCCTCGAATTTAATGCGGGCCGCCTCCTGGGTGGCAAAATAGGCAAAACCCGCCATCGTCAGGCTGATCAGCGCGACGGCGATAAAAGCGACGGTCGGAAAAAGCTTCTTCAATTGCTGATACGTCCCGTGGACGGTTCGGCATCTTTATGGGCAAGTCCCGACGCCAACACAATGGCGAGGCCAAAGCATGGTGACGGCTGGCACATTTTGGCGGCTTGTGATTAGCCGGCTAATTCTCGTTCATGCGGCGATCTTCAGCGCGCCCGGCCCCGGAATGGCGCCGGGTGGGCACTTGCCGAGGATGATCATGCCGAGCACCTCGTCCTGGGTGACGTCGGTCGTGCGCGCCGTTCCGACAACCCGACCGTTCTTCATGACGCAGACACGGTCGGCAAGCTCGAACACGTCGTGAATATCATGGCTGATCAGGAAGATGCCGATGCCGTCGGCCTTGAGCTGCCTGACCAGTTCGCCGACCTGCGCCGTCTCTTGCGGCCCGAGTGCCGCCGTCGGCTCGTCCATGATCAGGATGCGAGCATTGAACAGGATGGCGCGGGCGATCGCCACCGACTGCCGCTGGCCGCCCGAAAGCTTTACCACCGGCTCCTTGAAGCGTTGGAAACGCGGATTGAGCCTGCCCATCACCTTGCGCGCCTCGGCCTCCATGGCGACGTCGTCGAGCGTACCCCAGCCGGTCATCAGCTCGCGGCCGAGAAACAGGTTGGCGGCCGCATCGACATTGTCGGCCAGCGCCAGCGTCTGGTAGATCGTCTCGATGCCGTACTTCTTGGCGTCGCGGGGATTGGAGATCGAAGCCTCCTCGCCGTTGACGAAAATCTGGCCCGCATCGCGCTTGTAGGCGCCGGACAGGATTTTTATCAACGTCGATTTGCCGGCACCGTTGTGACCGAGCAAAGCCATCACCTCGCCCGGGAAAAGGTCGACAGAGGCATCGTCGACGGCGCGAATGCCGCCGAAAGCGATGGAGATGTTGCGCATGTCGATCAGCGGCGTGGGAGCGGTTTTGTCTGCCATGCTCGTCCTTCCTCCCTATAGATCCTGCTTGAGCATCAAGTTGTACGAAAACCGGTTTCCACCTTGCGGGATCATGCTCAGACCCGTTTGCGATAGACGGTATCGAGCCACACCGCGACCACCAGCACGGCTCCGACAACGATGCTCTGCAGCGGCGAATCGATGCCGAGCAGCACCATGCCGGACTGCAGCGACTGCATCAAAAGCGCGCCGAGCATTGCGCCGAGCACTGTGCCGGAGCCGCCGGCGAGCGACGTGCCGCCGATCACCGCCGCCGCGATGACCAGGAGCTCGTCCAGCGTGCCCAGCGCATTGGTCGACGAGTTCTGCCTGGCTGACGAGATCGCTGCGGCGATCGTCGCCAGCACGCCCATGATCATGAACACCTTCATGGTCACCCAGCGCGTGTTGATACCGGCAAGGTTGGCTGCTTCCGGATTGCCGCCGATGGCGAAGACATAGCGGCCGAAACGGGTACGCTTGGCGATGAAGGTCATGATCAGCCCTACGGCTACAGCCATCAGCACGGGTATGGCGATGCCATGGGCGATGAACAGCCCGCCTTCGGGAACGGTTATATTGTTGGCCGCCGCATATCTGTTCACGATGCCGACCGGCCAAGGATAGGAATTGGCAAGCCATATGGCGCCCATGATGACAAGGCAAGTGACGGCTCCGAGGAACGTCTCGGCCCAGATCGGGCGTAACGGGAAGCGGAACCGCTTGCGCTGCACCCGCCCGTTGAGCAGCATGAACACAACCGCCAGGCACGCGACAATTCCGACGATCCAGCTCCATCGCGCACCGATCGAACCCGTCGGTCCGCCGCCCATCAGCTGGAAAGTGGCATCCAGCGGCGCAATCGTCTGCCCACTGACGACCCACCATGCGGCACCCCGCCAGACCAGAAGGCCGCCCAGCGTCACGATGAAGGCCGGCACCTCGAGATAAGCGATGATGTATCCCTGGAACGCTCCGATCAGAAGGCCAAGCGCCAGGCCGATGGCCAGTGCCAGGATCCAGATCCAGGGGTTGCCTAATTGCAGACCGACCATTCGCACCAGGAAATGCACCTGCGCAAAACCCATGACCACGCCGATCAGGCCTTCGGCGGAACCGACCGACAGGTCGATATTGCGCATGACGATAACCAGCACCATTCCGGCGGCCATTATGGCCACGGCGGAAGTCTGCACCGACAGGTTCCAGAGATTGCGTGGCGTCAGGAAGGTCCGGCTGTCGAAGTCGAACGGATTGACGCCGAGCCGTACGCTGGAAATGACATGCAGGCCGACCCAGATGACCAGCAGCGCGCCGATCATGCCGAGCATGCGCGTGTCGAGTTCGGTTGCCTTGAGAAATCGGGCAACGATGCCGAGCTCGGATTCCCGTGCCCGGTCTGCCGTGCTGTCTACCGGCGTGTTGGGCGTCGTGTCGGTCATGATGTTTCTCCCGCCGGGTTGCCGTCTGCCGCGGATGCCGGAAGCAGCCTAGAAGTTATCCGCCGGAAGCGGAAAAACAACTCTTGTTGAAAAAACGCCGCGGCGAGCGGCCGCGGCGTTCGGACTTCTCGGAAACGTCGGCTCAGTTGCAGACTGCAACAGCGCTAGCCGTCACGCCGGCGCAGACCTCTTCTTTCTTGATCCAGCCGGCGTCGATGACGACGTTGAGGTTGTCCTTGGTGATGGCGACCGGGGTCAGGAACAGCGACTTGACGGTATTGCCGCCGGGCGTGGTGAAATCCTTCACGCCGGCAATGTCGGTCATCTGCTTGCCGTCGGCCAGTTGCGAGGCGATCTCGGCGGCATTCTTGCCGAGCTCGCGCGCATCCTTCCACACCGACACGGTCTGTGTGCCGAGCGCGATGCGGTTCAGCGCGGCGTGGTCGCCGTCCTGGCCCGAAACCGGAACCGATCCGGCCAGCCCTTGCGCCGTCAGCGCGGCGACGACGCCGCCGGCAGTGCCGTCATTAGCGGCGACCACGGCATCGACCTTGTTGTCGTTGGCGGTCAGGAACTGTTCCATGTTCTTCTGAGCGTTGGCCGGCAGCCAGCCGTCCGTATAGGCCTCGCCGACATTCTTGATCTTGCCGCCGTCGATGGCCTCCTTCAGCACCTCCATCGAACCGGCAAACAGGAAATCGGCATTCGGATCGGAACCCGAACCCTTGATGAAGACGTAGTTGCCTTCCGGCTTCACCTTGAAGACTTCGCGGGCCTGCATGCGGCCGACTTCCTTGTTGTCGAAGGTCAGATAGAACACGTCCTTGTTCTCGATCAGCCGGTCATAGCCGACGACCGGGATGCCTTCGTCCAGTGCCTTCTGCACGGCCGGCCCGATGGCCGAGGCGTCCTGCGCCAGGATGATCAGTGCGCTGGCGCCCTGCGAGATCAGGCTCTCGACGTCGGTGAGCTGCTTGCCGGGGTTGGACTGTGCGTCGGCGGAAATATACTTGTCGCCTGCGGCCTCGATGGCCGCCTTCATTGCGGCCTCGTCGGTCTTCCAGCGCTCTTCCTGGAAGTTCGACCAGGAAACGCCGATGACCTTGTCTTTAGCCTGCGCCACCGACGCCAGCGCCAGCGTCATGGCGACACCCGCCAGAATGGCGGTCGTGAATTTCTTCATCATATCCTCCCTGCGCCGCGTACGGCGTGACCAATTGGCTCAAAGACCAGCTTAGAAGCTCTAATTTTTTCGAGCCTCGAAAAAATACTGGCCCGATCTCCGGCTGCTGTCAACATCGATTCTGATGGATTTTGATGACTCTGCGAGTTTTTTCGAGCGTCGGAATAAACGATGACAGCGCCACCTGCATCTGACACTATTTGCCTGCATCCGACACTATTTGTCGGACATTACCGACGGCTTCCGGTTCATGAGCGGCCGCGGCAACCGGGAGGAAAGCAAAACAATGTCGGTCGGAATCCGCCATGACGATTTGCGCCGGCGCAACCGGGCGATGGTGATCTCGGCGGTGCGCCGGGCCGGCCAGCCATCGCGTACTGAGATCGCAGCTACCACCGGCCTCAGTCATTCGACCATATCGGCGATCTCTTCCGACCTGATACGGGAAGGCATCCTCGCCGAGAGCAAGGCAAGTGAGCCCGTTTCGTTGAAACGCGGTCGTCCGCAGGTCGGCCTCGCCCTCAACCCGGAAGCGGCGGCGGTGCTGACCGTGGTGTTGTCGCTGAATTTCCTGTCGGCCGCCATTATCGACTATACGGGACAGGTGGTCGCCGAGGAACAGCGCCGGCTGGACACGCTGACCATGCCGCGCGACGAGCTGATCCGTGAATGCATGGCCATCGTCCGGCGCCGGCTGCAGGATCCAGACCTTGACGTCCGCAGTGTCGCCCGCATCGCCCTGGCGATTCAGGGCATTACCGACTCCCCTGCACGCGCCATGCTGTGGTCGCCGATCACGCCGCAGACCGACATCGCCTTTGCCGACATGCTGGAGGACGAATTCGGCATCCCGGCAACGGTGGAGAACGACTGCAACATGATGGCGGTGGCTTTGCGCTGGCGCAATCCGGATCGCTATCGCGACGACTTCATCGCCATCCTGCTTTCGCATGGCATCGGCATGGGGCTGGTGCTGAAGGGCGAACTGTTCACCGGGACGCATTCCTCGGGCGGCGAATTTGGCCACATGATCCATCGTCCGGGCGGCGCGCTCTGCCGTTGCGGGCGGCGCGGCTGCATCGAGGCCTATGCCGGCAACTACGCCATCTGGCGCAACGCCAGGCAGATGAGCGAAGACAGCGAACCGGTCGCCGACGTCAGCGACGCCGACATGCGAGCACTGGCGGCCCAGGCGCGCGAGAAAGATGGGCCGGAACGCGAGGCCTACCGCAAGGCCGGCGAAGCGCTGGGTTTCGGTCTCGGCTCGCTGTTCGCGCTGATCGATCCGGCACCGGTCGCGATGGTCGGCGCCAGTGCCGCCGCCTTCGATCTGATCGAGCCGGCCTTGCGGAAGGCAATCGCCCAGACCGCCGGCGGTCAGCATTCAGGCTCGATCTCCTTCGATACAGAGCCGAACGAATTGCCGCTGATCCGCGAAGGCTGCGCGATGCGGGCGTTAAGCTTCGTCGACCAGGAGATTTTCGCGCCGGGCGCGCAAATGAGGCCCAGCGTCAGAAAGAACGTAGCCTGACCAGGCGGGTCAATCTTCCCTGATCGCATAGCCGGCACCGCGGATGGTGCGGATGACATCCGGCATCCGGCCGTTGTTGACGGCTTTGCGCAGCCGCCCGACATGCACGTCGACGGTGCGTTCGTCGATGTAGATTGTCTCGCCCCAGACATTATCGAGTAACTGGCTGCGCGAGAAGACACGGCCCGGATGCCGCATCATGAACTCGAGCAGCCGGAATTCGGTCGGCCCGAGCCTGATTTCGCTCTTCTTGCGATAGACTCTGTGCGATTCGCGATCGAGAACGATGTCGCCGACCTTCAGCACGCTGGACAGCACTTCCGGCTTGGCGCGCCGCAGCAGCGCCTTGACCCTGGCCATGAATTCCGGTGTCGAAAACGGTTTGACCAGATAGTCGTCGGCGCCGGTCGAAAGACCGCGCACCCGGTCGCTCTCCTCGCCGCGCGCGGTCAGCATGATGATCGGCAGCCGCTCGGTTTCGGGGCGCACCCGCAGCCGACGACAGAGCTCGATGCCGGAAACCGCTGGTATCATCCAGTCGAGCACCAAAAGGTCGGGCACATTCTCCTGCAAACGGATCTCGGCTTCGTCGCCGCGTGTCACCACCTCGACCTGGTAGCCTTCGGATTCGAGATTGTAGCGGAGCAGCACACCCAACGGCTCCTCGTCCTCCACCACCATTATGCGTGGTGCGATCATCGGCTGGGCACCCCCATCATGTCACCGGTGCGGACATTGTCGTTTCGTCCTGCTTCGGACGATTGACCGGCAATTGCTCGCCGGTCAGCACATAATACGCATTTTCGGCGATGTTGGTGACATGGTCGCCGATCCGCTCCAGATTCTTGGCGCAGAACAGCAGGTGCGTGCAAGCGGTGATGTTGCGCGGATCTTCCATCATGTAGGTCAAGAGCTCGCGGAACACGGACGTGTATTTGACGTCGATGCGCTCGTCGGCGGCACGCAGCTTGGCCAACGCGGCCGCATCGCCTGCAGCATATTCCTCGATGACACCCTGCACCTGGATGAGAACCAGCTGTGCCATCGCGTCGATGGAATGCGACAGGTCCCGCGGCGTGGCGCTGAGGCCGACCGCACTCACGCGCTTGGCGATATTCTTGGCAAGGTCGCCGATGCGTTCGAGGTCGCCCGCCATGCGGATCGCTCCGACCACATGGCGAAGATCGTGGGCCATCGGCTGGCGTTTGGCGATCAGGGTGATGGCGCGGTCGTCCAGTTCGCGTTGACGCGCATCCATGATGGCGTCGTCGGAAACGACGCGTTGCGCCAGCACGTTGTCGGAATTCAACAGGGCCTTGGTCGCCCCGCCGACCATCGAACCGGCGAGGTCGGCCATGTCGCGGATCAGCTTGCTGATCTGCTCGAGATCCTCGTCGAAAGAAGCGACTGTGTGTTCGCCCATGATCCTGTCCTCAAATGCATGATCGGAATGGCTCAGCCGAAGCGGCCAGTGATGTAGTCCTGCGTGCGCTTCTCGCGGGGCGACGTGAAGATCTTCTCGGTCCGGTCGAACTCGACCAGTTCACCCAGATACATGAAGGCGGTCTGGCGCGACACGCGCGCCGCCTGCTGCATGTTGTGGGTGACGATGACGATCGTGTAGTCGGCTTGCAATTCGTCGATCAGTTCCTCGATCTTGGCAGTCGACAGCGGGTCGAGCGCCGAAGCCGGTTCGTCGAGCAGAATGACTTCCGGCTTCACCGCCACGGTGCGGGCGATACAGAGCCGCTGCTGCTGGCCGCCGGACAGGCTCAAGCCGCTGGCGTTGAGCTTGTCCTTGACCTCGCTCCACAGCGCGGCGCGCTTCAACGCCTGTTCGACGCGGCCGTCCATCTCGGACTTGCCGAGGTTCTCGTAGAGCCTGACGCCGAAGGCGATGTTCTCGTAGATCGACATCGGGAACGGCGTCGGCTTCTGGAACACCATGCCGATCTTGGTCCTGAGGAGGTTGAGATCCTGCGACCGGTCGAGAATGTTCTTGCCGTCGAGCAGCACCTGGCCCTCGGCCGTCTGTTTTGGGTAGAGCTCATAGATGCGGTTGAACACACGCAGCAGCGTCGATTTCCCGCAACCCGAAGGGCCGATGAAGGCCGTGACGCTGCGCTCGGGCAGCGACAGGCTGATGTCCTTCAGCGCCTTGCTCTGGCCGTAGTAGAAGTTGAGGTTCTTGACCTCGATCTTCGTCTTCTCGGCTACCGTTTCGGCCATCGTCATGTCTGGGGACAACATCTGTGTCATCTGTCCTCTCTGCGTCCGGTAAGGCTGCGGGCGAGGATGCTCAAGCCCAGAACCGTCAGGGTGATTATGAGTGCGCCGGTCCACGCCAGTTGCTGCCATTCCTCGTAAGGGCTGAGAGCGAACTGGAAGATGGTCACCGGCAGGCTGGCCATCGGCGCGTTGATATTGCTGCTCCAGAACTGGTTGTTGAGCGCGGTGAAGAGCAGCGGCGCCGTCTCGCCGGAAATGCGTGCTATCGCCAGCAATATGCCGGTGACGATGCCGGACAATGCGGCGCGGTAGGCGACCGAACGGATCACCACCCAGCGTGGCGCGCCGATCGCGGCACCGGCTTCACGCAACGCGTTCGGCACCAGGCTGAGCATGTCTTCAGTGGTGCGCACGACCACCGGAATGACCAGGATGGCAAGCGCAACTGCGCCGGCAATGGCCGAGAAATGTCCCATTGGCCGCACCATCAGCTCATAGACAAACAAGCCGATGATGATCGACGGCGCCGACAACAGGATGTCGTTGATGAAGCGGACGACGGTGGTGATGCGCGAAAAGCGTCCATACTCGGCCATGTAGGTCCCCGCCAGCACGCCGATCGGCGTGCCGACGACAACGGCGATGATCGTCATCAGCAGGCTGCCCGCGATGGCATTGAGCAGGCCGCCGGCCTCGCCCGGTGGTGGCGTCATCTCGGTGAAGACCGCGAACGAAAGCCCGGCTGTGCCCTTATAGACTAGTGCGCCGAGGATGAGCGCCAGCCAGGCAAGCCCGATGCCGGCGGCGACGACGCAAAGCGCCATCATCACCGAATTCCTGGCTTTGCGGCGGCTGTGGAGCGATGAGGATGTCGACATCGGTCAGGCTCCCGTACGGGCGTCGATCCGCATCAGCATATAGCGGGCGGCGGCAAGGATCAGGAAGGTGATGACGAAGAGGATCAGGCCGAGCGAAACCAGCGAGGAGGTGTAGAGGTCGCCGTCGGCCTCGGTGAATTCATTGGCGATGGTCGCCGAGATCGTCGTGCCCGGCGCGAACAGGGAGGCACTGATGCGGTGGGCGTTGCCGATGACGAAGGTCACCGCCATGGTCTCGCCGAGCGCCCGGCCGAGGCCAAGCATGACGCCGCCCATGATGCCGATGCGGGTATAGGGAATGACCACGCGCCGGGTCACTTCCCAGGTCGTGCAACCGATGCCATAGGCCGATTCCTTCAGCACCGCCGGCACCGTATCGAAGACGTCTTTGGTGATCGAGGTGATGAAGGGCAGCACCATGATGGCAAGGATCAGCGCCGAGGTCAGAAGGCCGATGCCGTAAGGAGGGCCAGCGAAAAGGCTGGATAGTCCCGGCACGCCGTGGAAGACGTTGATGATGAAGGGCTGTATCGCCGTCTGCAGGAACGGCGCGAACACGAACAGGCCCCAGATGCCGTAGATGATCGAAGGAATGCCGGCCAACAGCTCGACCGCTATGCCGATCGGGCGCCTGAGCGGGCGCGGGCAGAGCTCGGTGAGAAAGACTGCAATGCCGATGCCGATCGGAACCGCGATCAGGATGGCGATGGCCGCCGTGACCAGGGTGCCGTAGATCGGCGCCAGTGCGCCAAATTTTTCCGTGACCGGATTCCAGCTTTCAGTCGTCAGGAAAGAAAAACCGAACGACGACAGCGCCTGCCATGAGCCGGCAAACAGCGAGATCGCGACACCGCCGAGGATGACCAGCACAAGAATTGCGGAAGCGCGGGTGAGTCCGCGGAATATGGCATCTGTGAGCGCGAAGCGCCGCACCGTAGCTTCCCTGGCCCGGGCTGCTGCAGATGATGGCATGGCATCGGAAGCGATGGTCATTGGGTCCTCGCGATTAAAGGCAACAGGGAGGGCGCCATCGACGCCCTCCCTGGAGGAGATTACATAGCCGAGTAGATCGGCTTGCCGTCGTCGCCGACGACTTCCTTGGCCCACATGGCCTTGACGCTCTCAACCACCTTGTCGGGCATCGGAACGTAGTCCAGCTCGCCGGCCATCTCGTCGCCCTTGTCGTATGCCCAGGCGAAGAATTTGAGCGCTTCGCCGGTGGTCGCGGCATCATCCGGCTTCTTGTAGAGCAGGATCCACGTTGCCGCCGTCATCGGCCAGGACTCGGCGCCCGGCTCGTTGGCGAGGATGACGCCATAGCCCGGCTGCGAGCTCCAGTCGGCATTGGCCGCTGCCGCCGAGAACGCCGCCGCGGTGGGCTCGACCTTCTTGCCGTCCTTGTTGATCATATCGGTGTGGGTGAGCTTGTTCTGCTTGGCATAGGCATATTCGACATAGCCGATCGCGCCGCCGGTCTGGGAGACGTTGTTGGCAACGCCCTCATTGCCCTTGGCGCCGATGCCGACCGGCCATTCCACGGCCTTGTCGACGCCGACCTTTTCTTTCCAGTCCGCGCTGACGTCGCCGAGGTAATAGGTGAAGTTGAACGTCGTGCCCGAACCATCGGAACGGTGAACGACCGCGATCGCCTGCGAAGGCAGCTTGACGTCGGGATTAAGCTTCTTGATCGCTTCGTCATCCCAGCTCGTGATCTTGCCGAGGAAGATGTCGGCCAGCGTCGGGCCGTCGAGAACCAACTCGCCCGGCTTGATGCCTTCGAGATTGACGACGGGAACGATGCCGCCCATCACCATCGGGAACTGAGCCAGTCCGGTCGCTTCAAGCTCGTCGCCCTTGAGCGGCGCATCCGAAGCGCCGAAGGTAACGGTCTTGGCTTTGATCTGCTTGATGCCGCCGCCGGAACCGATCGACTGGTAGTTAAGGCCAACGCCGGTGTCTTTCTTGTAGGTGTCGGCCCACTTCGCATAGATCGGGTAGGGGAAGGTGGCGCCGGCGCCGGAGATGTCCGCGGCGAGCGCGGCGGACAGGGTGAGGGTGGTCGTCGCCGCAGCCATTGCAATCGCAACGGCCGCCGAGCGGATGAAATGTCTCATGTGGCCTGCTCCTGTTCGGAATATGGTCTCTCGGCGCCATTCCTCCGGCGCCCGCTGAGGCCAATAGCCCCCGATTATTACAGTCGCATGACAGTTTCATGTCGCTCCGGTAACGTCGCCCAGCCGGGTTAAGAAGGAGCGGCCGCGGGCTTTGTCGGCATGGGCCGCGGTTTGCCGCTGGAATCAGCAGCTTGCGTGAATTCCGGCCGGCATCGGCTGCTCGGCGATCGTAGCCACCGGCTTTAAAAGAAAAAAGCCGGACGGGAGCGCGTTGCATGCAGCCAGAACGTGTCATGGCCGCGCCATCGCCGAAACAGGTCCGTTGGGGTAAATCTGACCCTGTTTCTTGCCGGCGGTCGCTGCTCCCGCCCGTAACTGGAGGAGCGGAACTTCGAATATCCCATTGTCGCCACTGAGCGCCGCTTTGGTATGGTGCGATCGCACCATGGCCTTACGCTGGAAGCGTTGACGAATCGCAAGGTTCTAACTCGCGCTGGACCTCCATCCGCGCCCGACCCGGCGCTCGATCTTCGAGCAACGCCTTCGACTGGAAATGCGACGACTCTACTTCACGGTATCTACTCCCTTCGCCCTATTCCGCCGGTTGTCGGTTAGGCCGAAGCAGCGTTATAAGCTTGCAGGGGTATTGCTGATGTCTCGACGGATTCTGCCTGTCTTCCTGTGCCTGGCGCTGCCTCTGGGAAGCGGCTGCGCGCGCAGCTATGACGGCACCGTCATCATTCCCAAGCCGCTCGATGTTCGCCGTTTCTGGGACAGGCCTTCGCCGCAGGCGCAAGCCGAACAGTCGCAACTGGAGACCGACGTCTTTCCAGTGGCGCCGCAAACGCCGAAAAGGCCGGCGGTGCGCAGGAGCGCAGCTTCCGTTGCAGTGCCACGCAGGAGGGTCGCCAACCCGCCCATGCTGTCGTCGGAGCCGGCGAAGCCGCTCACCTGCAGGAATGTCAGCCAGCCGGGCAAACGGGCCCGCATGGTCTGCGAATAACCAACCGTCCGTCGGTCGATGCGTGCATCTGTAGGCCTTGAAGGGCTATCCGCCAGCCGTTCGCCAGCCTTGGTCAGTCCGCCGGGAAAAAGGCCGGCCCGACCACTCTCACCGGCCGCGCGCCGATCGCTTTCTCGATCGACTGATGCTGGGCAACCCCTGGCACCTCGGAAACCGGCGTTTTTGCCCCTGCGAGAGCGGTACCGGCGGTTTCGATCCCAGATTCAGGAATTTCCGCGACGATGCCAAGATCCGGCTTTGCCGTCGGCAACGGAATGATGGCGTTGCTCATGTTGGCCGGTGTCACGGTTCGTGCCCTGAGCTCGGCGACGCGCCGATAATAGCGCTTGACGTCGCAGGCCTTGAAGTTCGCGTCGTCGCGGTACCGGAACGCGGCAGGTAGCTCCACATAGGGTTTTCCCGACTCGAGCGCGACCATCTCCTCGGTCTCGCGAGTGGCGTCGCTCAGCGTATAGAGGTCGACGCCGGCATCGTCGCAGATGTAGCGACACTGATCGACCGTTTCCTTCAGATCGTCGCTCTTGGCGAACTGCGATTTTGGCGCGGGGAAGAAATATCCGTCCGACAAGCGAACGCAAAACAGCATCCGATTGCCGCCAATTGTTGTGCCTGCGGACTGGGCCTTGGGTGCCGTGCGTTGCTGCGCCGGCTGTTTCTTGGCAGCGGGGGCGGCGCAGCCCAGCGCGACAAACCTGGCCTTCAATCCGGACGTGTCCCTGCTCGAATTCGACAGTCTGGCGATCTGCCGTTGCACCTCCGCCTTGCTGCTGACCAGGTCGGCGCAGGGATTGAAGAAGAAGCCGGCGGTTTTCGCCGTGCATCTGCGTTGTCTCTCAAGCTTTTGAATCGCGGCGAGTTGCCGGCGCAGTTGGGCAAGCTCGGGGCTGGTCCCGCCGCTGCGCCCCGCCGAAAGCAATTGGCTCCTGATGGCACCGCAGCTATCCGCGTAGGAGAAGGATGTGCCGAGCGCAACGGCTATTGCCGACACCAGCATCAGAATCGTGAGGGGCCAGAAGCGTGTCATTGGAACGACCATTATCCCTGTTGCACCGAGAACAGGATTTCTTTGTCGACTATGGATAAGTACTAGCTAAATCAGTTTTTCCTAATTGAAGTAGATCAAACCACCACCAGAGACTTTAGCTCTAGTGTATTAGATGCACTCGTGTAAATTCAATATTACATTTTTATTTCAAGATTGAGACGAACCGGCAGCAACGCCGGCGGACGCCCGCCACGGCGAAGTTTGATACGCGCGGCGGGTTCGGCATCGCGATCAATCCGGCGTTACCGGCCGGCCGTTGCTGAAACCTTAGCCCTGGGATCGGCGTTGAGCGGCCAAAGGAGGAGACCGCAAATGTCGATCCACTTCACTGTCGCGGACCTGACCAGGAATCTGTTCCATTCACTTTGGTTGGACCATGAACGCGCACCGAGGCCACTCGACCACGAGCAGAGGCTTTTGCTGGAGTGCTATCTCGCCGGCCAGATACCGGAATCGGCTTGGAGCGACTATGTCTTCGAGATGCCGGAACTGGCGCGACATGTCGAGGCGAGACGAAGGCGCCACTAAAGCGCATCGCGGTCGACCGGGCCTCATGCGACGCGCTTAGGTTCTTGTCTAATGCATGTCGTTGTCGCAAAACCGCTGCACACTTTTGCGCGACATGCATTAGGTCCCGAAAAGTGGAATCCGGTTGTCGGAAAAGATCAAGGCGAAGCCTTCACTCGCGGTGCAGCCTGTTCTTGTTTGGGCGAGTTGAATTGCAGAGTGAACACCTTGCCCGGGATGCCTTGAGCCAGCGCCGGTGAAAAGCTCAACGGCAGGCAATGGTCCACGGCCGCGACCGCCGCGTCGACAAAAGCTTGGCGCGTCTTCCCCTCGCCGGCGACGCGGATGGCGGTCGGCTTGGGCCGGCCGATCAGCGTGCCATCGCGCCTGAAGCTAAAGCTCAGGGTGACGGTGGAATTCCCGGCATTCGCCGGAGGGGTCCAGCACGCCTGGATGGCAGCCCCGACCTCGGGCATGGTGTTGAGCGTCGCTGCTTTCGATTGACCGGTTGCACCCGCCAGCATGGCGCCTGCAATCACCATCATTCCAGCAATGCTTTTCATGGCAGGGCCTCTGTCCTTGAACCGCCCTCGACGACGGTACTACTTCGATGGTAGGGCCGACATCGGCGATGGCAAGATGCCGGCAACGCGCTTCATCAGCCATGCAGGCGTCGTGAAACGCCGTCTGGCGCAACTTCGGCAGGGGCTGCAATAAGCAAAGGCCGGCGAGCAGCCGACCTTTGCTTTCCATCCGCGCCAGTACATCCGTGGTCGCAAGCTGGAGGTGGATACTAGTAGAAAGGGTTTCGGTTAACGAAACCTTAAGCTCCCCACATCGTGCAAACAGGGGAGAGTAAGAAAGAATTACCGCAGATCATTACCGGCTCCCGCAGAACGTGCGGACGATCGCCGGCCTGCACGTGCCTCAGACGTTGGCCTGCGACCGCACATAGGCGATATAGCCGCGCACGTCGGCGGCCGGCTCGGCATAGGCCTTGCCGAGCTTCTTCTCGATCGCCGCCATATAGTCTTTTGCCCATTGGGGCAGCGCATAGTCGATGACGGCGAGGAATTCGAGCGTCGCCGCCAGACGGATGTCGGCGATCGACGGGTTCTTGCCGCCGATGAACGGCTTGCCGTTCCTGAAGAAGCTGTGAAACACCTCCAGCGGCTCGGCTATCGCTTCTATAGCGGCCTTCTGGGCTTCCGACTTCTTGTCGGGATGAGCGTCGCTGTGGCCGACCTCGCCGGCATATTGCGGGAAATTCAGCACAGGATATGTGGCGCGCGCCACATAGGGGTAGAGCGTCCCGATCAGGTAGAACATGGCACTGTCGATCATTGCCCGCTTGGCCGGCGCCTTGGGATATAATTTCTCCAGCCCGTGCTTGTTGGCGAGATACTGCATGATGGCGCAGCTTTCCCACAAGACACCTCTCGGCAGGCCCTTGTCCTCGATCATCGGCGTAAGATGGGCCGGGTTTCGCGCCATGTATTCGGGCGAGCGCGTGAGACCCCATACGTCGGTCTCGGAATGGTCGAGCCCGGCGGCGCGTGCAAACACCCGAACGCTCATATTGTTGACGCTCGGCTTCAGCATGCTGAGCGTGAGCGCCGGCTTTTTCGCAGGCTTCGCCTTGGCCTTCGCGGGGTTTTTGCCGGAGACCTTCGTCGCCGGCCTTGCCACATTCGCCGCTGACTTGGCGGCGGCTTTGGCCGCCGGCTTCGCTCCTGGCTTGGCTACCTTGGCGGCGGGCATTTTCGCACTCTTCGTTGCTGTCTTTGCCATTATGTCCTCCCTTTGTTTGGCGTGTCGTCAGTATGGATTTTTCGGTGCGCGATCCTCCGACAAGGTTGCGCGCGAGCGCTCGACAAGCGCCTGGATCGCATCGGCAAGGTGCACTTCGGCGATGTTGTAGTCGCCGCGCTCGACGCGGATCTTGTGCGCCTGCATCAGCACGTCGGCATGGGTGAAGCCCGCCGGCGGCTCGAAACGGTAGGAGGCGAGTTCGATCAGAAGGCCGAGCGGATCCTCGAAATAGATCGAGTCCATGAAGCCGCGATCCTTGACGCCGCTGTGCTTGATTTCACGCTCGTTGAGCCGGGCGACCGCCTGCAAGAAGGTGACGCGCGACACCGCGAAAGCGATGTGATGGACGCAGCCAGTATCGGTTGGCGTGCGCCGCTTGACCGGCGTGCGGCTTTCGTCGGTGAAGACGGTGATCAGCCGGCCGTCGCCCGGATCGAAATAGAGATGGCTTTCGCTTGCCTTGTCGAGATTGGGCTGCTCGAAGATGAAAGGCATGCCAAGCACGCCCTCCCAGAAATCGATCGAGGTCTGGCGCCCCGCCCCGACCAGCGTGATGTGATGGACACCTTGCGATTGCAGTTTCTGCATCTGACTCCTCCCGGCCACGCCGTCTTGCCGCCGAACGGAAGTTCGGATGCCCGGTCGCGCTTGGATCGGCGCCCGGCATGTGACCGCGCCCGGCCTCGCTCGCCTGCGCTCCGCATTCCGCATCCTGCAGGAGTGCGGCCGGAGCTTTGATGAACGGATGCTAATTCAATCCGAGGCGTTGCGCCAGAAGCGCTGAGTTTCAAGAACTCCACGCAGGCGCCAAGAGCGGCACCGGGATCGCGGACGCCTTCGCCGAGCTCGCTGAAACGATCCATCGCCGGCAGCTGTAATGGTGCGGCGGCCCGCAGGTCGCTGGGTTTCCCGAGCGGCCGGTTTGGCGACGGCAGGTCAAAGGGGCCTCGTTGACGCATGCCGCGCCTGGTTCGGATTACGGGCATCCGCGGCCCTTAGATGAAAATCACATATTCTTCATCGGCACGTCGGGATCGACATGTCCCCCATCGGCAGTGATCTTCAGCCTTGAGAGGTAGTGCTCCCATCCCCTTCGGTGGCTGTCACGCTCCTTTGCGTTCGGCAGTCCGCTGTGCGTGAAGCGGATCAGTGTCCCCGCATCCCTCGCGATCAGGTCGATCTCGACATGGCTGGAGCCGGGCGGCACGGTCTCGTTGTCTTCCCAGCCAAAACTGTAGGCAAGACGGTGGACCGGGATCACCTCGGTGAACTCACCGCGCGCCATATGGCGACCACCGACATTGACGAGGAACAGACCGCCCGGCGTTGCATCCAAATTCGCTTCGGTCCCGATCCATCGCACGATCTGGTCCGGATCCGTCAAAAGCGCGAACACGGTCGCTTGTGGCGCGGCGACCTCAATCTCTGTGTAAACCGATTCCGCCATCGCTCACTCCAGGTCACATCCGCATCGAATACCGTGCATGATTGAAGCGAATGTGGGGAGTTGCAAGAAGATGTTCGAGGCGTAAGCATAAGCCGGTGCCGAGTGACCTTCTACCGATGCTTCTCGCAAAGTCGCTTTCATTCCTTCTGGACGACGCCGCGCATATTGGCGACGGTGGGCGACTTCTATTGCAGCTCTCAACGCATTTGATGGAAGACGGCGTGCCGATCATCGCCGGCGCGCTGGCGCAGGATGCTCCCGACCCAATCATTTCACGCCGTATCTGGCTCTGGCGAGCGCCTGGGGGTGAAGTGGTCGAGGCTTTGGGGATAGGCGCCGACCGCCAGAATGCCAATCCCCGGCTCGTGCTGCGGGAGTGGCTTGGCACGACGCGGGCGATCGTGTTCGACGAGCGAGCGGGCGGTGTCGCACCGACTTTGGTGTGGGCGTTCGATCATACTCCGGATGAGGCGCAGTCAGAGCTGCTGCGGCAAATCTCCCGGTTTGCTGCGGCTCCGATGACCGCACTCGCAGAACGGTCCGCGAAACGCGCATTGCTCGAAGCATATTTGGGAAAGCGCAGTGCAGCACATGTGCTCAACGGTCATTCTCGTCGAGTAAAGGGAGAGACGATACGGGCTGCGCTTCTGTGCGCGGACCTTCGAGGTTTCACCGATCTATCCGAGGTTCATGATGCAGACGAGATCGTATTGGTACTTGATGCCTGGTTCGATTGCGTCGCTTGCGCGGTGCACGCATTTGGTGGTGAGGTTCTCAAGTTTATAGGTGATGGCGTCCTCGCGATTTTCCCGATTGGCGAGCGCGATGCAAATGCCGCATGTGACGCTGCGGTACGCGCCGTGAAGGCCACGCGCGCCGGGATAGATCATCTCAACCAAACTCGGCGCCGCAATGGCGGCCCTGAGCTCGGATATGGCATTGGCCTGCATGTCGGCGAGATACTCTGGGGGAATATCGGCACTGCCGGCAGGTTGGACTTCACCGCGATCGGCAAGGCTGTAAATCTTGTCAGCCGCATCGAAGGGCTGTGCAAGCCGTTGGGACGGACGGTGCTCGCGTCGACAGTGTTCGAGGCAGAAACTACCGAGCGGATGATCGCCATGGGCAGTCATCCGCTCGGAGGAATAGCAGGCGCGCAAACACTTTTCGGCTTGCCGGAATAGATCGAATGGTTGAGCCCCGCCGTGGATGTGTCGTTCGCAGCATATCTTGGTATCGTGCGAAGCCATGACCGAGAGAAATTCGAACGGCAAAGAAGCTACGATACTGCAACTGGAGTATGGCGCGTTTAGAGCCCAGCCATGCGCGTCGCGCGCAGCTTCGCTGGCCGGTGCTAAGGGCCTTCCCGGCATCCACCCTTCGAGGGAGAGGCGCCTTCGCCGAGCTCGCCAAAACGATCCGCCGCCGGCAGCTGTAGCTCAGGTCGGCTCCAGGCAGTGCCGACCAGCGTGATGGACGCCTTGCGATTGTAGTTTCTGTATCTGGCTCCTCCCCGCGTGGCATCGACTGCCCTGTTCAGCGCGACGTTCTGCGCGCCGCTAACGCTGTGCCTCAAGACCCACGATGCAATGCTGATGCAATCGGCTCCGCTGCGCCAGAAGCGGCAATGAGCCAAACCCGCCGCGACTCAAGGCGATGGATCGGATTGATGGTTTGCCGAGAGCTTGGAGAGACTTGGTACGCCCAAGGGGAATCGAACCCCTGTTCCCGCCGTGAGAGGGCGGTGTCCTGACCGCTAGACGATGGGCGCGTTCAAGAACCGGCGATATAGGCTGACGGCTGGCAAAAAGCAACTAGGCTTAAGGCTGCCGATCGCGCCGGTGAAATATCCGCTGCAAGCCTAGCGTTTTGGCTCGATCAGGTCCCAGAGATTTCCATAGAGATCTGCGAAAACCGCCACAGTGCCATAGGTCTCGTGCCGGGGCGCCTCACGGAATTCGACGCCCTTTTCGAGCATCAGCGCATGGTCACGGGCAAAATCGTCGGTTTCGAGGAACAAAAAAATCCTCCCGCCGGTCTGGTTGCCGATGGCGTGCCTTTGCGCATCGCCGGATGCCTCGGCGAGAAGCAGCCGCGCACCCTGCCCGTTGCGCGGCGTGATCGTGACCCAGCGTTTGCCGCCGCCGAGATCGACATCTTCGGCGAGCACAAAACCCAGCCGGTCGACATACCACGAGATCGCCTCGTCATAATTTGCGACGACAAGCGCGACCGTGGCAATGCTGCGGTGTTCGGCAAAACCGGTCATTTGTTCCTGATCGAAAAACGGCCGATGATGCGGCGCTCGGTAATGTCATAGACGAAGATGGCGCGGCTGCCGTCGGGCAGCTCGGCGTCGATCGACAGGTGATTGCCGGACAGCGATTGGCTGATCACCCTGGCGCCGACCGGCAGCACGATGTCGCCGTTGACCGTTTCGCCGATCGGCACCTGGATGTCGCTGCTTAGCGGAGGGGCGGCAGGCCGCGCGTTGCGCGCTTTGTAGACAAGTGCTGCTATCACCACCATAAGGGCGAGGAACAGCAGGCCGAGATTGATGGCGACGAAGCGGCCGAGCTTCCTCCGCACCTTTTCGACCTCGGGGTCGAGCGGCTTTTCCTCGTCTTCGTCGGCAAGCGGCCGGGCCATGGCAGCAGATTCCGGAACTGTTTTCGATGAGCGCTCATAACGAAGAGGTCAGACAATTAATAGGGGCCGGACCGATCGTCCTGGAGGCGGGCGCCGATGCGGCCGGCCAGCGGCTCGACCAATGGCTGGCGGCGAGGCTCGGCCCCGACATGTCGCGCAGCCGGGTGCAGATGCTGATAAAGCAGGGCGCGGTCAGGATCGGCGGCAGGCAGGTCGAAGAGACGAAGCGCAAGATGGCACAAGGTGACAGCGTGTCGGTCGACATGCCGGAGCCGGAACCGGCGGAGCCGCAAGGCGAAGATATTGCGCTGGACGTCCTCTACGAGGACAGCGAGCTGATCGTCATCAACAAGCCGGCCGGGCTGGTCGTGCATCCCGGCGCCGGCAACTGGACCGGCACGCTGGTCAACGCGCTGATCCATCATTGCGGTGACAGCCTGTCGGGCATCGGCGGGGTGAGGCGGCCGGGCATCGTCCACCGCCTCGACAAGGAGACCAGTGGCGTCATGGTCGTCGCCAAGATCGATCGCGCCCACAAGGCGTTGTCGGAGGCCTTTGCCGACCACGGCCTGACCGGCGATCTCGAGCGCGCGTATCTGGCGTTGGTCTGGGGCATACCGGCAAGGCCGACCGGGACGGTCGACGCGCCGCTCGGCCGCGCCGCCGACCGGGTACGCCGTGCCGTGGTGCCGCAAGGCCGCGACGATGCCCGCCACGCCGTCACGCATTTCACCGTCGTTGAGCGCTTTGGCGAGCAGCAGCAGGAATTCGCCACGGCGAGCCTGGTCGAATGCCGGCTGGAAACCGGTCGCACCCACCAGATACGCGTCCACATGGCCCATATCGGCCATCCGGTGATTGGCGACCCCGAATACGGCCAGGCTTTCCGCACCAAGGCCAATCGGTTGCCCGAGCCGCTAAGAAGCAAGGTAAAGGCGTTTCCGCGACAAGCTTTGCACGCCCGCCTCCTTGCATTTCGGCATCCGGATACCCATGTAACGATGAGGTTCGAAGCCCCGACACCGTGGGACATGGAGGAACTCGTCGACGGCTTCCGCAAGCTCTGAACCAACCACCTGAAAACCTGACCGGCGTTGTTCACTTCAACGTGACACACTGTTTCGTGTTGAACAAATGCCTGTCTTTCTGGTTTTGTTCCTATATATGTCGGTTGGCGCGAATGGTGCCTTTGGCATTCGCGCCACATGCCCGCCGCGTTTCGGGGGCATCACTCCAATAGAGAGGGGGCGCTATCATGGCCCAGTCATTACCCAGTATCGTTTCCGGCGAAGGCGGTCTCAGCCGCTACCTGGAAGAAATCCGCCGCTTTCCGATGCTTCAGCCGCAGGAAGAGTACATGCTCGCCAAGCGCTATGCCGAGCATGAGGACACCACGGCTGCGCACAAGCTCGTCACCAGCCACCTTCGGCTCGTCGCCAAGATCGCCATGGGCTATCGCGGCTATGGCCTGCCGATCGGTGAGGTGATCTCGGAAGGCAATGTCGGCCTGATGCAGGCCGTCAAGAAATTCGAACCGGAGCGCGGTTTCCGTCTCGCCACCTATGCGATGTGGTGGATCAAGGCCTCTATCCAGGAATACATCCTGCGCTCGTGGAGCCTGGTCAAGATGGGCACCACCGCCAACCAGAAGCGCCTGTTCTTCAACCTGCGCAAGGTGAAGGGCAAGATCCAGGCGCTCGACGAAGGCGATTTGAAGCCCGAGCAGATCACCGAGATTGCCACCCGGCTGAACGTCTCGGAAGCGGAAGTCGTGTCGATGAACCGCCGTCTGTCGGGCGACGCCTCGCTCAATGCGCCCATCCGGGCCAGTGAAGGCGAGTCCGGCGAATGGCAGGACTGGCTGGTCGACGACCACGAAAGCCAGGAAGAGATGCTGATCGAGCAGGACGAGCTGGAAAACCGGCGCGGCATGCTGTCGGGCGCTCTTGCCGTGCTCAACGACCGCGAACGCCGCATCTTCGAGGCGCGCCGCCTCGCCGATGAGCCGTTGACGCTTGAAGAGCTGTCGGCCGAGTTCGATATCAGCCGCGAGCGCGTGCGCCAGATCGAGGTGCGCGCCTTCGAGAAGGTGCAGGACGCGGTCAAGGCCGCAGCCAAGCGCCAGACGCAGGCGCTGCGCACCATCGAGGCGCAGCCGGCCGCGTAAGGCCTTCCAAGGGAACAAATAACGGCGGCGTCAGGTAACTGGCGCCGCCTTTTTTTCTAAAGCGCGTCGTGTTCGGCCGGCCTTGTGCGACGCGCTTTAGATTCTTGTTTTTATGCATGTCGTTATCGCAAAACCGCTGCACACTTTTGCGCGACATGCATTAGCGGGTTGCCGGTTCCGCGGCGCCTTCGCGGATGTCCGATCCGTCGCCATAACTGCTCAGTAGCCTTGCCAGGCGTCTGCAGACGATCTCATTGATAGCGGCATTGTCGCAATTTTCCCCAAGCCCTGAAAACCGCAAGGCTGCAAGCTGTGGCGGCAATGTTGCGGCGCCGACCGGGGCATTCCACAACCCGGCGCTTGCGGCAGGCGGGCGCGACAACGGTCCGCCGGGGCTGCGCCGGGCAGTTGAGCTCGTCTATTGAAAACGAAAGGCAGTGGGACGATGACCATTTCTCCGTTTCTGGCCGCTCTCGTATCCGAAGGTCCGCCAGCCGACCGAGCGAAAGACATGGCCCTGTATGGATGGCTAATTGGAAGCTGGGAACTGGACTCGGTCCACTACCTCGACGACGGCGCAATCCAGAAATGGGATGGCGAATGCCATTTTGGCTGGGTGCTCGAAGGCCGCGCGATTCAGGACGTTTGGATCAGGCCCAAGCGCCCTGCTCCGTCCGCGATGTATGGCACAACCTTGCGCATCTTCGACCCTGGGATCGATGGCTGGCATATCATATGGAACGACCCGCTCAACCGGGATCACTCGCGCCAGATCGGGCGGGCCGAGGGTAAGGACATTGTCCAGCTCGGCAATGACTCGCGCGGTCTGCAAACTCGATGGCGTTTCACCGAGATCACTGCCACCAGCTTCCATTGGATCGGCGAGGAAAGATCTTCCGAGAGCGATCCTTGGCAAATCACGTATGAACATTTAGCCCGCCGAACAAAACCCTGACGCTGGACTGGCTGGCGTCTGCGCTGCTCCTCATCCGGCTGCCACCACCGTCTTCCCGCATGGACCTCTCGGATTCAAACATCGCAAAATCGAATCAGGATCAATAACTTGGATGACCATCGCAGAACGATGAGGGCGGCGCCGAGTTTGAATGGCACTGTAATGCCAGCGACCCATCTCCTCACAGGCAATCGAGCGGAAATTTCAGATAGCGCCGCCCGTTGGATTCCGGTTCCGGCAGGCGTCCGCCATTCATATTGACCTGCAGCGCGTGCAGGATCAGCCGCGGCATCGGCAACGTTCTGTCGCGGGCTTGGCGGAGCGCGACGAAGTCGGCTTCCGTCTTGCAGCCGGCAACATGAATGTTGCCGGCTTTCTGCTCCGCGACCGTGCTTTCCCAGCGCGCTTCGCGACCGCCCGGCTGGTAGTCGTGACCGACGAACAGACGTGTCTCGTCCGGCAGCGCCAGGATGTCCTCGATCGAGTGCCAGAGCCGCTCGGCACTGCCGCCGGGAAAGTCCGTCCTGGCGGTGCCGCTGTCCGGCATGAACAGCGTGTCGTGGATGAAGGCGGCGTCGCCGACGACGTAAGTGATCGAGGCCAGCGTATGGCCCGGCGAGAACAGCACTCTTGCCGGAAGGCCGCCGACCGAAAAAGTTGCGCCGTCGGCGAACAGCCTGTCCCATTGCGAACCGTCGGCGGGGAATTCCGGCCAGTTGTAGATCACCTTCCACAATTTCTGGACGTCGATGACCTTTTCGCCGATTGCCGTCGGCGCTCCGGTTCTCCCCCTCAGATAATGGGCGGCGGAGAAATGATCGGCATGCGGATGCGTGTCGAGGATCCACTCGACCTCCAGCCCGCTTTCCCTGACGAAGTCGAGCAGGGCGTCGGCATTTTTCGTTGCCGTTGTACCGGACCTTTCGTCGAAGTCGAGCACCGGATCGATGATGGCGCATTTGCGGGTCGCCATGTCGGCGACCACATACTGGACGGACCCGCTCGGCTTGTCATAGAAGCCGGTGACCTGCGACCTGGCCGATAATGCGTCCAATCCCAGCCCCCTTGATCCTCACCGTGGCAGGAATGACTTTCTCTGCCACGGCAAATGAAAGGCATGGTTGTCCGTCAACCAGGCGCCGTCAAGCACCCCATGCTCATACGGCCAAGAAAACCGAAAATTCTCCGTGCCGCCTCTGCCTGCTCAGGCGGAAGGCTGCTTGGTTTTCCTGAGATATGGCAGGATTGTCTCGTAGGCGCCGAAACGCTTGATGGCATCTTCATTCGAGACGGCAGCGGTGATGATGACGTCCTCGCCCTGCTTCCAGTTCGCCGGCGTCGCCACCTGGTGCTTGGCGGTCAGCTGCATGGAATCGATGGCGCGCAGGATTTCGTCGAAGTTGCGGCCGGTCGTCATCGGGTAGGTGAGAACCAGCTTGATCTTCTTGTCGGGCCCGATGACGTAGACCGAGCGCACCGTGGCATTGTCCGCCGGCGTGCGGCCTTCCGAGCTCTCGCCGGCACCCGCCGGCAGCATCTCGTAAAGCTTGGCGACCTTGAGATCCTTGTCGCCGATCAGCGGGTAGTTCACCGAATGGCCGGTCGCGGTCTTGATGTCGTTCTGCCACTTTTCATGGCTTTGGACGGGATCGACCGAGATGCCGATGATCTTGACGTTGCGCTTCCTGAACTCGCCTTCGAGCCCGGCCATCGTGCCGAGTTCGGTCGTGCAAACCGGCGTAAAGTTCTTCGGATGGCTGAACAATACTGCCCAGCCGTCGCCGATCCATTCATGGAAGCTGATCGGTCCTTGCGTGGTCTCAGCGGTGAAGTCCGGTGCGATATCGTTGATACGAAGGCTCATGGCGTGTCCCTACCCTGTGAGTGCAGATCGCAGCCGGCGTTGACCGGCGCTGCTTTTGCCTTTCTATCACTCCGGCGTCATCCTTCAAATGCCTGTTGCGCCGGCATCAAGGCCGGCGGCGAAATATTTTCATTGCTTCTCGGCAAATGCCGCAGGAATTTTCGCTGCGCTGGCTCAGGCCTTGTTCACTGCCAGCGTCGTCGCCAGGTCTTCCATGCGCTGGGCCAGCGCGCCGAGCGCCCCGGTCAGCGCGGAATCGTTCTTGTCGGCCTTGGTCAGTGCGTCGTCGCGCGTCTTGCGCAGCGTCAGCACTTCGCTTTCCATGCCCTTGACCCGCTTTTGCAGTTCCGAAAGCTCGTCCATGACCATGATGCCGGCCATCACGGTCAGCCGCTGGTCGCCAATCTCGCCAAAAGAATCCTTCAGATGCGAAACATAGCGGTCGAAGCGCTCGGCAAGATCGATCAGATGCTCTTCCTGGCCCTCGTCGCAGGCCATCCGATACTGCTTGCCGTCGATGGAAACCGTGACTTGTGCCATTAGCCTACCTGTCCAGTACCGCGCGGATGGTTTCCATGGCTGTCACCAGCCTTCGCGACACTTCCTTGTTGGCATCTTCCAGCCGTTCGGCGCGGGCCTCGGAATTGTCGAGTTCCTGCGCCAGCCGCGAGCGGTCGGCGTTCATCCGCTGCACTTCGGCCTCGGCTTCCGAATAGTCCCGCTCGTGCTCGAGCTTGGCCGCGACGGCGTTTTCCAGCCCTTCGATGGCCTTACCCAGCCTGGCAATGACTTCTTTGAGGGTCGTTTCCCCGGTCATGGCTTTCGTCCTGCGCCCTGCCCATCACCGAATCATCCACGTTCAGAACGCGTTATCCCTGAAACATTACGCGTCGTGTGAACCGCACGTCAATAAAGCTGTCGCGACTGTCCCCTGCTAACGCTAATGTAAGTCGCGCATGGCCATCACAAGACCGGCAAAAGCACACCGATTTGTTGACTAAAAGGCCGCGCCTGCTATGTGTCGCGCACCCTTTTCAAGGGCTTTCCCAAGGCCCAAACCCCCATTTTGGAGGAAGCATGACCTCGCGCGAACAACATGACCGGATGGCCAATGCGATCCGTTTTCTCGCCATGGACGCCGTCGAGAAGGCAAATTCCGGCCACCCCGGACTGCCCATGGGCTGCGCCGACATCGCCACGGTGCTGTTCACCCGCTTTCTCAAATACGATCCGAAAAACCCGCATTGGCCGGACCGCGACCGCTTTATCCTGTCGGCCGGCCACGGCTCGATGCTGCTTTACTCGCTGCTCTATCTGACCGGCTACGAAGACATCACCATCGACCAGATCAAGCAGTTCCGCCAATTGGGGTCGAGGACGGCGGGCCACCCGGAATACGGCCATGCCGCCGGCATCGAGACGACGACAGGCCCACTCGGCCAGGGCCTTGCCAATTCGGTCGGCTTCGCGCTCGGCGAGCGCATCATGAATGCCGCTTTCGGCAAAGATCTCGTCGACCACTACACCTATGTGCTGGCCGGCGACGGCTGCCTGATGGAAGGCGTATCCCAGGAAGCCATCGCGCTTGCCGGGCATCTGAAGCTGAACAAGCTGATCGTCTTCTGGGACAACAACAACATCTCGATCGATGGCCCGGTGTCGCTCGCCGATAACACCGATCAGGTCGCCCGCTTCCAGGCGTCCGGCTGGAATGCCAGCCATTTCGACGGCCAGGACCCGGAAGCGATCGCCTATGCCATCGAAGCGGCCCGCCACTCCGACAAGCCGACGATGATCGCCTGCAAGACGACCATCGGCTTCGGCGCGCCGACCAAGGCCGGCACCAACAAGGCGCATGGCTCGCCGCTCGGCGCCGAGGAAATCGCTGGCGCCAGAAAATTCTTCGGCTGGGATTATCCGCCCTTCGAGGTTCCGGCCGATATCCTCGACGCATGGCGTACCGCCGGGCGGACCGGCGTCAAGGCGCGCACCGACTGGGAAAGCCGGCTTGCCAAGGCTGATGCCAAATTGCGCGCAGAGTTCGAACGCCGCATCAGTGGCACGCTGCCGGCCAACTTCGACGCCGTCATTGGCGATTACAAGAAGAAGCTCGTCGCCGATAAGCCGAAGGTCGCCACCCGTAAGTCATCGGAAATGGCGCTGGAGGTCATCAACGGCGCCGTGCCCGAAACCATCGGCGGCTCGGCCGATTTGACCGGCTCCAACAACACCAAGACTAGCCAGACAAAGAACATCACCGCCGACGATTACGGCCAGCGCTACGTTCATTACGGCGTTCGCGAGCACGGCATGGCAGCCGCGCTCAACGGGCTGACATTGCATGGCGGCATTATCGCCTACGGCGGCACTTTCATGTGCTTTTCCGATTATGCCCGTCCGGCGATGCGGCTTGCTTCGCTGATGGGCATCCGCTCGATCTTCGTCATGACCCATGATTCCATCGGCCTTGGCGAAGACGGCCCGACCCATCAGCCGGTCGAGCATCTGGCAGCACTTCGCGCCATTCCGAACCACAATGTCTTCCGCCCCGCCGACGCGGTGGAAACCGCGGAATGCTGGCAGTTGGCCATTGAGTCGGAAAAGACGCCTTCGACATTGGCGCTGACCCGGCAGAACCTGCCGACGGTACGCAACGACTTCGTTGCGGAAAACCTCTCCAGCCGCGGCGCCTATGAACTTGCCGCCGCCAGTGGCGAGGCGGCGGTGACGATCTTCGCTTCGGGCTCCGAGGTCGAGATCGCGCTGGCCGCCCGCGAGGCCTTGGAAAAGCACGGCCACGCGACCCGCGTCGTCTCGGTGCCGTGCTTCGAATTGTTCGACAAGCAGAGCGCCGACTATCGCAGCAGGACGATCGGCAATGCGCCGCTCAAGATTGCCATCGAAGCCGGCATCCGTCAGGGCTGGGATCACTTCATCGGCACCGACGGCATCTTTGTCGGCATGACCGGCTTCGGCGCCTCCGGCACCATCGAACAGCTCTACCCGCATTTCGGCATCACAGCCGAGGCAACGGTGAAGGCGGCGGAAGCCCGTCTGCATGGCAAATGAAAGTGAGCCCCGCCCGGCAAAGGCTGGCATAGCGGTTTTGCCGGGCGGTGGAGCACTAATCGATTTAAATCCACGCCTCGGCGGCTGGATTCTTTGCCCGTCCGCCGTTATGAAGCTGCGGACTTGATCTTCGGCCTCCAACTCCCAGGGAGAGAACAATGACCGTCAGAGTTGCCATCAACGGATTCGGCCGCATCGGCCGCAACATCCTGCGCGCCATCCATGAATCCGGCCGCAAGGATATCGACGTCGTCGCGGTCAACGATCTCGGCCCGGTCGAGACCAACGCCCATCTGCTGCGCTTCGACAGCGTGCATGGCCGCTTTCCGCATGAGGTGACGGTTGACGGCGACCAGATCATCGTCGGCAAGGAAAAATTCAAGGTCACCGCGATCAAGGATCCGACGCAACTGCCCTGGAAGGAGCTTGGCATCGACATCGCGCTCGAATGCACCGGCATCTTCACCGCCCGCGACAAGGCCGTCGCCCATCTGACCGCCGGTGCCAAGCGCGTTCTCGTCTCCGCTCCGGCAGAGGGCGCCGATCTCACCGTCGTCTATGGCATCAATCACGACAAGCTGACCAAGGACCACATCGTCATCTCGAACGCCTCCTGCACCACCAACTGCCTGGCGCCGCTGGCGGCCGTGCTGAATGAGGCGGTCGGCATCGAAAAGGGCATGATGACGACGATCCATTCCTACACCGGCGACCAGCCGACGCTGGACACCATGCACAAGGACCTCTACCGCGCCCGCGCCGCCGCGCTGTCGCAGATTCCGACCTCGACCGGTGCTGCCAAGGCCATCGGCCTGGTACTGCCCGAACTCAAGGGCAAGCTCGACGGCATCTCCATCCGCGTGCCGACCCCGAACGTCTCGCTCGTCGATTTCAAGTTCATCGCCAAGCGGCCGACCACCGTCCAGGAGATCAATGACGCGGTGATCGCCGCCTCGAACGGCAAGCTGAAGGGCATCCTCGCCGTTACCCGTCACCCCAATGTTTCGATCGACTTCAACCATGATCCGCATTCCTCGATCGTGGCGCTCGACCAGACCAAGGTCATGGACGGCAACTTCGTTTCGGTGCTGTCGTGGTACGACAATGAGTGGGGCTTTTCCAACCGCATGGGCGATACCGCCGTCGCCTTCGGCAAGACCATCGCCTGATCGCAGAGCCAGCTTCTCGACCTGGAGACGCCCGGCTCAGTCCGGGCGTTTTTCATTGCAGCACGAACCGCCGAGGCACGCTCCGCTGCTCGGGGGTGCCAAAACTTTCGACGATCGGCAGCGTGGGGCAAAAAGCCACGCTGCTGCCTTGCAGCGGCCATGTCTTCGCCCCACTCTCCCGTGATGCCGGAGCATATCGACTAGGGGCGACCAACGAATGGAGCATGGTATCTATCTTGTGACGCTCGTTGGCGCAGCACTTGTCGTTGCCGCCGCGTTTTCAAGCCTGATCGCCTTCCGTTTCGGCGCCCCTCTCCTGCTGCTGTTTCTCTGCATCGGCCTCGCCACCGGAACCGACGGTCTCGGCATCCATTTCGACAATGCCCGAGTTGCTTATTTTGCCGGCTCGTTGGCGCTGGCGGTCATCCTTTTCGATTCCGGCTTCGGCACGCCGCTCAACGCCTTGCGGCAGGCGGCCGGGCCGGCGCTGTCGCTGGCCACATTCGGCGTCCTTTTGACCACCGGGCTCTTCGGCGCCGCCGCCTATTATCTGCTCGACCTGACCTGGCTGGAATCCTTCCTGCTCGGTGCCGCCGTCGCCTCGACCGACGCCGCGGCGGTGTTCTTCCTGCTGCGCGCCGGCGAGATCAATTTGCGCGAGCGCGTGCGGTCCACGCTCGAGGTGGAATCCGGCACAAATGACCCGATCGCCATCTTCCTGACCATCACGCTGGTCGAGGTCATCGCCGCCAATACCCACCCCGAGGCCAAGGTGCTGGTCACCGATCTTGCCGTCGGCTTCCTTGTCAATATGGGGCTCGGCGCGGTCATCGGCATTCTCGGCGGCATGGCCATCGTGCGCCTTGTCGATCGCCTCAATCTCGATCACGGCCTGCTGCCGATCTTCGTGCTGACGCTGTCGCTTATGGTGTTCGCTGCCGCCGGTGCCGTCGGCGGCTCCGGCTTCCTGGCGGTCTATCTCGCAGGCCTGATTGCCGGCAATTCCGATATCCGGGCCGTCACCATCCTCAAGCGCTTCCAGGACGGCATGTCGTGGCTGGCGCAGATCATCATGTTCCTGATCCTCGGCCTGTTCGCGACGCCTTCGCAATTTCCGGCGATCCTGGTGCCGGCAGTGCTGCTCGGCCTGTTCCTGGTATTTGTGGCACGGCCAATCGCCGTCTGGCTCTGCCTGGTGCCGTTCCGTCTGCCACGCCCGGAAGTCGCCTTCGTCTCGTGGGTTGGCCTGCGTGGTGCCGTGTCGATCCTGCTTGCCATCACGCCGCTGCTCGGCGGTCTTGAGAACGGCCGCCTCATCTTCAACACTGCCTTCATCATCGTGCTGGTCTCGCTGATCATCCAGGGATGGACCGTCGGGCCGCTGGCGCGCCGTCTCGGCCTTATCGTGCCGGCCCGCCTGGGACCGCTCGACAAGGTCGAATTGGAACTGCCGGGCTCCGCCCATCATGAGCTTCTCGCCTACCGCGTGGCACCTGGCAGCCCGGTGGCGCGCGGCGAACGCATTCCGCGCTGGGCGCGGCCGTCGCTGGTGCTGCGCGACGGACGCTCGATGCGCTTCCAGGATATGGGCCGGCTCGCGGCCGGCGACCATGTCTACATCTTCGTGCCGGACCGCTATCCGCGCCTGCTCGACAAGCTGTTCGCCAGCCGTGCCGTGGTCGATCCCGAGGACGCGGATTTCTTCGGGGCCTTCGCCGTCGATCCGTCACGCCCCGCCGAGGAACTGGAGACCGCCTACGCGCCGGGCCTGACCGAAGCGGAACGCAAGCTCAGCATTGGCGACCTGGTCACTACGCGGCTCGGCGGCCACGCCGAATACGCCGACCGCGTGCTACTCGGTCCGATCGAGCTGATCGTCCGCGACGTCGACGACAAGGGCAGGATCACCGGCCTTGGCCTGTCCTTTGAGCCGACCGCGCCGGTGGCGCGCGTTCCGGTGTTCCTCAGCGCCGGCGAAATCCGCGACCGCATCGCCGCCTTCATCCGCAACCGGCGCAAGCCGGCCGAGGCGCAGGCGGTCGAGGCGGCGGCCGAGATGGGACCGGTTCCGCAGCCCGTAGTGGAAAAGACAACTGGCGAAGGCTGACCGCTGTCCACCCGAGCCGCGGAACCCTGCCGCGAGGCTGAAGAATGGCTCGGCAACTGGTGTGGCGGGTCCATGTGGTCCGACATCGCCGGAAATGATCCCGATCGGCCGGTTGCGAGGGCGTCCGGCCGATCAGTCGCCAATTCTCCGGCGCGCCATAGGGGCGCGCTTAATTGTTGCGGGCCGCTACGAACTGCGCCGCTTGTTTCAGAAGCGCAGCTTGCTCGCCAAAAGGTTCGAGCAACGCATGAGCCTGGTCAACGAGGCCATGGAGCTGGCCCCGCGCCCAGTCCGGTCCGTGCAGCGCGACCAGCGTCGCCTTGCCGGCCGCGGCATCCTTGCCGGTCGCCTTGCCCATCTGATGCGCGTCGGCGGTCAGGTCGAGCAGATCGTCGGCAAGCTGAAAGGCAAGCCCGATCGCCGAGCCGAACTCGGCCAGCCTTTCGCGGTCGCCCGACGGCGCGCCGGTAAGGATAGCGCCCGCTTCGCAGGCAAAGCGGATCAGCGCGCCGGTTTTCATCGCCTGAAGCCGGATGATGCCGGCCTCGTCCGGCCGGCTTTGTTCGGCTTCGAGATCGAGCATCTGGCCGCCGACCATGCTTCCCGCCCCGGCGGCGCGGGCCAGTGCCAGCACCAGCGTTGCCCTGCGCTCGGCCGGCAGCATTGTCGCCTCGTCGGCAAGGATGTCGAAGGCAAGTGTCAGCAAGGCGTCGCCCGCAAGAATGGCGGTCGCCTCATCGAAAGCCCTGTGCACGGTCGGCTGGCCGCGGCGCAAATCGTCGTCGTCCATGGCCGGCAGATCGTCATGGATGAGCGAATAGCAGTGCACGCATTCGAGCGCCGCCGCGACGCGCAGCGCCGCCTCGCCGTCGGCTGAAAACAGTGCAGCACTTTCCATGACCAGGAAGGGACGCAGTCGTTTGCCGCCGTTCAGCACGCCATGTCGCATTGCCGCCATCAGGCGTTCGGGCCGCGCGACCTCGCCCGAAAGCGTCCGTCCGTCGAGCAACCGCCTCAGCAGCGCCTCGAGCGGAACTGCCCGGGCAATAAGTGCAGCTTCGAACGCCATTTGGTCGTCTTTCGTCATGGTCGGGAGCGGTAGCCGACACTCAGACGTTGCGCAAGAAGCCAAGCGCCATTATGCCGGGGGCAGGGAGTAGCGCGGACTGGGTGGCTTGGCGGAACCGATCGTCGATCACGAAACCGAAGGGTTGGACATGGCGAGACCGAGACGCGGCAGCCGCATCGGTCTTCAACGCTGGGTCCGGCGCGGCATCGCCGTCGCGGTCGTGCTGGCGCTGGTGCCGGTGGTGCTGACCTTCCTGTACCTGCCGACATTCGTGCATCCGGTGTCGACATTGATGCTGAAGGACCTGGCGACGTTTTCTGGCTACGATCGGCGCTGGGTTTCCATCGACGATGTGGCGCCGGTGCTGGCATATTCGGTCATCATGTCGGAGGACGGGCAGTTCTGTTTCCATCGCGGCGTCGATCTGGGCGAGTTGCGCGGCGTCGTCGACGATGCGCTCGCCGGCGAGATGACACGTGGCGCCTCGACCATCACCATGCAGACGGTAAAGAATCTTTATCTATGGTCGCGGCCGTTGGGCTCGGTCCGTAAGGTCGTGGAACTGCCGCTGGCCGTCTATTTCGATGCGGTGCTGTCGAAACGGCGGATCATGGAGATCTACCTCAACATCGCCGAATGGGGACCGGGCATCTACGGCATCGAGGCCGCCGCCCAGCATCATTTCGGCGTCTCGGCAAAACAGCTGTCGCGCCGGCAGGCAGCACTGCTTGCCGTCACCTTGCCGAATCCGATCGTGCGCAATCCGGCGAAGCCCGGGCCGGGGCTGAGGCGGCTTGCCGCGTTGATCGAACGGCGCGCCGGCCGCGCCGGTGCCTATGTCGGTTGCCTGCGATAGTGTCAAAAAAAAACACGGCGACGCTGGCCAAAACGCCGTCGGACGTGTATAGGCACCCGACTTTCTCAGATTCCGGCCCCTGATGTGGCCCTTTCACGAGGGCCGCCGGGGCGTTTTGACCATGTAGTGGAGCATATCCATGGCCGTTCCGAAACGAAAAACCTCTCCGTCGAAGCGCGGCATGCGCCGTTCTGCCGACGCACTGAAGGCCCCGACCTATGTCGAGGACAAGAACTCCGGCGAGATGCGCCGTCCGCACCATATCGACCTGAAGACCGGCATGTATCGCGGTCGCCAAGTTCTGGAGCCGAAGGAAAGCTGAGAGAGCTTTCGACGGTTTATGGGTTGCGAAACGACCGGCCATTGGCCGGTCTTTTTGCGTTTGCGACAACTGATCGTATCAGCCGGGCCTGACATTGTTGTTTCACGCCGTCTTTGTCCGTGTTTGTCGGCCGCACGAAAATTCTTGACGGCGAACGCCGGGCGCACTCTACAAAGATCAGTCCAACCGGAGCCGCCACATGTTCGGTGCCATCCCGCTGCTGATCGTGCCTTTCATCCTCTACAATCTCGGGCTTCTGGGAATATTCGGCAGCGGCGACGATCCGTGGGCCACCGAAATGTTTTCGGTCCGGATGATGTCGGGTGGCGTGTTCTCGATGACCCTCGGCGACCTCATCGTGCTGATCGCACTGATCTTCTTGTTCGTCGAAGTGGTGAAGTCGACGCGCACGACAAATGCCTCGATCATGGACCATCTTTTGTCGACCTTCGTCTTTGTGGCCTATCTGGTCGAGTTCCTGCTGGTGAAGGGCGCCGCCCATTCCGTTTTCTTCACACTGATGGTCATAGCGCTGATCGACGTGCTGGCCGGCTTTTCGGTGTCGATGCGGTCGGCCACCCGCGACATCAATATGAGTTAAGGATCCCGACTCAGCCCGGGTCAGCGGTGAAGCCAGCCGCCTCGACGCCGGCGATGGCTGCCGTTTCATCATTGTCGGACGTGTCGCCGGAAATACCGATGGCGCCGATGATCGTGCCGGCGTTGTCGCGGATCAGCACGCCGCCGACGACCGGCAGGACGCGCCCGCCCGACACGTCGGAGACGCCGGCGATCAGATGCGGGCGCTCCTTGGCGAAAGCTTCCACCCGGCGCGAGCCCATGCCGATAGCGAGCGCGCCATAGGCCTTGCCGGCCGACATTTGCGGACGCAGGAACGAGGCGCCGTCCTGACGCTGGAACGCGACCAGATGGGCGCCGGCGTCGAGCACCGAGACGCCAAGCGGCCTGAGCTTGAGCTCGGCACCCTTGGCAAAGGCGGCGGCGATGATTTCAAGGGCTTTGTCGAGCGTCAGTGCGGTCATGGCCGTCTCCTAAACGCGCCAGTTATCAACCGGCAGAACAGCTCCGAGTGAACTGTTTCGCGTGCGAAAGGAAGCATGCATTCTGGGAGCGCCGGCCTATTTCTTCTTGGCGCGAGGCTTCTTCACCGGGGCCGGAGGCGCATTGGCCAGGTCTTCCGCTTCCTTGGCGAGGCGCAGCGCCCGCAGCTTGTTGGTCTTGGCTTGGCGAGCGTCGCTCTCGGCGACATATTCCGCCATCGCCTTCTGGCGAACCGTGGCTGCCTCTTCCTGTTTCTTGAAACGCAAATCGGCCCGCGCACGGGCAGTGTCCTTAGAGTTCTCGACCAAGAGCGTTATCCAATCCGTAAATTATCTTCAGTCCCTTGATAGCAGAGCCAGCCCGCAATTGGGAAAATAAGTTGGTCATGGCGCCGGATCGCAGCCGACTCGCTCCGCCTTGCGGGCGACTGCCGCATCGTATCCGGCCTGCAAAGTCGCGCGGACGGTGGGTCCAGATGGGGCGGGAGACGCACCCAGATGCTCGTGGCGCAACTCGTTCATCAACTTATCCCACATCGGCGGGCCGCCTTTTTCCAGAAGCTCGGCACGGATAGAGAGCTCTTCGCTGACCGGCAGCCAGACGCGGCCCCAGGCGCCGAGATGCGCCAGGATCGGCACCAGCGTAATCGCCATTTCGGTCAGGCTGTAGATCGCCTTTTGCTTGTGGGAGGGATCATCCGCCTTGGTCAGCATGCCGAGCTCCATCAGCCGCTTCAGCCGGTCGGCGAGGATGTTGGAGGCGATGCCCTCCATCGAGCCGTTGAGCAGTTCGCGAAAGTGGCGTCTGCCGCCGAAGATGATGTCGCGAAGGATGATCAGGCTCCACCGGTCACCGAACACTTCGAGCGACAGGTTGATGGGGCATCCGGACCGACGATCGATGTTCATGCGAATCTCCAAAAACCGGTTGCATTATCGTATCGGTTTTAATATCGTGCAACTGATTGCAAAATGCAATCGGATTGGAAGCCCAAGGAGGAAAGCCATGAAAAACGCCGAACACCCCGAAATCGCATCCCAGACGTTCGGCGATCCAGCCCATCCGGCGGTGTTGTTGATCATGGGCGCGATGGCTTCCATGCTTTGGTGGCCCGAAGCGTTTTGCCGGAAGCTGGCCGGCGAAGGTCGCTTCGTGATCCGCTATGACAATCGCGATACCGGCCGTTCGACCAAATACGCGCCGGGCGAGCCGCCTTATACATTCGACGACATGGCGGACGATGCTATCCGCGTCCTTGACGACCATGGAATCCGAAAGGCGCATGTGGTCGGCATGTCGATGGGCGGCATGATCGCGCAGCTTGTTGCGTTGAGATACCCGTCGCGTGTCACTTCGCTGACGGTGATCAGCAGCTCGCCCTTGGGCATCGATACGTCGCATTTGCCCGGAACCACCGAGGCCTATAGGAAACATTCGGCCGAAGGCGCGAAGGTCGACTGGTCTGACCGTGGCCAAGGGGTCGATTTCATGGTCAAAAACGCGCGTGCGCTCGCCGGCACCGCGCATCCGTTCGACGAGGCGCGGACGAGAGCGTTCGTGGAACAGGACTACGACCGGTCCGGCGGCTTTCTCAGCGCGACCAATCACTTCATGCTCAAGGGCGGCGAAGATCGGAGCGGCGAGGACTGGACGGGGCGGCTGCACGAGATGAAGATTCCGCTCCTCGTTATCCACGGCACCGACGATCCGATCTTTCCAGCCGAGCATGGCGCCGCTCTTGCCGACGCGGTCGCCGGTGCAAGACTGGTCCGGATCGAGGGCGGCGGCCACGAGCTGCATCCCGACGATTGGGCCGCGATCATCGATGCGATCGTCGCCCACAGCCGGGCCACGTGGCAGCGGGCCGAACCTTGACACCGGATGCCCGCGAGACGAAGCACCAAAGATAGGAGCAAAAATGTCCCTGACGATGCATCTTCATCCGCTGGCCTCCTTCTGCTGGAAACCGCTGATCGCGCTCTATGAGAACGGCACGCCATTCACATCCGTCGTTGTCGATCTCGGCAATGAACAGTCGCGCGCGGCGTTTCTGAAATTGTGGCCGCTCGGCAAGATGCCGGTGCTGCGCGATGAAACGCTGGACCGGACCGTGCCGGAATCGACGATCGTCATCGAATATCTCAACGCGAATTATCCTGGGCCGGTCGAACTGATCCCCGCCGATCTCGATCTCGCTCGCCAGACCCGGCTCGCCGACCGCTTCTATGACTTCTATGTCCAGGAACCGATGCAGAAGATCGTTGGTGACCGGCTGCGGCCGGAGGGCAAGACCGATCCGTTCGGCGTCGAGCAGGCCCGCGCCCAGCTGCGCAGCTCCTACGCCATCATTGAACAGGACATGCAGTCGACGACATGGGCGGTGGGTGCGAGCTTCACCATGGCCGACTGCGCTGCCGCCCCCGCGCTGTTCTACGCCAACAAGGTCGAGCCGTTCGGAGACGAATATCCTGCGGTCAGGCGCTATCACGACCGGTTGCTGCAACGCCCCTCGGTTGCCCGTGTGATCGAGGAAGCGCAGCCGTATTTCAAGCTCTTCCCCTACAACAATGGCTAGAGTGGTTCATCGTTCACGGAAACGCCGAACCGCTCTATCTCTTTGTTTTTGCGCAATTCCGTACGGAAAACCGTTTCACACTTTTCCTGGAATTGCTCTAGGCCCGATGCTGCATAGTTGCTCGACGCGCTGACGATGCCTCTCAGCTTCCGGGTGAACCGAGCTGCTCCGCATCCCAGAACTGGTCAAGCCAGATGTTGAGCTTCAGGAAGCCGGCATTGCTGACCGTATAGACGCGCCTGGTGCCTTCCGGCTTGGCGTTGACCAACCCCGCATCAAGCAGCACCTTCAGGTGCTGCGAAACGGCCGGGCGGGACACCGGCAAGCCGGATGCCAATTCGTTGACGGTCTTCGGTCCGCGCCGGAGCTCTTCCAAGAGATGGCGCCGGTTGGGATCGGCAATCGCCATGAAGGCGTCGGAAAGCATCATGCCTTATTTGTGGGGCAAAGCGCCTCGAATCTCAACTGTCGGCTTCAGCTTTTCTGCGCGGGTCGAGCCGCAACGCTTCCGGCGTCACCGAGCGATCGGCGGGCTGGGTCTTGAAGGCATCGCGGCCTTCGATCGGCACCGGCGCGCGACGGCTGATGCGCAGCAGCGTATAGCCAGCCAGGCTGAGATGCGCGAGCGCAGTGGCCAGGAACAGCCCCTCAGGGCGCATCCAGCCCATCAGGCCGGCGGCCACCAGCGGACCGATCATCGTGCCGAAGCCATAAAGCAGCAGCAGGCCGCCCGACACTTTGACGAAGTCCTCCGATCGCGCATGGTCATTGGCATGCGCCACCGCGATCGAATAGAGCGTGTAGGCGAAGGCGCCGTAGGCGGCGGTGCAGACGATGACGAAGACGCCGGAGCGCGGTTCGAACAGGAAGATGGCGATGGCAAACAGCGCAGCGCCGAAGGCCGCGCCCGCCAGCACGAAACGACGGTCCGTCATGTCGGAGAGCCGCCCGGCCGGAAGCTGCATGGCGGCGCCGGCGATGACCACGAGGCTCATCATCAGCGCGATCTCGGCTGTCGAGATGCCGATGCGCGCTCCATAGACGGCACCAAGTGTACCCCAGGCGCCGTTGGCGATGCCGATCAGCACGCAAGCGATCGCCGACACCGGCGAATTGCCGTAGAGTCCCTTGACGTCAAGCGACACGTCCTGCAGCGGCTTGGGGTGAGACGCCGTCGAGACCGCCGTCGGGATCAGCGACAGGCAGAACAGAATGCCGGTGATCATGAACAGCGACGCCGATCTCACATCGCCGCCGGCAACGATCATCTGACCGCCCATGATCGAGGCATAGGTGACCATCATGTAGAGGCCGAAGACGGTGCCGCGGTTTTCGTTGGTGGCCTTCTCGTTGAGCCAGCTTTCGATGACCATGAAGGCGCCGGCCATGGTGAAGCCGGTGAAGGCGCGCAGCAGGATCCAGGTATATTCGTCGATGATCAGGCCGGTGAGCAGTGCGACGATCGCTCCCGATGCGGCAAAGGCGCCGAAAGCCCTGACATGACCGGCGCGGCGCACGATGCGTGGCGCAAAGAAGCAGCCGGTGACGAAGCCGCCGGCCCAAGCCGTGCCCATCAGGCCGAGCGATGCCGTCGAGAAGCCCTCCACCTGGCCGCGCAGCGGCAACAGCAGACCGTGCAGTCCGGATGCCGCCAACAGGAACGCGGTGCCGCGCAGCAGCGAGAGGATCGGTCTGTAGCTTGCGAACATTTTTCAATCCGGCTGGGGTTTAGGGCACAAGTCTGGAGACAGCGGCATTCGGGCTTTTCGGCGGCGTGCCCGAGCTTTTGGAATTACCCGCAGTAACTACCCGCGGCGAAACAGCGCCTCTGCCGCCGACTTGGTCGAGCCCTTGGTCTTGAGCTCGGCTTCCAGCCGGGCGATCTCGTCGCGCAGGATGCCGATCCGTTCGGACAATTCATCGACAGAAAGCAGCGACAGATCCTGCCCGATCTCGTGCGGGCGCGCTTTCTTCTTGGGTTCGTCGTCGAAGATCGCCATCGTCGCTCCTCCGTGATTGCCCATTTGCCTGATTTGCCAATGAGCATACATAGGGCAAGGGTATGGATGCAAATGGCGGGCAAGAGCTGGCACGAGAAACCGGCGGAGCACGACGGGAAAATTCATGGCGAACGCACAGAAAATTCCGGCGAAGATGATGGCGATCGCCATATCGGAACCGGGCGGGCCGCGGGTGCTGAAAGCGGAAACCCGCGACGTACCGGTTCCCGGTCCCGGCGAGATCCTGATCCGGGTGCGGGCCGCCGGCGTCAACCGGCCGGACGTGCAACAGCGCAAGGGCGCCTATCCGCCACCGCCGGGAGCGTCGGATCTGCCGGGCCTGGAAGCAGCAGGCGAAGTCGCTGCCCTTGGTGACGAGATATCGCGCTGGCGCGTCGGCGATCGGGTCTGTGCGCTGACGGCGGGCGGCGGCTATGCCGAATATGTCAGAGTGCACGCCGGCAGCGTGCTGCCGCTGCCCGCCGGCTTTACCTACACCGAAGCGGCGGCGCTGCCGGAAAACTACTTCACTGTTTGGCACAATGTCTTCGAGCGCGGCGGCCTGAAGAGCGGCGAGACCCTGCTCGTGCATGGCGGCTCGTCGGGTATCGGCACCACGGCGATCCAGCTTGCTGCCGCTTTCGGCGCCTATGTCGTCACCACCGCCGGCAACAAGGAGAAATGCGACGCCTGCCTCAAGCTCGGCGCCGACCGGGCGATCAACTACCGCGAGGAGGACTTCGTCGCCGCAGTCAAGGAGGCAACCGGCGGCAAGGGTGCCAATGTCATCCTCGACATGGTCGGCGGCGACTATGTGGCGCGAAACTATGAGGCTGCAGCCATGGAAGGCCGCATCGTCCAGATCGCGACGCAGGGCGGGACGGTGGCGAGCGCCGATTTCTTCAAGATCATGGCCAAGCGGCTCGTGCACACAGGATCGCTGCTCAGGCCACGCACCGTGGAGTTCAAGGCGGCAGTTGCGGCTGCGCTGGAGGCGCAGGTTTGGCCGCTGCTCGGCACGCGCAAGGTTGCGCCGGTGATGGATACGATCTTCCCGCTCAAGGAAGCGTGGCGGGCGCATGAGCGGATGGAGGAGGGTGAGCACATCGGCAAGATTGTGCTCGATGTCGCCTGACGGCCCGCAAACAGGCTGAACGAAAGCTTAATGGTGCAATGCAACAAACGCATTGCGGCCATGCAAAAGCGTCTGTTCAATTTTTCATCGCCGATGCCTATTTACGCGGCATCAAAACGATGGAGGACTATCATGAACCCGATCCGCGCTTTCCGTAACTGGCGCATGTACAACGAAACCGTGCGCGAACTGAACCGGCTGAATGCTCGTCAGCTCAACGACCTCGGCATCAACCGCGGCGACATCGAGAGAATCGCCCGCAAAGGGCTTTGATCTCGAGCACGATCCCGCCCGAAGACCGGGCGCTGCTTTTCGGCAACGCCGAGCCGCGGTTCGGGATCAAGCTTTAGAAGCCAGAGCCGCAGCAGACGGATTTCCGTCGCCGGTTCCGAGCCCGCCCGACCTTGGTCTGGCGGGCTTTGTCTTTTTGAAGCTTTCGACTGCATGGCGTCATCTGCCGACCCTTCGCGGTCTGCTGGTCGCGCTGCCGTGCCGTCCTTGACGCGCGCCTGCCAAAAACATTGCGAAACGGCGAGCGAGCGGTTATATAGACCGCGATTTTCCCATTTTGGTGGCTCTAAACCACCGCCCGCGCGGGAACGCGGGCGAACGAGAAGGATTTTTGTAATGGCCAATACGCTGCTGATGCCAAAGGCGACCGCCGTCTGGCTGGTTGACAACACAGCGCTTTCCTTCGAGCAGATCGCGCAGTTCTGCGGACTGCATCCGCTTGAGGTCAAGGCGATCGCCGACGGCGAGTCGGCGCAAGGCATCAAGGGCATGGACCCGATCATGACCGGCCAGCTCACTCGCGACGAGATCGCGCGCGCCGAGAAGGACGCCAACCACCGGCTGAAGCTCTCCGATCCCAAGGTGCGGGTGCCGGAATCCAAACGCAAGGGTCCGCGCTACACGCCGCTGTCGAAGCGCCAGGACCGGCCCAACGCCATCCTCTGGCTGGTGCGCAACCATCCCGAGCTCAAGGATGCGCAGATTGCCCGCCTTGTCGGCACAACGAAGTCGACGATCGACCAGATCCGCGACAGAAAGCACTGGAACTCCGCCAATCTCCAGCCGATGGATCCGGTGACGCTCGGCCTGACGTCGCAGATCGACCTCGATATGGAAATTAACCGCGCCTCGCGCGGCCGCGAGCAGGCGCAGCCGGTCGGCGATACGCTGCTGCCGGCCGCCTTGACCGAACGGCTGGTGCCGGCGCCCGAAAAGCCGAAGGACGAGGACCGCGAACTTGACGCCAACGCCGTCTTCGCCAAGCTTTCGGCGCTGAAGTCGAAGGACAAGGACGCCGACGAAGAGGAATAGGTCTGGCATCCAAAACAAAAAGCCCGCTTTCAAGCGGGCTTTTTTGTGATCTTCCGTGTCAGCTTCGCGCCGCCCGGTCCGGCGCCATGCCGTAATCCTCGCTGCGCTCCACCGCGCGATAGAAATCGGCGAGCTGCTTGCCGCGCTCCGGCTTGAAGGTGCGGCCGGCGATGACCACCGAGGCGATGCGGTCGATGCGGAAGGCGCGGAAATCGCCGCGCATCTCACACCAGGCGACCAAGGTCCACACCTTGCCCCAGAACCACAGGCCGAGCGGGCGGATGTCGCGCGCGGTGCTGCGGCCGGCCTCATCCGAATAGTCGATGGTCAGCACCTGACGTTTCTCGATGGACCGCTCGATCAGGTCGATGGCTTCGCGGGCGGCATCGCTTACCACCCACATCGGCGTGTGGATCTCGGTACGCGCGATGCGGTCCTTTTCGGCGTCGGGCAACACGGCGCCTATCTTGACCAGCGCCTCGTCGGCGGCTCGCGCCATGGCCGCGCCACCAAAGGCGCGCACCATGCGGGCGCCGGCGACCAGCGCGACGATCTCGTCACGCGTGAACATCAGCGGCGGAAGGTCGAAACCCTCCCTCATCATGTAGCCGACACCGGCCTCGCCGTCGATCGGCACGCCGGTCGACTGCAGATCGGCGATGTCGCGATAGATCGTCCGCTCGGAAACCTCGAGCCACGTGCCCAGCTTCTGGGCGGTGACCAGACGACCACCACGCAGATGCTGCACGATCTGGAAGAGCCTGTCGGCGCGGCGCATCGTATGGTCCCTCGGCGTCTATCGTTCCAGCCCTTCGCGCTTGCGCTGCGCGGCGACGAAGGCCGCGCCGAAGGACAGTTTCCTCGTTGTCGGCGTGCTTGCGTCGACCACCCGCCAGAACGGCGCAACGTCGCCCAGCGCCATACCACGCTCAAGATCCTCGTTGGCGGCCTCGGCGACGGTGCGCAGATGATAGCCGATGGTGACCGGACATGTCATCCCGGCACCGTGCTCGATGGCGAGAGCGGTGCGCAAAGCGCGGATATTCATGTCCATGCCTTCGGGGATGAAGCGGATGAATGCATGGACCTGGCGAGCTGTAGGAACCCGCATCGGCTGGCCTTCGACGACGTCACCGATGGTGTGTGGCGACGGTCTTATGCCGTTGATGCCAGGCGTGTTCAGCCTGTCGTTCCAGCTTTTCATCGATCGTCCTCTCGGCCATCCGGCTCCGGCGGCCATCGCACTATGGCACGAGCCTCCTGACACCATACTGTCAGGACGCTTCAGCATGCCCATCTCAGCTCGTCGCCAGGTCGCATCCAAACGCCACGCGGAAAGCTTGCCTCAATTGCCGCCATTGCAGCGGTCGCCATACATGTCCGGCCAACCAATATCCTTGCGGATGTCCGCCGGCAGGGTGTTCATGAATCGCTGGGTGCGGATCTCATTGCGGATCGTCCGGATCTTGCCGACATAGTGCTGCACGCTACGCAGAATGGTAATACCGTTCATGGCTGGTCTCCTCTCTTTCGATGCAGGCACTATCGCACACCCCTGCTGACAGCAGTCTGTCAGGAGGGTGCGGCTCTCATGACCGGCGTTCCGATTTATCCATCGAAGTGACAAGGCAGTGCTGAAAAGAGGCCTGCTGCAGTGGAAGCCGGCGATCGCGGAGCCGCTTTGACAGCCAGCCGCGATGCTGATCAAAGGCTGCATGTCGAAACTTCTCGCGCTCGTCATCATCTTCATGATGGTCATCCAGCTCATCAAGCCGCTCGGCTGGCCCGGGCTGAAGCGGCGCAGCGATTTCTGGAAGCTGGCGCTGCTGGCGATGGCGGCGATTTCGATTACGGCGGTGCTCGGGCACTGGACGTAATGCATGTCGCGCAAAAGTGTGCAGCGGTTTTGCGACAACGACATGGATAAAAACAAGAACCTGAAGCGCGTCGGATGAGGCCAATCGAACGCGACGCGCCGTAGTGCGGGCGGCCCGCTACGCGACGCCCGGTTCGTTGGCGAGCGCCAGGCTGACCAGATGTTCCGCCCAGGCTCGGTAGCCGGCTTCCGAAGCGTGAAATCCATCCGATGCGAAGCCGGCATCGGCATCCGTGATCGGCAGCCGGGGTGCCGGTATGGCGCCGCGTTCGAGGCAAAGGCGCTCGCCCATCCGGTTCATTTCGACGGCGCGGATTTCGAGGATTGCCGAGCAGCGGCGGCATTGCCGGAGCCCGGGTGAACTCCAGCACCGGCGACCACACGACTCGCGCTTCCGGCCATTTGGCGCGCAGCGCGTAGAGCAGGCCGCCAAACTCGCGCTTGAAGCGCGGTACCGAATGAAAATTCTTGGTGTCGTTGGTACCGATGGCCAGCACGATATGCGTCCACGGATCGGCCGATAGATTGGGCAGCACATGATCGCGGATCTGGCCAGAGGTTGCCGAGTTGAAGCCGGCCGCCCGCCAGCGCACGGTGCGGCCGGTGCGTTGCGCAATCAGAACTGCCAGTTGCGCGGCCAATCCGTTTTCGGAATTGCCGATGCCTACCGAGGCGGCGGAGGAATCGCCAAGCACCAGAACCGAGATTGCTGGCGCCAGGCCAGATATCTCGTGCATGACCGGACCTTGTGCCGGCAGCATGCGGGCGGTGCGGCGACGCACGCCAAGTCCTTGCCAGACATAGACCGGAAAGGCGAGCCAGGTGAGAAGGGTCGGAAAGCGCCGCATGGCAAGTCCCTTTTAGGGCATAGCGAACAGCACTTAGCGCATGTCGGGCCGAAGACGAAAGACCTTGGGTGACCGCCTGTCGTCAATGGCAGCAGCTGTCCTGCATTTCGGGCGTATCCGCATATTCGTCGTGCAGCCGCACCCAGTCCACCAGGCTATGGTGGGGACCGGTTTCGTTGCGACCCTTCGGCGTCAGGTCGAGATAGTGATAGGCGCCGATCAGCGGATCGCCGCCTCTGGAGCGCGAGATAAAAGTCAGGAAGATGTCGCCTTTCTCGTCGCGATAGAACACGCTGGTGCCGGGAAGATCCTTCGATTGCCGCGCGCGCCGCTCGAAATTGTAGGTCGTGTCGCCGGCCGCGATCTGCTTGTCGGTGAATGACACCTGCATGTCGAAGTTGAAGTCCGAAGCGTACGACGACACCCAGTCGAATTTCCAGCCCATGCGCTGCTTGTAGGGCAGAAGCTCGGCCAGCGGCGCCCGCGCCACCACCACGAGCGAGACGTCGTGGTGCCTGAGATGCTGGTTGGCACCGTCAATGTGGTCGGCAAGGAACGAGCAGCCCTCGCAACGATAATCGGCGCCCGGCCCGAACATGAAATGGTAGACGATCAGCTGGCTGTTGCCGCCGAACAGGTCGGGCAGTTTCTTTGGCCCTTGCTCGGTCTCGAAGACATAGTCCTTGCGGATCTTCAGCCACGGCAGTTCGCGGCGTTCGGCGGCGACGCGGTCGCGAAAGCGCGTCAATTCCTTTTCGCGCGCCAGATGCGCCTTGTGCGCCTGAAACCACTCTTCCTGCGAAACGGTCTTGTTGTTTGGCATCGGTCTGCTCCTCTTTTCACGGAGGACGTTCGGCAGCGAGGAATACCGACACCGAGCTGCATTTTCAGTAGCAGGAAATTGCAGACCTTGCTGCTTTCAAACGAACCCGGGCACATGGCCCGGGTCGGAGGGAACGCAACCTGAATTCCGTCAGGCGGCTTGCTCAAGCGTCGGCTGCCATTGTCCAAGCGCTGCCAGATGGTTCATGTGGGCGCGATGGGCGAAGGCGGCCTGCGCGGCGGCGACGTTCGCTGCCTTGCCGCCCCAGGCCTTCTGCGGAGCGGCCTGCAAGGCGCGGCCGTAGGAGAAGGTCAGCTTCCACGGATGCGGGCCGATGGCGTTGATGGCATTGAGGTTGGCGGTCGCCTGCTCGTCCGATTGTCCGCCCGAAAGGAAGGCGATGCCTCCAATCGCCGCCGGCACCGTCTCGCGGAACAGTTTTATGGTCTTTTCGGCGACTTCCTCGGGGCTGCTGACCTTGCCCGATTTCTTGCCGGCAAGGACCATGTTCGGTTTCAGGATGGTGCCTTCGAGCACGACGCGGGCCGCATAGAGCTCGGTGTACAACTTTGTCAGCGTCGCCTTGCTGATCTCGTAGCAGGTGTCGATGTCGTGGGCGCCGTCCATCAGCACCTCCGGCTCGACGATCGGCACGATGCCGGCCTCCTGGCAAAGCGCGGCGTAACGGGCGAGCGCATGGGCGTTCGAGCCGATCGAGGTGGCGGAAGGCACGCCCTTGGCAACATCGATGTCGATCACCGCGCGCCATTTGGCAAAGCGGGCGCCGAGCTTGTAATAGTCGGCAAGGCGTTCGCGCAGGCCGTCGAGGCCCTCGGTGATGGTGTCGCCGGGAAAGCCGGCCAGCGGCTTGGCGCCGGCGTCGACCTTGATGCCGGGGATAGCGCCTGATGCCTTGATGATGTCGACCAGCGGTGTGCCGTCGGCGGCCTTCTGGTGAATGGTCTCGTCGTAGAGGATGACGCCGGAAATGTACTTGGTCATTGCATCGCTGGCGCGGAACATCATCTCGCGATAGTCGCGGCGACTGTCGGCGGTCGACTCGACACCGATGACGTCGAAGCGCTTCTTGATGGTGCCGGAGCTCTCGTCGGCAGCCAGCAGGCCCTTGCCATTGGCCACCATCGCGGCGGCAATGTCCTCGAGACGTTCGCTCATCGTGCTTCTCCTGAAAGAATTGATCCGCGCCCAGCAGACCACCAGAGCAACGCAGGTTCAAGTCGAACCATTTCGTCAAACAAGCGCGAATCGATTGAAAGTCGCGGGCGCACTCCTTCGCGCTGCTCTTGCGGCCGCGCTCAGCGCTTCAATACGTCGACGCCGGGCAAGGGCTTGCCTTCCATCCATTCGAGGAAAGCGCCGCCGGCCGTCGAGACATAGGTGAAATCATCGCTGACGCCGGCATGGTTGAGCGCCGCCACCGTGTCGCCGCCGCCAGCGACCGAGATCAGTCTGCCGGCCCTGGTGCGCGCTGCCGCGTGCCTGGCCGTCGCCACCGTTGCGTGGTCGAATGGCTCGATCTCGAAGGCGCCGAGCGGCCCGTTCCAGACCAGCGTCGCGGCGCGGTCGATCCATTCGGCAATGGTTTTCACGGTCTTTGCGCCGACGTCGAGGATCATGCCGTCGGCCGGCACGTCTGCTATGGCGACGGTCTCGCTGACGGCGCCGGCCCTGAACTCCCTGGCGACAACGCCGTCGGCGGGCAGGATGATGGCGCAGCCGGCCTCGGCCGCCTCGATCATGATCTGCTTGGCGGTGGTCGCGAGATCATGCTCGCACAAGGATTTCCCGACGTCGGTGCCGCGTGCCGCGAGAAACGTGTTGGCCATGCCGCCGCCGATGACCAGCGCATCGACCTTCTTCACCAGGTTCATCAACAGGTCGATCTTGGTCGAGACCTTGGCCCCGCCGACGATGGCGACAACCGGACGGACAGGATTGCCGAGACCCTTTTCCAGCGCATCGAGCTCGGCCTGCATGGTGCGCCCGGCGAACGCCGGCAGCACATTCGCCAGGCCTTCCGTGGACGAATGGGCGCGGTGCGCAGCCGAGAAGGCGTCGTTGACGAAGATGTCGCCGTTGGCGGCGAGCTTTTCGGTGAAGGTCGGGTCGTTCTTCTCCTCAGCTTTGTAGAAGCGGGTGTTCTCGAGCAGCAGCACGTCGCCGTTATTCATGGCAGCAACGGCATTTGCCGCCTTGTCACCGATGCAGTCGGAGGCAAAGCCAACCGGACGGCCGAGCACGTCCGCCGTCGCCTTGGCGATCGGCTCGAGCGAGAATTCCGCCGCCGGTCCATCCTTGGGCCGGCCGAAATGGGCAAGCAGGATGACCTTGGCGCCCTTACCGGAGAGCTCGGCGATGGTCGGCGCAATGCGCTCGATGCGGGTGGCGTCGGTGACCTTGCCCTCGGTGACGGGAACGTTGAGGTCGACACGCACCAGCACACGCTTGCCGCTGATATTGCCGATGTCGTCCAGTGTCTTGAAGCCGGCCATGCTGATCCCTTTCGCGAAAAATCGCGGGGACCTTACCCCGCATCGACGACGATGCAAGACCTGGCTAACGGTTCGCCGAAAATATGATTCACGTGTCGAGGACGAAGTGCCCACGGGGAGCAAGATGGCAGCAATGGCGCGAAACGCACCGACATATGGCTTACCGATTGCGCACCACGATGCATGCGCCGCCCACGCTTTGCAGCTTGTCGCAGATCGTGTCGGCCTTGGCTCTGCTATCGGCGCCGATCCGCACGGCATAGATGCCGCGCCTACCGATCGGGGTACGTACCCGGCTGACCACCGGATCGTGGCCGGCAAGCAGTGCCGGGAACCGGCTTTTCACTCTCAGCCACTGGTTGAGCGCCGCGGCGCGGCGGAAATTGCCGGCCACCTGCACCCCCCACGGCTTGATGTTGATCGACGACATCGGCACGGTTCTGGACATGATCACCGGCAGCTCGCGGCAAGCGGCAGCGAAACTCGCCTTCTTGTCGAGCGGCCGGATGACGCCGGCGTAGGCGGTATTGGTGAAGTTGTCGGCCGGCTCGCCCATGACGTCCAGAACGTAGCTTTCGGTCTCCATCGGCAAGAAGCCGCCGGAATTCAGCCAGCGCGACACCCGGGTCTCGCCAGCGTTGTAGGCGGCTGCGGCGAGGCCCAGATTGCCGAAACCGGATTTCATTTCGGCGAGGTACTTTGCCGAGGCCGGGATCGCCTGTTCGATGTCGAAGGAATTGGCGAGCCCGCGCATCCTGGCGGTGCCCGGCATGAACTGGGCAATGCCTTCGGCGCCGACCGGGCTGACCGCATTGGGATCGAAACGGCTTTCCTTCCAGATCAGCCGGGCAAAGAAATCCCTGGGCAGCCCGTTCCGGTCGGCATGGGCCTCGATCAGGTTGCAAACCTGGTCGATCAGCTTCTTTTTGGCGGGCCGTGGTGGATCGGCCTGAACGGCTGTCGCCCAGATCAGCCCGCAAATGAGAACCAGCGCCGCGCCGAGCAAACGCCGCATTCAACTACTCCGCCGCGGCTTTGTCGTGCTGCCCGAACCGCCGTTCGATATAGTCGGCGACCATCTTCTCGAAATCCGCGGCAATCGATGGGCCGCGCAGCGTCGCCGCCTTCTTGCCGTCGACGAATACCGGGGCGGTCGGCATCTCGCCGGTGCCGGGCAGCGAAATGCCGATATCGGCATGTTTGGATTCGCCCGGACCGTTGACGATGCAACCCATCACCGCGACCTTGAGGTTCTCGACGCCGGGATATTGTTCACGCCACACCGGCATGTTCTTGCGCAGGTCGGCCTGGATGTTCTGGGCAAGCTCCTGGAACACGGTCGAGGTCGTGCGGCCGCAACCAGGGCAGGCGGCGACGATCGGCACGAACTGCCTGAAGCCCATGGTCTGCAACAGCTCTTGCGACACCTGCACTTCGCGTGTGCGGTCGCCGTTCGGCTCCGGCGTCAGCGAGATGCGGATGGTGTCGCCGATGCCTTGCTGGAGCAGGATGCCCATGGCCGCGGACGAGGCGACGATGCCTTTCGAGCCCATGCCGGCCTCTGTCAGGCCGAGGTGCAGCGCATGGTCGGATCGGGTGGCAAGCTCGGTGTAGACGGCGATCAGATCCTGCACGCCGCTGACCTTGGCCGACAGGATGATTTTCTCGCGCGCAAGGCCGATCTCTTCGGCCATTTCGGCCGACAGGATCGCCGACTGCACGATTGCCTCGCGCGTCACTTCCTGCGCGGTCAGCGGAAAGCCTTGGGCCTGGTTGTCATCCATCAGCCGGGTCAGCAGCTCCTGGTCGAGCGAACCCCAGTTGACGCCGATGCGCACCGGCTTGTCGTATCGGATCGCCATCTCGACGATTGCCGCGAACTGCCGGTCCTTCTTGTCCTTGAAACCGACATTGCCGGGGTTGATGCGGTACTTGGCCAAGGCCGCGGCGCAGGCCGGATGATCGGCCAGGAGCTTGTGGCCGATATAATGGAAATCGCCGACCAGCGGCACGTTGATGCCGAGCCGCTCCAGTCGCTCGCGGATGGCCGGCACAGCGGCAGCGCTTTCCTCGCGGTCGACCGTTATGCGCACGATCTCGGAGCCGGCGCGATGCAGCGCCGCCACTTGCGCGACCGTCTGGTCGATATCGGCCGTGTCGGTGTTGGTCATCGACTGGACGACAACCGGCGCGCCGCCGCCGACCATCACGCCGCCGACGTCGACACCGACCGACCTGCGGCGTGGGAAGGGTGAGGAAAAATATCCGGTCATGCCGGCTGCCTTTAATCTTGAAGGTCCGGGCATGAGGTGGAGGAGCAAAGAGGGCTTGTCAATGGCGACTGGCGCGCAGACCTAGCAAATCGGAAATGACAAGACGGCAGCTTGCCGCAAATCCACGAGCGTTTCCGGCAGCATAGCGATGCCACCGGAAAGATCGCGCGCCGGGCGGCGCTTCTAGTCCTGGAAGGGCTTCAGTGGGTCGTCGGTTTCGCCTTCAGTTTTTCAATCTCGTCCTTGAGCGCCAGCTTGCGCCGCTTGAGATTCACGATTTCGAGGTCGTCTACCGATGGATGGGTCATCGCATCGTCGATTTCCCGTTCGATGTCGCCGTGTTTCCGCTGCAGCTCATCAAGATGGGATGCAAGAGACATGATTGGTTCTCCCTTTCATGGTTTCCTCGGATTGCAGCCGTCATGGCACGTCCACCGCAGGCTCGCTTCTGTGACGGCATAATGACAGTGTGCCACCATCGCGCACCGATGTCGAATGCTGCGTGGTAGCATTCCACGCCAATATGAAATGTGCTATGGGCTGCGCGCCGGTGCAAGAAGACCCGGTCCCGCCCAATCAGGCCCATAGTTTGGGCGCCGCAGACGTGCAGACGGTAAAAATGTCCGATCAGGAACAGGCAGATATCCGCCTCGAATATTCCCGGCTGAAGCAGGAACACGCCGATTTCGACGCCGCCATCAATGCGATGATCGCCATGAATTGCGACCCGCTGCAGATCCAGCGCATGAAGAAAAAGAAGCTCTTCCTTAAGGACAGGCTGATGGCGCTGGAAGACAAGATCATTCCAGACATTATCGCTTGAACGGACGCCGGCGCCGGCCTGCTGGAAAGGCGGTTATGCCGCGATCGAAAGCCGCGCGGCGCGCTCGAGCAACAGCTCTATCAGGTCATCGGTCTTTTCGGTCGAGGTATCGATGGGAACCACCAGGCACATCGTCGCCTCGACCCTGCCCGGCGCTGAAAAGACCGGCGCGGCCAGGCATTTCGTGTAGGCATCGACAAGGCCGGAGGTGACGCAGTAGCCGGCCGACTTGGCGACGGCGATGTCGTCTATGAAATCATCGAGCTGCAATCTGCGGCCGTCCGGCAGCACGAGATCGTCCTCGGAGACCATATCCACAATCGCGGCCCTGTCGAAGCCGGCGAGGAGCAGTCGCCCGGAAGCTGTCCAGGGGAGCGGTATTTGCAGACCCGTCGCCGAGCTGATCCGAAATGGCCTCGTTCCCGGGCTTGAATGGACGATGGTGTAGCGGCCGCTTTGCAGCATGCAGAGCTCCGAGGTCTCGCCGGTCTCGCGTGACAGATGGTCGACTTCCTGGCGCCCTCGCCTGAGCAGGTCGTTGCCCCGCACATAGTCCATTCCGTAGAGATAGAGCTTCTTTCCGAAATAGACCCGATTGCCGTCTCCGGCCATTTCCAGCAGGCCTGCGTCGACCAGCGAGCGCACCAGCGTATAGGTCGTCGACCGCGGCGCGTTTACCCCCTTGGCAAGGTCGCCAATGCCGATCGCGCGCTGGGTCGCGTGGAGAAACTCCAAAATCTGGAGAACCCGGTTGAGGCCCTTCTCCCGAGAACCCGAGTTCCTGTCTTCGTCCAGACCGACGTCCGGTCGAGCGGCCAAGGCATTGCCATCTTGCATTATCGATCCCTGATGTTAATCTGTCTTGTACAGAGTACAGGCGTCTCTTGTAAGGGACAATGACGTCAGTTGCAACCGATGCATGTACTGCTGGTCCAAAGGGGAACTCAACACGAAAGGAGGTCGCCGTGAACGACACATCCAAAAGGCGTGAATTTCTGAAACTGGGAATGGCCGGGCTTGCAACGGCCGGAGTGATGAGCGCCGCTACCGCGGTCGACGTTCAGAAAGCGGCGGCCCAGGCAGCGCCGGACAGCCTGCTGCGCACCGTCCTCGAGCGCGGCAAGGTGATCGTCGGCACCGGCAGCACCAACGCGCCCTGGCATTTCGAGAACGACGCCGGCGAACTGGTAGGCATGGACATCACCATGGGCCGCATTCTCGCCAAGGGGCTTTTCGACGATCCGACCAAAGTGGAATTCGTCATGCAGGATCCGGCTCAGCGCATTCCGAACGTGACCACCAACAAGGTCGACATCACCATCCAGTTCATGACCATGACCGCCCAGCGCTCGCAGCTGATCCACTTCTCCCGACCCTACTACGTCGAAGGCATCGCCTTGCTGACCCTTCCGAACGCCGAAAACAAGACCTTCGACAAGCTGCTTGCCGGCGGTTCGGCGACGCGGATTTCCATCCTGCAAAATGTCGATGCCGAGGCTAACGTGCATATCGTCCTGCCGGAGTCGCAGGTGATGCAGATAGACACGCAGGCCAACGTGCTGCAGGCCTTGGAATCGAAGCGCGTCGACGCCGCCGCGGTCGATCTGTCAACGGTACGCTGGCTCGCCTCGCGCAATCCGGATAAGTACTTCGATGCCGGCAAGAGCTGGTTCTCGATGCTTTATGGTGCCGCGCTGCGGCAGGGCGACCTCGACTGGCTGACCTTCGTCAACCAGACCTTCACCATCGCCATGTTCGGCCATGAAACGGCACTCTACGACGCTGCGTTCAAGGATTATTTCGGACAGGAGCCGCCGGCGCGCCATCCCGGTTTCCCGGTCATTTGATGCAAGCAGGCGGAAGGACAACGTCCTTCCGCCTTCTCTCATCACAGCCCTCCATGACGAGGACGCATGGGTTATACTCTCAACTTCAACCTTATCTGGCGGCATTTCGACAAGCTCTGGGGCGGACTGCTGCTAAGCCTCGAACTGGCCGTCATCTCGATCGCGATCGGCATCGTCATCGGGCTCGTTCTGGCGGTCTGGTACGTGTCGGCCGGACGTGCGGTGCGGACCATCATCGCGGGGTATGTCGAGTTCATCCGCAACGTGCCGCTGATCCTGCTCGTCTATCTGGTCTTCTACGGCTTGCCGACGGTGGTCGACATTGCCTACAGCGCGCAAACCTCATTCATTGCCACGCTGTCGCTCTACAGCGGCGCCTACCTGGTCGAGGTGTTTCGCTCGGGGCTCGAGGCGGTGCCGCGCGGTCAGCTCGACGCCGGCAAGGCAATCGGCCTGACGCCATGGCAAAGGCTGCTCGATGTGCGCCTGCCGACGATGCTGCGCATAACCCTGCCGGCGCTTTCCAACACATTCATATCGCTCTTCAAGGATACGTCCGTGGCGTCGGTCATCTCGGTACCCGAACTCACCTATGGCGCCCAGTGGATCAACTTCAACACGTTCCGCATTGTCGAAGTCTATCTGGTGGTGACGGCAATGTACCTGTTGACCGGCTACACGCTGCTTTTCGCGCTGCGGCTCGTCGAGCGCCGGTTCAAGGCGGCGCGCTGACATGCTGAGCCAGATCATCTACGCCTTGCCGTTCCTCGCCGAAGGCTTTGCCTTAACCTTGTGGGTGTCGCTGCTGGTCGTGGTGTTATCGCTCATCGCCGGCGTGCTGATGGGCGTCGGCCTTGTCTATGGTCCTTTTCCGCTGCGCTGGGCAGTGCGCATCTTCAGCGACACCATACGCGGCATTCCGATCCTGGTGCTGATCTTCTTCGTCTATTACGGCCTGCCCGCGGTGGGGCTGCATCTGGAATCCTTTTGGGCGGCCGTGTTCGCCCTCACCCTCTTCAAGACCGCACAAGTCGTCGAGTATCTCAGGGGCGCCGTCGGCTCGATTCCCAAGGGTCAGTCCGAGGCGGCGATGGCGATCGGACTGACCTTTCGCCAGCGGCTGGCCTACGTCATTTTTCCGCAGGCGTTCAGGCGCTTCCTGCCACCCTGGATCAATGGCGTCACCGACGCGGTGAAGGGCAGCGCGCTGGTCTCGCTGCTCGGCATCACCGACCTCATGCAGGCAATCAACCAGGTCATCGGCCGCACCTATGAGGCGATGCCACTCTACATTCTCGGTGCGCTCGTCTACTTCGCCGTCAACTACGCCCTCTCCTTGGCCAGCCGGCGCCTGGAGCGGCGTTTCTCCTTCATCCGGGAATAGCACGATGTCCAACGCGTCGCACCAGAATCCGGCACTTCTCGATGTCACCGAGGTTTCCAAAGCCTTTGGATCCGTCGAGGTCCTGCGCTCCGTCAGCCTGCAAGTGACACGCGGCGAGGTCGTGACTATCATCGGCCCCTCCGGCAGCGGCAAGACCACGCTACTGCGCTGCGTCAACTTCCTGGAGAGCTACGACAGCGGCTCGATCCGTATCGACGGCAAAGAAGTCGGCTATCGCGAGACGGGAACACGCCAGCGACGCAGCGAGCGCGACCTGGCGGCGATGCGAGCCGAGACCGGAATGGTGTTCCAGAGCTTCAATCTGTTTCCGCATTTGACTGCGGCCGGCAACATCATGCTTGGCCTGCGCAAGGTGCGCGGCAAGAGCAATGCCGAGGCCCGCACCATTGCCGAGCACTGGCTCGGCCGCGTAGGCCTCGCCCACAAAGCCGACAGTCTGCCGGCCGAGCTTTCCGGCGGCCAGCAGCAGCGCGTCGGCATCGCCCGCGCCGTGGCGATGGAGCCGAAGATATTGCTTCTCGACGAGATAACCTCGGCGCTCGACCCCGAACTGGTTGGCGAGGTGCTCGAGGTCGTGCGCAGCCTCGCCGAAGACGGCATGACGATGCTGATGGTCACGCATGAAATGGCTTTTGCGCGCGACGCATCGAGCCGCATCGTTTTCATGGCGGATGGCGGCGTCAGTGCCGTCGGACCACCCGCCGAGATTCTGGCGGCGGGGTTCGACAATGAACGCCTTCGCAGTTTCCTGGCGCGGTTTCGCGCCTCGCATTTTTGACATCGGACGGCGAAAGCTGTCGCAAGGAGCTTTTATGACGCCTTACATCCGGCTCGCGGAATTGGGCCTGACACTGCCCGAGCCGCCGAAGCCCATCGCCAACTTCGTCACCTATGCCGAGAGCGGACGGCTGATCTTCCTCTCCGGCCAGGGGCCGTTGCGCGCCGATGGCGCGCTCTGCACCGGCAAGGTCGGAGAGGATGTCAGCGTTGAAGAGGCCTACGGGCATGCGCGTCTGACCGGCCTGAACCTGCTCGCCGTCATGCATGCGGCGGCCGGCGACCTCGGCCGCATCGTGCGCGTCGTCAAGCTGCTTGGCTTTGTCAATGCGACGCCGACATTCAGCGAGCACCCCAAGGTGGTGAACGGCTGTTCCGATCTTTTCGCGGCCGTCTTTGATACGCTTGGCGGACATGCCCGTTCCGCGATCGGTGTCGGCTCGCTGCCGGGCAACATCACAGTTGAAATCGAGGCGGTCGTCGAGATCGCCGCCTGAAATCTTAAACAGGATCTACAGAGATGACGACCTATGCCGCTGACCGTTCCAACACGACAATCCGCGAACGGCTTGGCCTTCGCCCAATCATCAATGTCTCCGGCACGATGACGGCACTCGGTGCTTCGATCATCGTGCCAGAAGCGATTGCCGCAATGTCGGAAATGGCCTCGCAATGGGTCGAGATGGACGATCTGCAGCGCGCCGCAAGTAGGGTGATTGCACGCCTTACCGGCGGCGAGGCCGGCTTCATCACCGCATGCTGCGCCAGCGGCATAACAATGGCGATTGCCGGCGCGATGACCGGGACCAGCCTTCTTGCGATCGAGCGGCTGCCGGACGACACCGAGGACCTCAAATCGGAGGTCATCGTTCAGCTTGGTCACATCGTCAATTATGGCGCGCCGATCGACCAGTCGATCCGGCTTGCCGGAGCCAAGGCAGTGCCTGCCGGCACGGTCAGCGTCACCCAGGATTATCATGTTGCCGAGGCGATCCGGGACCGGACGGCGGCAGCCCTCTACGTCGTTGCGCACCACACCGTGCAATACGGCATGCTCTCGCTTGAGGAGTTCTGCGAGATTTGCCACGCCAAGGGCGTGCCGGTGATCGTCGACGCCGCCTCGGAATACGATTTGCGTGGCTTTCTGGCGCGCGGCGCCGACATTGTTGTCTACAGCGGGCACAAATTTCTCTCAGGGCCGACAAGCGGCATCGTTGCCGGCCGCAAGGATCTGGTACGGGCCGCCTATCTCCAGAACCGCGGCGTTGCGCGCGCCATGAAGGTCGGCAAGGAGAGCATTGCCGGCGCTATGGCGGCCCTGGAAGCCTGGGAGCGGCGCGACCATGCCGGCATTCGCCAGCGGGAAGAAACCGCACTGCATCTGTGGAAAGACGCATTGCAAGGCCTGCCTGGCATCGAGGCACGTATCATTCCAGATCCGACCGGAAATCCTCTCGACCGCCTGCAGGTGTTTGTTGCGCCGGAAAGCCGCTTCACCGCCGCCGGCCTCGCCTCGGCGCTTGCGGCGGGTTCGCCGCCCGTGATCGTGCGCAACCACGAGGTCGAGCGCGGTCACTTCTTCCTTGATCCGTGCAATCTCCATCCCGGCGAGGCGGAGATCGTTGCCGAACGCCTGCGGGCGGTGTTGAGTGCTGCCGATCGGCCCGCGGATGCGATGAAACCCGCTCGCAAGCAGTCCGCCGGAGCGCTGCGCTGGCCGGACTAGACATCGCCAGAGCGTGGTCGAGCCAGTGCCTTCCAGCGCCGGCTTCGCATCGGGCCAGTGCGCCATCACGGCAGTGTGAATGAACTTTTAGTCTTCGGGCGGAATAAACCACTCCGCCCATTGGTCTCCCAAACAGACGCCATTTCCGGCGTGCAGGAGACCGGTATGACCCACCACCACGACAATGAAGCTGACGGCATCAGCCGCCGTCATGCACTGGAATGCATGATCTGGGCCGGCACGGGAGTGCTGTGGACAATTTCGGCCGGCGTGCCGGTTTCGCTCAGCCTGCTCGGTGCGTCGCAAGCCGCCGAGGCCTTGGCCACCGGCTTCACTTTCCTCCAGATCTCCGACAGCCACATCGGCTTCGACAAGGTTGCCAACCCGCACGCCATCGACACGCTGAAGGAGGCCATCGGCAAGATCCAGGCGTTGCCGCAAAAGCCCGCTTTCATGATCCACACCGGCGACATCACCCATTTGTCGAAAGCCGCGCAGTTCGACAACGCTGCCCAGATCATCGGCGGCGCAGGCTTCGATGTGCATTATGTGCCCGGTGAGCACGACCTGATCGATGACGGCAATGGCCAGGCCTATCTCGACCGCTACGGCAAGGGCACCAAGGGCGCTGGCTGGTATTCGTTCGACCAGAACGGCGTCCATTTCATCGGGCTGGTCAACGTCGTCAACCTGAAGGCTGGCGGGCTGGGCAATCTCGGCGCCGACCAGTTGGCATGGTTGGCCGATGATCTGAAGGCGGTCACCGCCTCGACGCCAATCGTCGTCTTTGCCCACATTCCGCTATGGGCTGTTTATCCCGAATGGGGCTGGGGCACCGACGACGCGGCGCAGGCCTTGGCCCTGCTCAAGCGCTTCGGCTCTGTCACCGTACTCAACGGCCATATCCACCAGATCATGCAGAAGGTCGAAGGCAACGTTACCTTTCATACCACGCGCTCGACCGCTTTCCCGCAACCGGCGCCGGGCACCGCAGCCTCACCCGGGCCGATGACGGTACCTGCCGGCCAATTGCGCAGCCTGCTCGGCACGAGCAGCGTGACAGTCAAGCAAGGCGGGCAGGACCTCGCCATCATCGACAGCACGCTGGCCTGAGGGGAAATGCGATGATCCGCTTCCCATCCCGCGTCTTGGTCGTATCCCCTGTCACGTTCGGTTTGGCGGCGATCCTGATAATGGTTGCCATGCCACTGAACGCAGCAGACCAGCCAATGGTCAAGATCGAGAACTTTGCCTTCACACCGGCGGTGCTGACGGTAAAGCAGGGCACTACCGTGACCTTCGAGAATGACGACGACATCCCGCATCTGGTGGTCGCCAACGATGCCTCGTTTCGCTCCAAGGCGCTTGACACCGGTGACACATATGCCTTCACCTTCACCAAAGTGGGCGACTATGCCTATTTCTGCGGGCTTCACCCGCACATGCAGGGCAGGATCGCCGTCGCTCCGTGAGGATTTTCGGAAGGTTCTGCCCGGGATGCCGGGCGATGCGACGGTGTTGAACCAAGAGGCCGCGACCGAGCGCTTTCGCGAGGTGGTTCTGCCCCATCTCGCGGATGCGCTTGCGCTTGCCCGCTGGTTGACCGGCAACGCCGCCGACGCGGAGGATGTGGTGCAGGAGGCCTGTTTGAAGGCGCATGCGGGCATCGCCGGCTATGCCGGCGGCAATGCGCGCGCCTGGCTGCTGGCGATCGTGCGCAACGCCTCTTACTCCTGGCTGGCGCGCAACCGGCCGCGCAGTATCGTCGCCGTCGGCGACCTGAGCGACCTCGATGACATGACGGCTGCATATGGCGCCGGCCTGCCGGATACGGATAGTCCTGAGGCAAGCCTGATCGCCAAGGCCGACACGGCCGCACTCGAGGCGGCGATCGCCGCGCTGCCGCACCAATTTCGCGAGACTGTGGTGCTGCGCGACATCAACGGCCTCAGTTATCGCGAGATCGCGACGCTGCTTGGCGTGCCGCTAGGCACGGTGATGTCGCGGCTGGCGAGGGCGCGCGGTCTGCTGATATCCCAACTTGGGAGGGCGCCATGAGCGCGCACAACGATGGACTGCCGGATGACCCGGCGGGCGTGGAGCTGATGATCCATGCCTTGGTCGATGGCGAGCTCGACGCAGCAGCAGCATTGGCTGTCGAGCGACGCATCGCGGCCGATCCGGCGCTCGCGGCCGAGCATGCCCGCATCGTGGCGCTGCAGTCCGCTGTCGGCAGGCTGGCGCTGCCACAGGTCAGCGACGCCCTCAATGCGCGCATCGCGGCGATCGGCGCGACTGGCGAGGCACAGGATCGGCCGGCGCCGACGCGGCCGCCGCAAACCGTGCCAACCCACATGCGGCCAACCCAAACGCGGCCGGGCCGCTTCGGCGCGTTCGACTGGCGCGCAATGGCGGCATCGATCCTCGTCACCGCCGTGCTGGCCAGCGGCGCGACGCAATGGGTGATGCTCAGCGGGGCGCCCGACAGCTTTGCAACGGCGGTCGCCAGCGGCCACCGCCGCAGCCTGCTGGCCGCCAGCCCGGTGGACGTCGTCTCGTCGGACAGGCATACGGTCAAACCCTGGCTCGATGGCAGGGTCGGTCTGTCGCCGCCTGCGCCAGACCTTGCCAATGACGGTTTCGCATTGCTCGGCGGCCGGGTCGAGGTGATCGCCGACCAGCCGGTGCCGGCACTGGTCTACAGGCACCGCGAGCACCTGATCACTCTCGTCGCCGCGCCCGAGGAAACCGGCTCGACAGCCGGACCGGTCGATCTTTCTGCTGGTGGCTTCTCGCTGGTGCACTGGAGCGACGGCGCCTTTTCCTATTGGGCGATTTCCGATACGGAACGGCCCGAGCTCGACGATTTCGTCACGCGTTTCCGGGCGGCAGCCGCCCGGTGAAGCGACCGTGCCGGCGCAGCGACAGAAACCGTGGAAGCGGCCACCCGTTCCGGGTAGTCTCTCAGTTTGAATTTGCCGCGGCGTCAATCGTCGTCAACCAACTGTCGCTCGACGCGCCGAACTCCTATATGCCGTACAAAACAATTGAGGGATAATGAATAACGAGACTTTTGCTATCAAGGATGACTTCTCGAACGATTTGGAAGTTCGTTACACAAACAATAATCTTCGGTTCGTCATCACTGATACGTTACCTTGGACAGATGACGAGGCGACAACTGCGCACCTGGCGATCATATCGGCGAGAGCGGACTCTTACCTGCAGATTGCGAGAAGCGATCATTTTCGGCAGAGGTATCCGGGAACCTTGGTGACTGTCGTACTTCGATTCCACCACGACCCCACTCCACCTGCAAAGATGGTTTTATCCGAAATCTCAAAGAGACTCGCAAGCGACGGTATGCGTTTTCTTCACGGTATGGTTGCGGGATAGAAGAGACCTGCTTAGCGGCGGCGACGTTCGCAAATTTCAAACTGAGACACTACCCGTTTCGGGCCATCCTTGCTGTTCCACCCGAATTCCGCTAATGCGCGCTTTTGCCGCCGGAGAGCAGAAGCTTGGACGATCACCGCGCCGACGTCGCCATCATCATGGGCAGCCAGTCCGACTGGGCGACGATGCGCCACGCCGCCGAAACGCTTGAGGCGCTTGGAATTCCGCACAAGCGCCTGATCGTCTCGGCCCACCGCACGCCCGACCGGCTCTATGACTTCGCCAAGGGCGCCAAGGCGGCCGGCTACAAGGTGATCATCGCCGGTGCCGGCGGTGCGGCGCATCTGCCCGGCATGACGGCGGCGATGACGCCGCTACCGGTGTTCGGCGTGCCGGTGGAATCGAAGACGCTGTCCGGCCAGGATTCGCTGCTTTCGATCGTGCAGATGCCGGCCGGCATTCCGGTCGGCACTTTGGCCATCGGCAAGGCCGGCGCTGCCAACGCTGCCCTTCTGGCCGCCGCGGTGCTGGCGCTGAGCGACGAAAAGCTCGCCGCCCGGCTGGATAGCTGGCGCGCCGCGCAGACCGCCAAGGTGGCCGCCGAGCCCACGGACGCGCCGTGAGCCTGCCGGCGGGATCGAGCATCGGCATCATCGGCGGCGGCCAGCTTGGCCGCATGCTGGCGATGGCCGCGGCCCGCCTCGGCTACCGCATCGTCGTGCTGGAGCCGCAGCCGGATTGCCCGGCGGCACAGGTCGCCAACCGGCAGATCGTCGCCGCCTATGACGACGCGGCCGCGCTTAGCGAGCTGGCTGCGGCCAGTGCCGTCGTTACTTATGAATTCGAGAACGTACCGGTCGCGGCCGCCGCGGCACTTGCCTCTACGGTGCCGGTCTATCCGCCGGCACGCGCACTGGAAGTGGCGCAGGACCGGCTGGCGGAAAAGAAATTCCTCAACGGCATCGGCATACCGACCGCGGATTTCAGCCCCGTCGACAATGACGAGGAACTGACGGCTGCGCTGAAACAGTTCAACGGCAGCGGCATATTGAAGACGCGCCGCATGGGCTATGACGGCAAGGGCCAGCGTGTCTTCCGCAACATGGAAACAGGCGGCTTTGCCGGCACTTGCGAGGCGATGGGCAACGTGCCGTTGATCCTGGAATCCTTCGTCACCTTCGAGCGCGAGATTTCGGTGATCGGCGCCCGCGGCATCGACGGTTCGCTCGCCGCCTACGATCCGGCCTGGAATGTCCATCGCAACGGTATTCTGCACAGCTCGACGCTGCCGGCCGGGGTGAAGTCCGAGACGGCGGCTGCGGCTCAAGCGGCGGCGGCCGAGATACTCGCGGCGCTCGACTATGTCGGTGTCATCGGCGTCGAATTCTTTGTCCTCGCCGACGGTTCGCTGCTGGCCAACGAGATCGCGCCGCGCGTCCATAATTCCGGCCACTGGACGGAGGCCGCCTGCACCATCTCGCAATTCGAACAGCATATTCGAGCCGTCGCCGGCCTGCCGCTGGGAAGTCCCGCCCGGCAGTTCGACTGCGTCATGGAAAACCTGATCGGCGACGATGTCAGGCGCGTTCCTGATCTGCTCGCCGAGCCCGATCTGATGCTGCACCTCTATGGCAAGGCCGAGGCGCGGCCCGGCCGCAAGATGGGCCATTTTACGCGCGTGAGCCGCCGCAGCTAGAGCATGATCCCGAACCGAAGGTCCGCGCTAGCGAAAAGTGGAATCCGGTTTTCGGAAAAGATCATGCTCAAACACAAAGTTAGAACCTACGCTTACTGGATTTCGCCGCTCTCGTCCTCGTCGGGGCTGGCGCAGCTCACATCGCCTTCCGCGCAGGTCGAATCGGCGGTGAGCTGTTTGGTGCGATCGTCGGTCAGCCGCGTCAGGCATTCCGATATCAGCATCGGATAGATCGAGCCGCCTTCGCTGTCCGCGGCGGAATAGCTGCATTCCGCGTCGCGAAAAGCGATCCAGGCGCGCTGCGCCGTCTGCAACAGCTTCCTGGCTTTTGCGTCACTTCCGCCGATGAGATCCCGGTAGGCCTTGTTGAGCTTGGCGTCGGCGGATTTGTAGTCCGCGTCGGCGCAGATGTTCATCATCTGCTGGCTGTCGTCGTTGCGGTCGCATTCCTGCGCATAGGCAACAGAACCTGCCGCGAGGACGACAAGACAGGCGGACACAAGAATTCGGCGCATGACGATCTCCAATTCGCAACCGCATCATTCCAGCCGTCTCAACCCTGCGCAACGCCGCAAGACGCCAGTGGCGGATATTTGATGATACGAAACGGTCCGTATCGTTTAGGCAACGCGCTTGCGGTTGACACGGGCAACGCTCCTCGTCTATGAGCCACGCACAGTTCAAAGGCGCGTCTGTGGGCGCGCCTTAATAATTCGGCCCGTGACCGGGCCCAGACCGACGGGCAAGACCATGAAAATCAAGAATTCGCTTAAGGCGTTGAAGGCGCGTCACCGCGACAACCAGCTGGTTCGTCGCAAGGGCCGCATCTACATCATCAACAAGACCGCGCCGCGCTACAAGGCGCGCCAGGGTTGAGTTTTCGACGGAGGCTGCGCGCCTCCGTTCGCATGATACGACTCTCACGCTAAATTCAGTTTGACGATCCGGCGTCGGGGGCTAGATTCCCGCGATGCGGATTCTTTTTGCATTTTTCACGGCTTTCCTCGTTTCCGGCGCTGTCTCGCTGCCGGCGTGGGCTGAAGATCCGACCACAACTCCGCCGACAGCACCTCCGGTCGTCAAGACGAAACAGGCGCGGCTCGATCAGCTGTTTGCCGATCTCAAGCGCGAACGCAACGAAAAGGCGGCCGAGCGCATCGCCGGACGGATCGGCAGCGAGTGGTCCCAGTCGGGCAGCGCCTCTATCGACCTGATGATGCAATGGTCGCAGAAGGCGATCGAAAACCAGAAATTCGATGTTGCACTCGATTTCCTCGATCAGGTGGTGACTTTGCAGCCGACCTATGCGGAAGGCTGGAACCGGCGCGCCACTGTTCATTTCGTGATGAAGAACTACGGGAAGTCGATGGCGGACATCGACCGCACCCTGCAGCTCGAACCACGCCATTTCGGCGCGCTTTCGGGCCTGGCTCAGATCATGGCCGAAACCGGCCACAAGCAGTCGGCACTTGAGGCCTGGCAGCGCGTGCTCGGCATCTACCCAATGATGCGCAGCGCCCAGGACCAGGTCGCCGCACTTTCCGAGGAGCTTGCCGGCGAAGGCATTTGAGACCAGTAAGGGAGTAGGGGAATAGGGGAGTAAGGTAGTATGTGAGAGGTGCAGATTGCACTGCGGAACACATGCGCCCTACTCCCCTACTCCCCTACTCCCCTACTCCCCTACTCCCCTACTCCCCTACTCCCCTATAGGCCCGATCTATGCCGTTTGCTTCCGTGACGAGTTTCTCCACAAGGGCGGCGGCCGGCATCTCCCGCAGCTTCGCAACGCCCTGCCCGGCCCAAGTGGGCAAGAAGTCAGCCCGCTTGCTTTCATCCTTTGCCATCGAAAGCGGCATGACCAGACTCGCCTGCAGCGGAAACGCCAACGCTGCATCTTCCTCACCAGCCATTTCCATCACAAACCGGTTGCGCACCACGCGCGCTGGGCGGCCAGTGAAGCAGCGAGTCACCGACGTGCTCTCGTCGTTGGCCGAGCGCAATGCTGCGCGATAGACTGGCTGCACATTGGCTTCAGGACAGGCCAGGAAAGCCGTGCCGATCTGCACACCAGATGCACCAAGTGCAAAGCTGGCAGCAATGCCGCGACCGTCGAAGATACCGCCAGCGGCAATTACAGGCACCCGCACGGCATCAACAATCTGCGGTACGAGTGCCATAGTGCCGGCTGTGCCGATAGCAGGGTCGCCAGTGAATGTGCCGCGATGCCCACCCGCCTCGTATCCCTGGGCGACAATGGCGTCCACCCCTCCTGCCTCAAGCTGGCGCGCTTCCGAGACGGTGGTGGCCGAACACAAGACAGTACAGCCGGCCGCCTTCAACTGCTGCACAATTGCGGTGTCGGGTAGACCGAAGTGGAAGCTGACCACCTTGGGGCGCAGCTCGAGCACAATTTCGAGACGCTCACGATCGAAGGTGGGGAAGGGCTCGCCCGGCTCGGGCACCGGTCCGAGGCCGACCTCCTCATAGCAGCCGCAAAGGCGGTCTCGCATACTTTGGGCTGCCGCATCATCGTGTATCGGCGCCGGGTGCGCAAAGAAGTTGACGTTGATCGGACGATTGGTGGCGTGCTGTGTCGCCGTGAGCTGCTCGCGGATAGCCGCCGCAGGCAGAATGCCGCATGCGAGCGAGCCAAGTGCCCCGGCATTGCTGACTGCTGCCGCCAGTTCCGGCGTGGTGATGCCGCTCATCGGCGCCTGGATTATCGGGTGCTCAATGCCGAGGAGTTCCAGAAGATCAGTGCGCATCCACATTGGATCACCCTCCTCTTTCTCCCTGGATAGATTACCTTAACTGACTTCCAGCTCAAGTCGGATAGGGCCTTCGAACCGCTTCACGGCCGGTCACAGGCTGATGCAAGCTGGCGGAGTTCGGCGTCTATCCTAACCCGACTGCCGTCGATGCGCCCGGCTGGCGCCGTGTCTACGACGCGCCATGCAGCCGGCCTATCCGGCAGCCGCGGCCGACATTAGCGGCCGACTTCCGATCCGACATAGGCGATGCGCAGCATGTTGGTCGAACCGGGCGTCCTGAGCGGCACGCCGGCCGTGATGATGACGCGGTCGCCGGGCTTGCCGAAACCTTCGTCGAAGGCGATGCGGCAGGCGCGATCGACCATGTCGTCGAGGTCGATGGCATCGGGAGAAACGACGCAATGCGTGCCCCACAACAGCGACAGCCGCCGCGCCGTGTTGAGGATCGGCGACAGTGCGACGATCGGCACTTGCGGCCGCTCACGCGCGGCGCGCAGGCCGGTTGTACCCGAGGCCGTGTAGGTGATGATGGCCGACAGCTTCAGCGTCTCGGCGATCTCGCGGGCAGCAAGCGAAATGGCGTCGGCGCCGGTCGCTTCCGGTTCCGAGCGCTGCGCGTTGATGATGCCGGCATAGGTCGGGTCGGTTTCGACCTTGGTGGCGATCCGGTTCATCATCGCCACCGCTTCGACCGGGTAGGCGCCGGCGGCGGACTCCGCCGAAAGCATGATCGCGTCGGCGCCTTCAAACACGGCGATCGAGACGTCCGAGACTTCGGCGCGGGTCGGCACCGGCGCGGTGATCATCGATTCCAGCATCTGCGTGGCAACTACCACAGGCTTGCCGGCGCGGCGGGCGGCGCGGGTGATCTGCTTCTGAATGCCAGGCACGGCTTCGAGAGGCATCTCGACGCCGAGATCGCCGCGGGCGACCATCAGCGCATCCGAAAGCTCGATGATCTCGGCCAGCCGGGCGACGGCCTGCGGCTTTTCGATCTTGGCCATGATCAGTGCCCGGCCGCGTGCGATCTTGCGCGCCTCGGCCAGGTCCTCGGGCCGCTGCACGAAGGACAGCGCCACCCAGTCGACGCCGGTCGCCAGAACCGCGTCGAGATCCCGGCGGTCCTTTTCCGTCAGCGCGCCGACCGGCAGGTCGGTGTCGGGCAGGCTGACGCCCTTCTTGTCGGAAATGGTGGTGCCGGCGACGACGGTGCAGACGATCGCCTTGCCGTTGCTGCTGACCGCCTTGAGCTCGAGCTTGCCGTCGTCGATCAGCAGGCGATGACCAGCCTCGACCGAACGCAGGATTTCGGGATGCGGCAGGTAGACCCTCGTCGAATTGCCGGGCTCCGGATTGTCATCGAGCGTAAAGGTCTGGCCGACGGTCAGCACCTCTTTGCCGTTGGCGAATTTGCCGACGCGCAGCTTTGGCCCTTGCAGGTCGGCGAGAACGCCGATCGGCCGGCCGACCGCCTCCTCGACGGCACGAATGCGGCCGACAAGCGTACGCATCAATTCATGGTCGGTGTGGCTCATATTGATGCGGAACACGTCGGCGCCGGCTTCGAACAGCTTCTTCAGCATCTCCTCGGACGAGGAGGCCGGACCGATGGTGGCGAGGATCTTGACCTTGCGGCTGCGTCTCATTGACTGTTTGTTCCCGGGGCGGCTGGAGCGCCATCCGTTGCGGGCTCGTCAGTCAGCTGGACCATCCAGCTTGCCTGCTCGCCCGTGTCATATTCCTGGAATCCGGCGCGCTGAAAGCCCCGGGCGACGCAATCGGTAACGCCGGCGATCTTGAACTCTTTTTCGGCCACGCACATGTTGATCGGGCCATCCCAGCGTCCGCCGCGCTCGGCGTCTTCTGCATAAAGATAGTAAAACCTTGATGACAACGGTCCCTCGATCAGCGTCTTGCAGCTCGATCCTTCGATGTGCCACCAGCCTTCGGTGATCCAGCCGGCTTTGGCGCGATAGCCGATGCCGACACCGACCAGGTTCTGCGTGGCGTTGCAGACCCGGAAATCGGCCCGTGCCGGCGAGGCCGAAATCACCGCGAAAAGACCCATGGCCGGTACCAGGAGCGGCATGGCCAAGGCGTGGCGCACACGCAGCCTGCCGGCGAAACCCATCCTGAAACCCCTCAAGAACCACATTTGCATCTCTCAACGCCCCTTTTCGGAAAAGTCGGTACGCATGTCAACGCGCCGATCTGTCCAATTCCAATCGATTTAGAAGGCTCTGGCGCGCTTGCGGTCGCCCCTGCTCAGTTTTTTGGCAGAAACCGTGGCCAAACAACGGCATTGCGCAAGCGTTCTCTTCGTGGAATGACGATACCACCTCCCCGAAAGCCAGCGAACAGACCTTTCCCGCCAATGACCCGATCCACAGTTTTCGCGCCTTTCGATATCGTCGAAGGCGATCGCAAGCGCGGCATGGTGCTTCTGGCCGATCACGCCCGCCGCGACCTGCCGGAGGAGTATGGCAGTCTCGGCCTGCCGGCGGCGGAGTTCGACCGCCACATCGCCTACGACATCGGCGTCGAGACTGTAACCCGCGAACTCGCAAGTCTGCTCGGCGTTCCGGCGGTGCTTGCCAATTTTTCGCGACTGCTGATCGACCCCAATCGCGGCGAAGACGATCCAACGCTGATTCGCCAGCTCTATGACGGCACCGTCATCCCGGGAAATTATCCCATGGCCCCGGAGGAGCGCGAAAGACGGCTGGGCCGCTTTTACCGCCCCTATCATGATGCCGTCGGCGCCATGATCGCCTCTGTGGCGCGAGCATCCGCGCGGGCACCCTTCATCTTTTCGGTGCATTCCTTCACACCGACCATGCAGGGATTCGTGCGGCCGTGGCACGTCGGCATATTGTGGGACCTGGACGACCGCGTTGCGCGGCCGCTGATCGACATGCTCGCCGAGGACAAAAGCCTCATCGTCGGCGACAACGAACCCTATGACGGCGCACTGCGCGGCGATACCATGTTCAGGCACGCCATCGTCAACGGCTTTGCCCATGCGCTGCTCGAGGTCCGCCAGGACCTGATCGCGGACCGCAAGCGTGCCCTCGCCTGGGCCGAACGGCTGGCGCCGATCGTTGACGCGATAGATCGACGTGCCGATATACATGCGGTGAAAATATTCGGCTCGCGCACCGGGCCGGTATGATGAGGCCCAAGGGAGGCCAACATGACATGACCGAACTCAGCGAAGAACAAAAGCGCGATTTCGAAGCCGCTGCCTTCCGCCGGCTGGTCGCGCATCTGCGCGAGCGTTCCGACGTACAGAACATCGACCTGATGAACCTCGCCGGCTTCTGCCGCAACTGCCTGTCCAACTGGTACCGCGACGCGGCGCAAGCCGAGGGTGTCGAACTCAGCAAGGACCGGTCGCGCGAAATCATCTACGGCATGCCCTATGCCGAGTGGCAGGCCCTGAACCAGATCGAGGCCTCCGACGCCAAGAAGGCCGAGTTCGAGGCAAGGCGCCCCAGGGACCACTAGGGTCACAATCCATCGCGCTGAACGACCTTCACGAATGGTTTGCCGCCAAATGGGAGGACTGCCGTGCCTAAGATTGACGTTGCCGACGTGCCCGGACGCAAGGGCTCATCCTATCCACCGCCGTTCGATGCACCCTGTGCCGAACGCGTGCGGCAGCGGCTAGGCAACGCAGGCGGGCTCACCGACTTCGGCATCAATCTCATGCGCCTGCCGCCGGGCAACTGGTCGAGCCAGCGCCACTGGCATTCGCACGAAGACGAATTCGTCTACGTGCTTGAAGGCGAGCTGACGCTCGTCGAAGATGCCGGCGAGACGGTGCTGCGCGCCGGTGATTGCGCGGCCTTTCCGAGAGGATCAGGCAACGGCCATCACATGATCAATAAATCGGGCGCGATGGCGATCTATCTCGAAGTCGGTTCGCGCCGGCCCGACGACGTCGCCACCTGCTCCGACATCGACATGATGAGCACCAACGCTGACGGCCGGTTTGTGCACAAGGATGGCGCGCCTTATCCCGAGCCGTAGGGATTTCGGAGTGGACCGCCGAGGTGGTTGGCCGACGCGAGAGGACGTAGCGTCTGGTCCAAGCACTTTCGGCGAAGAGCGCTTGACTGTGAATTGAATCGATCTAATTTGCCGCGCAACGCCATTTCCGGACCGGATTCTACCCGATGGACGCGCAGAAAATCACGCAGATCGCGATTCGTGGACGCTGGGCAGTGGCCGGCATCTTCCTCGCCAACGGCTTCTTGACCGGTAGTTGGGCGCCGCAGATCCCGGTGTTCCTGACGCGACTCGACATTTCGAAGTTCACGCTCGGCTTGCTGATTCTGTTGTTCGGTGCCGGCGCCGTCACTGCCATGACCTGGTGCGGCCATCTGATCTCGAAGCATGGCTCGCGCACGGTGCTGCGCTGGTTCGGACTTGCCGGCAGCTTCGGCCTTTTGGTTGTGGCTCTGGCCCCCAACGTGCCCCTTGCGGCCGTCGCCATGTTCATCTTCGGCGGTTCGATCGGCGGCATGGACGTCGCCATGAATGCCAATGCAGTGGCAGTTGAACGGCGGCTGTCCCGTGCCATCATGTCGTCCTCGCACGGCTTCTGGAGCCTTGGCGGTTTCGCCGGCGGCGCTTTGGGCGGTTTCGCCATCCAGAACTACGGTCACCTCGCCCATGCGACAGTGGTGACAGCTCTTGCCTTTGCCGTAATCGCCGTAGCGATCCGCTACCTGATCGCCGAGGACAAGCACCCGGTCGCCGAGCACCACAAATTCGCGCTGCCGGCAAACCCGCTGGTCTATCTGGTTGGGCTGATGGCGCTGCTGACGATGATCTCCGAAGGTGCGGTACTCGACTGGGCGGCGCTGTATCTCAGGCAGGAGCTCGGCGCCGATCTTGCCGTCGCAGGCCTGGCCTATGCCGCCTTTTCCGGAGTCATGGCCGTCATGCGCTTCCTCGGCGATGGCGTCCGCAACCGTTTCGGTGCCGTTACGACGTTGCGCGCCTCCGCCCTTGCCGCTGCTGCCGGCATGCTGGTGGCCGGGCTGGCTCCCTCGCCTTGGCTGGCCATTGCCGCCTTCGCCTTTTGCGGCCTCGGCATTGCCAACATGGTGCCGATCATTTTTTCGGCCGGCGGCAACCAGGAAGGCATGGCGTCCGGCACAGGCATGAGCGTCGTCACAACAATGGGTTACTCAGGCATTCTGGTGGCGCCGTCGGCGATCGGCTTCGTCGCCGAGCACTCGAGCTTCGGCCCGATCTTCGTCGCACTGTCCGGGCTGCTGGTCGTCGTGCTGTTGATGGCCGGCCTCGCTCACCGCGCCGAATTCGCTGCCGAGCCTGCACCGGCTGAATAGCGCTTGAACTCTTCGTAGAGGAAATCCGCGACGCGGCGGATGCGGACGCTGGTACGCACGTCGCGGTGCATGGCCAGCCACACCGGCAGCGTCGGCAGCGGGAGACCCGGCAGCACTGTCTCGACCAGCGGATCACGGTCGGCGAGCGGCTCCTGGCCAAAGCCGATGCCGTTTCCCGCCCGCACCGCTTCCCACAGCACGATCTGATTATCGGTCCTGAAGCGGAAGGCATTGCGGGCGAGCGGGACGCCGAACTGGGCAAAGCCGCGAATGATCTCGTCGCTGCGGTCGAAGCCGACCAGATCATGGCCGGCAAGATCGCGGGCCTCGCGCGGACGGCCACGCCGGTCCAGATAGGATTTTGCCGCGCAGGCGCGGAGCGGAATGTCGGTCACCTTGCGCGCGACCAGTTCATTCTGCGCCGGCTTGACCATGCGAATGGCGATATCGGCGTCGCGACGCAGCAGATTCTCGACCTGGTTCGAGGCGACGATCTCGACCTCGATGCCCGGCTCCTCGAACCCAAGCCTCGCTGTGATTTCCGGCAGCACATAGGCCGCCACCACTTCGCTGGCGGCAATGCGCACCGTACCCTCTATCGCCTCGACCGATCCCAGCGCCAGCAGCGAAAAGGCGCTCGCCTGCTCGCTCACCGCGCGGCCCCGTTCAAAGAGCGTGCTGCCCGCTTCCGTGAGCGCGTAGCCACGCCGCCCGCGCCGGAAGAGCGTGACACCGAGCGCCTGTTCCAGCTCGGTGATGTGGCGGCCGAGCGTCGGCTGGCTCGCGGCAAGTTTTCGCGCGGCGGCCGACAGGCTGCCGGTCTCCGCCACGGTGACGAAACTCTTGATCAGGTTCCAGTCAATATCCATCCAAAATTGAATATCATATCGCCAGCTTTAGTCAATTTCCATTCGCTTGCGAAGAAATCACATTGGGGTCATACGCAAACATGGAGACAAACAATGACCACGATCGCAATTCTCGGCGCCAATGGCCGCCTCGGCCGCACGGTCGCCAAGGCCTTCCTCGATGCCGGCTACGATGTCCGTGCCATCACCCGCAGCGGCAAGGTGCCGGCCGAGCTCAAAGGCGCTACGGCGATCGCCGGCGACGCGCTCGACCGTGCTGCGCTGATCCGCGCGACCGAAGGCGTCGATATCATTTTCAACGGCCTCAACCCGCTCTACACCGACTGGAGCAAATGCCTGCCGATGGCCGAGAATGTGATGGCTGCCTGCCGGGCGAACGGCGCACTGCATCTCTTCCCGGGCACCGTCTACAATTACGGCTCGCAGATGCCGGCGGTGATAGCCGAAGACACGCCGTTTCGCCCGACGACGGAAAAGGGCCGTATCCGCGTCGCCATGGAGGACCTGTTTCGCCGTGAGGCTGATGCAGGTCGAGTGCGCACGATTCTGCTGCGCGCTGGTGATTTCTTCGGCGGCACCGGCAGCGGATCGTGGTTCGATCTGGTTGTTGCCGCCAAGATGACCAAGGGCGTCTATACCGCCCCCGGGCCGGTCGATCTCGTGCATGAATGGGCCTATCTGCCCGACCTGGCCAAGACCTTCGTCGGGCTGGCTGACAATCTCGACAAGCTCGGCTTCTACGAGGCGCTGAACTTTCCCGGTCATGCGGTGACCGACCTGCAGATCAAGGCGGCCGCGGAGAAGGCGCTCGGGCGCTCGCTGAAACTGACGTCGATGCCGTGGTGGGTGCTGCGTGCCGGCGGCCCGTTCGTGGCGATGTGGCGCGAGATCGTTTCGATGTCCTATCTCCGCTTCGAGCCGCACCGGCTGGTTTCAGGCAGGCTGGAAAGCGTTATCGGTACGATCCCGCACACGCCGCTGGAAGATGCAGTGTCGGAAGCGCTTGAGGATATCGCCATCGCCACGATCAAGACGACGCAAAAAGCTGCCCAACAAGGAACTTAAAAAAGGCGGATGGCCTGATGGTCATCCGCCGCTGTTCGGGAGGAAGGTTGCGCTCAGATCCGGCCCATCAACAGCAGCACCAGGACAACGATCAGGATGACGCCGACGATGCCGGATGGTCCGTAACCCCAGGACCGGGAATGCGGCCACGCCGGAACCGCGCCGATCAGAATAAGAATAAGGATAATGATGAGAATGGTGCTGATCGTCATCAGAAAATCCTCGCTTTGAGGTTGCAATGACGGAACAATGCAGAAGGCCGCCCATTGTTCCCGGGCGGCCTTTGCTTGATCAGGACGGCGATCCGGACTCTATTCGGCGGCCTTCGGGAAGGCGATCGCCGGTTCGGCGCCCAGATCGGCGTCCAGGCCTTTCGACGGGATTTCGGCCTTGCGACGCCCGAACAGGCGGCTGAACCAGCCCCGACGCGCGCCGGGTTTGATCTTGGCGCGAGTGAATACCATCAGCATCGACGGCGTCACCACCAGCGTCAGCACGGTGGCGAAGGACAGCCCGAAGACGATCGCCGAGGACAGCGAAATCCACCATTGCGTCGACGGCGCGTTGATCGTCGTCTCGTGATGAAAGATTTCGAGGCCGAGGCCGAAGGCGATCGGCAGCACGCCGAGGATCGCCGACACCGCCGTCAGCACCACCGGGCGGGCACGCTCGCGGCAGGTCTGCAGAACGGCTTCGTATTTGTCCCAGCCCTCTTCGCGCAACCGGTCATAGGTGTCGATCAGCACGATGTTGTTGTTCACCACCACCCCGGCCAGCGCGATGACACCGATGCCCGACATGACGATGCCGAATGCCTCTCCCGTCAGCAGCAGCCCGAGAAACACGCCGATCGTCGCCATGACCACGCAGGACAGCACCAGCCAGACGCTGGTGAACTTGTTGAACTGCGCCAGAAGCACGATGAAGATCAGGAAGATCGCCGCACCGAAGGCTTTGCTGAGGAAGGCACCAGCCTCCGCGCTGTCCTCATTCGAACCGGCAAGCTTCCAGCGAATGCCGCTGCCGAGGTTCATGTCGGCGACAGCTTTGGTGACCTCCTGCTGGACGGCAGCCACCTGGGCGCCGGCAGCGACGTTGGCCTGGACGACGACCGTTCGCGCACCGTCGATGCGGTTGAGGATACCGACCGTCGGCTCCGGCTTGCGCACGACGAAGTTCGAGATCGGCACCGAGCCTTGCGCGGTCTGCACCCTGAGTTCGTCGAGCGTCGACAGCGTGCGTCGATCCTCGGGCAGACGCAGTCTGATGTCGACCGCATCATCGGCGCCGGCGGGCCGGTACTCGCTGAGCTTCAGCCCGTTGGTCACCAATTGCACCACCGTCCCGACCGCGGTTGGGCTGATGCCGTACTGCGCCGCCTTGGCGCGATCGACTTCAAGCGCCCAGTCGACGCCGGGCGGCGCCAGGCCGTCGGAAATATCGATGACGCCGGGCACCTTGGCAATGCGCGCGGCGACCGCGCGGGCCTTGTCGTCAAGGCCCTTCGGATCTACGGCCGAAAGCCTGATCTGGATCGGCTTGCCGGTAGGCGGGCCGGCTTCCGGCACGCGAACCTCGACGTCGACACCGGGAATGCCGGCCATAACGCCGCGCAGTTCGTCCAGGATTGAGTTCGCCGATTTACGCTCGCGCCAGTCGACGAATTCGTACTGGATCACGCCAACCACGTCTTCCGGAACATCCTGGCCGCCGCCCTGCGTCTTGCCGACACGGGTATAGACAGACTTTACGCCCGGCCAGCCGAGCAGCCGGTTTTCCGCGGTCTTGGTGGCCGCGTCCATTTCGGCAAGCGAAAGATTGCCGCGGGCGTGGACATAGAGCAGGCCGTAGTCAGGCTCGACATTCGGGAAGAATTCGACGCCGGCACCGAATTTCGAATAGGCGTAGCCGACGCCGAACAACAGCGCCACAGTGAGGACAAGCACGGTGATGGGATAATGCACCGCCTGCTTGACCACGGCCATGTACCAGCCGTCGCGATTGTCGTCGGGGTGATGGGCCGGCGCCTTGGCGAATATCGCGCCCAGCGTCGGCGCGAAGACCAGCGCATAGAGCATCGAGGCCGAGAGCGTCACGATCAGCGTGATCGGCATGTATTTCATGAAGTCGCCGATGATGCCCGGCCAGAACAACAGCGGCGAGAAGGCGGCAATGCGCGTCATCGTCGCCGCGATGACCGGGCCGGCCATGCGCTTGGCGGCAAGCGCGAACGCTTGCTCCTTCGGCATGCCCTCGCTCATGCGGCGCTCGGCGAATTCGGTGACGATGATGGCGTCGTCGACCAGCATGCCGACCGCCAGGATGAGGCTGAACAGCACGATCATGTTGATCGTGTAGCCCATCATTGCCAGCAACAGGATGCCGATCAGGAAGGATGAGGGGATGGCCAATCCGATCAGCAGCGAGGCACGGCCAGACAGCGCGTAGAGAATGACGATGAACACCAGGATCACGGCGATCATCACGTGGTTCTGCAAATCGCCGAGCAACTGGTTCACGAAGACGGACTTGTCTTGCGTGTAGGTGACGTGCATGCCCTCCGGCATCGTCTTGATGAAGGCGTCGGACACGTCCCTGACCTTGCCAATCGTATCGATCAGGTTGGAGCCGATGCGCTTCTTCACCTCGATGGCGATCGCCGGCTTGCCGTCGAGGCGGGTGACCGTCTCGGCGTCCTTGAATGTGGAGCGGATGGTGGCAATGTCCTTGGCCTGCACCACCGCATTGGGGCCGGCGACGACCGGAAGCGCCGCCACATCCTCTGGCGTCTCGATAAGCGACGGCACCTTGACCGCGTATTTGCCCTCGGATCCCTCGATGTTGCCGGCGGCGACAAGACTGTTGGAGGCGCCGACCGCACCGATCAACTGGTCGAGCTGCAGCCCGTAGGAAGACAGCTTCATCGGATCGATGACCACTTCGACGAGGTCGTCGCGCGCGCCCTGCAATGAGCCCTCGAGCACGCCCGGCACTTCCTCGATGCGGTCGCGCAGCTCGCGCGCCGCCGCCGTCAGCACGCGCTCGGGCACCTCGCCCGACAGCGTCACGACCAGGACGGGGAACTCGGAGATGTTGACCTCGGAGACCACGGGCTCCTCAGCCGCTTGCGGCAGGTCGGCCTTGCCGTCCTGCACCTTGCTGCGTGTGTCCTGCAGCGCGGTGGCGAGGTCCGTCTGTGGCTGGAATTCAACGAGCACATAACCGCCGCCCTGGAAGGCGGCCGACCGCATCTCCTTCAGGCCCTTCAGGCTCTTCAGCTTGGCTTCCATCGGCCGCAGCAGAAGGCGCTCGGAGTCTTCCGGCGAGATGCCCTGGTAGATCAGGCTGACATACATCATCGGAATCGGAACGTCCGGTTCCGCTTCCTTCGGCGTCGACTGGTAGGCGACCGCACCCGCAAGGATGAGAAAGACCAGGACCGCAATGGTCAGCCGGGCATTGCTGATTGCAAGTTTGACGATGTCCATGATTACTGCGTCCCGGCCGTCGCTTCGCCCAACAGCTTTTGAATGGTCGCCTGGTCGGCTGCGACCGGCTTGACCACCTCGCCTTCCTTCACCAGCTCCTGGCCGGCGACGATAATGCGGGCGTCGGCCGCAATGCCGCCGAGCACCAGGCCGGTTGGCGTGTCGTCGACCAGATCGATCGGGAAGAACACGACCTTGTCATCCTTGTCGACGGCGCGGATGCCGAGGTCGCCCTTGTCGCCGAGCGTCACCACCGAGCGCGGCAGCATCACGGCGTCGGTCGGCTGGGCGCTGAGCGCGATTTCTGCCGTCATGCCGGCCGGTACGGACCCATCGGCATTGGGGATAGCGACTTCAACCCGAAAGGTACGGGTTGCCGAAGATGCATCCCGGCTGATGTAGCGCACCGTACCCTTGACGGTCTGGCCACTGACCAGGCGCACATTGGCTTCGTCACCGATCTTCAGATAGCCGAGATCGCGTTCGCTGACCTCGCCGCGGGCGATCACCGGATCGAGCTTGAGAATGGTCGCCACCTCGCCGCCCTGCATGACGGAACTGCCAAGCTCCACCGGCACCCGGTCGATGACGCCGTCGAAGGGCGCCTTCACCTCGTTGCGGTCGAGCTCGGCTTGCGCGGCGTCCAGTTGCGACTTGGCCAGCGTCAGGTTGGAACGGGCCGTATCGAGCTGCAGCTTGGGCAGATTGCCGGTTTTCATCAGCCGCAGGGCCGCAGCCAGCTCGGCCTCACGTTGCACAACAAGCTGCTTGGCGTTGTCGACCGCCGAGATCTTTTCCTCGGCGGCAAGCATCAGGATGAGGTCGCCGGTCTTGACGTGCTGACCCTGCTTGACCGGCAGCTTGTCGATGACGCCGGCGACGCGTGTCGCCAGGACGGCGCGCTTGTCGGCTTCGGTCAGTCCGGAAATGCGGATAGCGCGTGCATAGGTGCGCCGCGGCGGGGTTATGACCGCGACCGTGCGCAACGGCGCCTTGGGCTGTTCCGCCCCGGCAGTCCCCGGCTTGGCAGCCCCCTGTTTGCCAGTTTGGGGCTTGCCTGCGTCGGCTGTTTTGGGCTGCTCGACCTCTCCTGCCTTGGGCTTGTTGTCGGCGGACGCGCTGCCGACGGACGAGAACTCGCCTGTCGCCATCCAGCCGGCGAAACCGATGAGCACAACAATGGCTGCAAGCTTGTGAAACCTGAATTTCGGCATCGTCATTTTTTCCAGTGCGCGGGGTTCGGCCAGGCCGCATCTTCTACTTGGGGCGCGTCGCCGATATGGGTGCGCGCGAGGCCGTATTCAAATTGCCGTGATCGGCGAAGCGCGCTTCTACCTCAAAGTTGCGGCGCAATATAGTCAGAAAAGTTGATGGATTGTTGCTTTGTCCGCAAAGATGCGGCTGCAGCATCGGCTGTTGATCGCCAAAACAGCGGTATGGCAGCAAGTGTCAGGATGATTGGACAGATTGCGATGTCATCTGCTTTGCGGAGGAGCCAGACAAATCCAGGAAAAGTGTGAAACGGTTTTCCGTCGGAATTGCGTCAAAACAAAAAGATAGAGCGGTTCGGCGTTTCCGAAACGATGAACCCTTCTAGGCCGGACGGCGGGCGGCCTCGGGCTGCTTGCGCGCCGCAAGAAATTCCTTGACCCGCCGGCCCGGCGCCGGCCCGCGCACCGGCTTCAAGCCGTCGTCGAGTTCGCCGGACAGATCGATCGTCGGCCGCTTGCCGACGGCGTCATAATTTTCTTCCAGCCAATCACTGGCTGCGGTGCGGCCGAGGTCGCGCAGATAGGCAAGGAACGCCCATTCGGCATTGACCTTGGACGATGCCGACAGATCCTTGAACGCTTCGTCGGCATCGATGCGGTGCATGCGGATGTCGCGATATTCGCCGTGCGGCAATCGGCCGGCGGCGATCAGTTCCTTGACGAAGGCGATCGAGCGGAATTCGCGCAACAGCCCGGCGTTGAAGGTGATCTCGTCGATGCGGTTCTGGATCTCATTGGCGCTCTTCGGCGTCCCCTCGCGGACCACCGGATTGATCTGCACCAAGAGCACGTCCTCGGTGGCCGCCGTCTTGAAGAACGGGAACAGTGCCGGGTTGCCGCCATAACCGCCATCCCAATAGGGCACGCCCTTGATCTCGACGGCACGGAACAATTGCGGCAGGCAGGCCGACGCCATCACCGTGTCGAGGTCGATCTCGCCGTCCGAGAAGACCCGCAACTGGCCGGTCTCGACATTGGTAGCGGAAATGAACAGTTCCATCGACTTGCAGGCGCGCACATTGTCGAAATCGATCTCGCGTTCGACCACGTCGCGCAGCGGATTGATGGCGAGCGGATTGGCGACATAGGGCGAAAATACCCGAGACATCGTATCGAACAGGAAATAGCCGGGCGTGTTCTCGATCGACCAATTGCCCCAGGCGACGTCCCAAGGCATGCGCTGTACCGGGCTGAAGCGGCCCTTTGCCGCCACCGCACGCCAGAAATCGTCGAGCTTCCGCCGCGCGCCCTCGACACCGCCGCGGACAAAGCCGTCGGCCAGCGCCACGGCATTCATGGCGCCGGCGCTGGTGCCCGAAACCGCCGTTATGTCGAGGCGCCCGTCCTCGAGCAGCCGATCGAGCACGCCCCAGGAAAACGCCCCGTGCGAACCGCCGCCTTGCAGCGCGACATTGATCTTCTTTGGCTCTTCCGCCTTGCCATTTTTCGGCATGGCGTGGCCCTTGACCTCTGGAAGCCTCACTGAGCGGTCCAGCCGCCATCGACAGAGATGTGCGCGCCGTTGATCTGCGCCGCCGCATCCGAGCATAGGAACACCGCGGCCGCCGCAACCTGCTCGACGGTGACGAACTCCTTGGTCGGTTGCTTTTCGAGCATGACCTCACGGACCACCGTCTCGCGGTCCATCTTGTTGGCCTTCATCTGGTCGGGGATCTGCGCCTCGACCAGCGGCGTCAACACATAGCCCGGACAAATGGCATTGCAGGTGATCTTGTCGCGCGCCAGCTCCAGGGCGACAGTCTTGGTCAAGCCCATAATGCCATGCTTGGCCGAGACATAGGCCGACTTGAACGGCGAGGCGACAAGGCCGTGGGCCGAGGCGACGTTGACGATCCGGCCGCCACCGGCCTGTTTCATCAACGGGATGGCGGCTGCGATGGTGTGGAAGGCCGATGACAGGTTGATGGCGATGATCGTATCCCATTTCTCGATCGGGAAGCTTTCGACCGGCGCGACATGCTGGATGCCGGCGTTGTTGACCAGGATGTCGACCGAGCCGAATGCCTCGGCTGCCTTCGCCACCAAAGCCCGGCACTCGGCCGGCTTCGACATGTCGGCTTTGACATAGGCGGTCTTCACCTTGTGGTGCTTCGCGATTGCGTCGGCGATGGCGTGATCGTCGGCGGTGTCGGAAAAGGAATTGACGACGACGTTGCAGCCTTCGGCCGCGAGCGCGTGAGCAATGGCCAGGCCGATGCCCGAGGTGGAACCGGTGATGATGGCGGTTTTTCTGGCGGTCAAGGCGGCTTTATTCCTTTCGAGGCGGGCTCCCGTGGAACCATGCTGCACTGCAGCATATAGGCTCTCTGTCACCCAAGAACAGCGGATTTGTGGAGCAATGGCATGAAATTTTTGTCATGTAGACCGCTCTCGTCCCCTAAGAGAGGTCGTTGCCTCGTTTCGCAAAGCATACGCTGAAAGCTCGTCAGGCGACGAGGTCCGGCACCGTCCCGATATAGCGCGACTGCGGCCGGATCAGCCGTCCGCTCGTCTGCTGCTCGCGCGCATGGGCAATCCAGCCGGCGACGCGCCCGGCAGCAAAGACATTGGTGAACGCCTCTTTCGGAAAGCCCGCCGCTTCCAGCAGGAGCGCTGTGAAGAACTCGACATTGGTCTGGAGCGAGCGCGACGGCTTGGCGATGCGAAGCACTTCGAGCGCCGCTTGCTCCACGCTTTCGGCAAACGCCAGCCGGTGGCCGGCTTCGCCCTTGGCGCCGAGCTGCCGCACCACCGCTTTCAGCACGTCGGCACGCGGATCGCGCACACGGTAGATGCGATGCCCGAAGCCCATGATGCGGCGGCCGCGCGCGATCTCGTCGCGCAGCCAGCCGGCGGCGTCGCCATTCGCCTCGATCGCATCCAGCATCTCGATCACCGGACCTGGCGCGCCGCCATGCAGCGGCCCCTTGAGCGCTCCGAGCCCGGCCAGCACCGCCGAAGTAAGCCCGGCCTGCGTCGAGGCGACCACGCGCGTGGCGAAAGTCGATGCGTTGAGGCCGTGGTCGCAAACCGTCACGAGATAGGCATCGAGCGCCTTCGCCAATTTAGGCAAGGCCGCAATGCCGGTCAGCATCCGCAGCATGTCGGCGGCATGATCGGCCTTGCTATCGGGCGCAATCGGGCTTTCGCCGCGCTGCAGGCGCAGCAAGGCCGGCGTCAGCACGGCGGGTGCCGCTACCAGCCGCAGCGCGTCCGGCAATTTGCCGCCGTCCGGCAGCAGGGCAATACCGGCGCGCATCGCGCTGTAGATATCGACCGATGCGAGAAACGGCAGCAAGGGTTTGATCTGCTCGAACACTTCGCTGCGCGCCCGACCGATCGCGTTCGCCAGTTCCCTGCCGCCCGGAAGATCGTCGAAAAAGCCGTTGAACAGCAGATGAACCACCTCGGCGTATTTCCAGCGGCCTGCCAGGTCGGGCAACGAATGGCCCTGGATGGTCAGGCGGCCACCAAGACCGTCAACATCGGAGAGCACCGTTTCCGCCGCCACCACATCATCGAGCCCATTCGCCATTGGTTTTCTCCTTGACCCTTTCCGGGCGGTAGATAAGGGTTGGCGACTGGACCATCAATCTTGATCAATGGAATCAACATGACAGGGCTGACATGACGGAGTGGCTGACGCGGGACGAAGCCCTGGAGCGTCTCAGGGTGCGCGCCCAGACGCTCTATGCCTATGTCAGCCGCGGACGCATCGGCATGCGGCCGGATGGGGCCGATCCACGCCGCAGCCAGTATCGCGCCGACGACATCGCGGCGCTGGCGAGCCGCCGGGCGCGCGGCCGAAATCCCCAGGCAATCGCCGAAAGCGCGATTGCCTGGGGTGAGCCGGCGATCGCCACCACGATCTCGACCGTTTTGCACGGCCGCCTCGTCTATCGCGGCCAGGATGCGGTCACGTTCTCCGAGACTGCCACGCTGGAGCAGACGGCAAACCTGCTTTGGGCATCTGGCGCACCAGTGTCGTTCGGGTCGGCGAGCCGCCATGGCAACGGCGCAACTGGCCGGCCGGCTGCCTTCGCGGAATTGGCCGCGTTGGCGGCCAACGGCCGGCCCTCCCTTGGCCGCAGATCGGCTTCGCTCAACCACGATGCGGCCGGCGCCATCGCCGCTCTGGCCCAGGCGCTCGGCGCGGTTCGCGGAAGCGGTGCCGTGCATGAAAGGCTGGCGCAGGGCTGGTCCCTCGATGCTGCCGGCACAGACTTGATCCGCCGCTCGCTCGTGCTGTTGGCCGATCACGAACTGAACGCATCGACCTTCGCCGCGCGGGTCGCCGCGTCGACCGGTGCACCTGTTTCGGCCTGCCTGCTTGCCGGCCTCGCCACGCTCTCCGGGCCGCGCCATGGCGGCGCCGCGGAGGCGGTCATGATGCTGGCGGAGGATGCGCAGAGATTGGGCCCGGATGCAGCTGTCGGACGCTGGCTCGGTCACGACAGGCCGCTGCCCGGATTTGGCCATCCGCTTTATCCCGACGGCGATCCGCGTGCGGAACCGTTGCTGACCGCGATAGATGTCGACGATGGGCTGCTACGGCTTTGCAATGCGGCCTTTGCGGCAACGGGCATGCGCCCGAACGTCGATTTCGCTTTGGCCGCGCTGACGCGCGGTCTCCGTTTGCCGTCCGATGCGCCGTTCCGCCTGTTCGCGCTCGGCCGCGGCGTCGGCTGGGCCGCGCATGCCGTGGAGCAGGTGACAAGCAGCGGCCTGATCCGGCCGCGCGCCCGCTACCAGGGACCGCTGCCGGAGTTCAACTAGCTGGCGGCGCAATCTCGGCCTTTTTTGGGGGCTGGCGGACTAAGCTTTAGATGGAATAGTCATCCGGCTCATGAAAAGTCGGAGAGCCCGCTGCGCGGCCAGGGCTGGCGGCTCGGACGGATGCCATTCCCGGAAATGACCATCGATCGCCATGCGTGCCAACCCGTAAACGAGTGCACGCGCGGCAAGCACAAGATGATCAAAGGCGGTGTCGGGAGCAAGCCGACCCTGTTGTTGCGCTTGCGTCAGCAAGTCGATCATCGTCCGCCGAATAGCCTCATTCTGATCACGAAGGCTGTCCGACCCTTCAAAATCAATCAGGGTTCGGGAACTGATGATCTGGAAATGCGTGGGGTTGGTAATTGCCCATTCCAGATAGCCTTGTCCGATTGCTTCGAAGGCCTCAATGGGATCTGCACTGTCGATTTTCGACTGCGCCTTGGCAACAGCCTTTGTCAGCCGATCCATGGCCTGTTCGGCGACTGCGGTTAGCAGCGCTGTTTTCGATCGAAAATGCCGGAATGGTGCGCCGGGTGAAACGCCGGCACGTTTTGCGGCCTCGCGTACGGACACATGCTCGCCTCCCCGTTCCTCGATGATCTCCACGGTTGCCGTGATCAAGGCCTCGACGAGATTGCCGTGATGATATCGCTTGGCATCTCCGGCTTCGTCGGAATCAGTAGTCTTGGTCATCTCAGCCAAATAGCACGAGAGCGAAATGTAATCACTGATTATTTCCCTTGTGTTCAAGCGCTGCGTATGTAATCAATGTTTACATCGCAACGGAGGTTACCATGTTTCGCATCACCGCAACGACTGCCCTCGCTTTCTCCTTATTGTCGCTCGTATCTGCCGAGGCCGAGGATCGGCCCACCCTGGAAGTCGTCTGGCCGACGGCAGGTTCAGTTGTGGAACTGGGCAATGCTCCTGAGAAGGCGATTGGCGTTGTCGTCAGGAGCAACTTCAGGCTGCTCCCTGCGGGTGAGTGCGGGGAAATCAAGCAATGCGGCCACGTGCATATGAAGATCGATCCCAACGGAGACACCTGCAACATCCCCGGCAAGCCGTACAACAGCATGAACAGCGACTTTGGCGGTGATCTTATCAAGGCGCGTTTCGGCCATTGCCCGGATGCCGCCGGCAGACACGTGATCGGCGTGCTTCTTGCCGATGATCATCACCGGCCCATTCTAGTAGACGGCAAACCTGTTACCGCCTTGGTGACGGTGACCACGAAATAGGGGATGCCACGAAATAGAGCATGGATGACATCTTCACCTTCGAGGCGAAGATGTTTTCTGACACGGGCCTGCTGAGGGAAATTTGGGCCGGCGCTTCGCCGGCCGGCAGTCACGACATCGTGTCGAGCTTGCGCTGCATCGCGGCGATCTGGTCCTTCAGCTCCTGAAGGTCGTCTGGTTTTTCCGATGTTTCTTTCTTGGCCGGTTCGGGTGGTGCTGCTGCCGGCGCAGAGCCCGCGGGCGGGAACGGCGTGAACAGCCGCATGGCGTTCTGGAACATTTCCATGTTGCGCCGCGTCTGCTCCTCCAGCACCTTGATCGGCGTGGCGATCTTCATCATGTCCATCGGCGACTTGCCGAGGGCATCTTTCATCTGCTCGCGAAAGCGTTCCTGCTCCTTAGAGAAGGCCAGCATCGACTGCTCGAGAAAGCTCGGCACGATCATCTGCATCTGGTCGCCGTAATAGGCGATGAGCTGACGCAGGAACGGGATCGGCAGCATGTTCTGCCCGTCCTTGTTCTCCAGCTCGAAGATGATCTGGGTCAGTACCGGATGCGTGATGTCGTCACCGGTCTTGGCGTCCTGGACAGTAAAGTCCTCGCCTTTTTTGACCATTTCAGCGAGATCCTCGAGCGTCACATAGGTGCTGGTGCCCGTATTGTAGAGACGGCGATTGGCATATTTCTTGATAACAATAGGTTCGTCTTTTGCGGCCATCTGCATCCTCCCCGGACACCGGCCAGCTTAAGTAAGCCGCCGGTAACGATTGCGCCTTTTTAAAGGATATGCGCAAAAGCGTCATGAATCCAAGCAGTTTGTGCAGTGCGGGAACATTTTATGCTGCGCAGCACGGACGGGCCGCCGTTGCAGCGACGGGCGGCATGCTTGCGGCAGTGGGACGCCATGCCCATTTCGGGTTTGACTCGGGTTGTGGAAAGGGCAAGAAAAGTCTCCGACGGCACCCGAAATCGTTCCCCGAAAGCCTGGAGAAGAACATGTCCGCTTCCAACGCCATCGTTGTCGCCAGTGCAGCGCGCACGCCCGTCGGCTCCTTCAACGGCGCCTTCGCCAACACGCCAGCCCATGAATTGGGTGCCGTCGCCGTCAGGGAAGCGCTTGTCCGTGCCGGCGTCGACGGCAAGGAGGTGGACGAGGTCATCCTCGGCCAGATCCTGACCGCGGCTCAAGGGCAGAACCCGGCGCGGCAGGCGGCAATGGCTGCCGGCGTACCGCAGGAGGCGACCTCCTGGGGCCTGAACCAGCTCTGCGGCTCGGGCCTGCGCGCCATCGCGCTCGGCATGCAGCAGATCGCCCAGGGCGACGCGAGGATCATCGTTGCCGGCGGCCAGGAATCGATGTCGATGGCTCCGCATGCGCAACATCTGCGCGGTGGCGTCAAGATGGGCGACTTCAAGCTGATCGACACCATGATCAAGGACGGCCTGACCGATGCCTTCTACGGCTATCATATGGGCAACACCGCGGAGAACGTCGCCCGCCAGTTCCAGATCACCCGCGACGACCAGGACCAGTTCGCACTGGCTTCCCAGAACAAGGCCGAGGCCGCGCAGAAAGCCGGAAAATTCAATGACGAGATCGTTGCCTTTACAGTCAAGGGCAGGAAAGGTGACACCGTAGTCGACCAGGATGAATACATCCGCCACGGCGCGACAATCGATGCCATGACCAAGCTCAAGCCGGCGTTCGACAAGGAAGGCACGGTGACGGCAGCCAATGCCTCCGGCATCAACGACGGCGCCGCCGCCGTGGTGCTGATGACCGAAGCGGAAGCCGCAAGGCGCGGCATCACACCTCTGGTGCGTATCGTTTCCTGGGCGACCGCCGGTGTCGACCCGCAGATCATGGGGACGGGACCGATCCCCTCCTCGCGCAAGGCGCTGGCCAAGGCCGGCTGGTCGGTTGGCGACCTCGATCTGGTCGAAGCCAACGAGGCCTTTGCCGCACAGGCCTGCGCCGTCAACAAGGACATGGGCTGGGATTCGGCCATCGTCAACGTCAATGGCGGCGCCATCGCCATCGGCCATCCGGTCGGCGCCTCGGGCGCCCGCATCTTCAACACGCTGGTCTACGAAATGCGCCGCAGAGGTGCCAGGAAAGGTCTTGCCACGCTGTGCATCGGCGGCGGCATGGGTGTTGCCATGTGCGTGGAAGCAATGGGATGAATGGCAAATTGTGAATGGTGAATGGAAGGAGGGCTTACGCAATAACCATTCCCCATTCACCATTCACCATTCACTCTGGGAGGGAAACGCATGACAAAGGTTGCAATCGTCACAGGCGGGTCGCGCGGCATCGGCGCGGCGATATCGGTCGCCTTGAAAAGCGCCGGCTATTCGGTCGCCGCAAACTACGCCGGCAATGAAGAAGCGGCGGCAAAGTTCAAGGCCGCGACCGGCATCCCGGTCTATAAATGGTCCGTCGCCGATTACGAGGCCTGCGCCGCCGGCATCAAACAGATCGAAGCCGATCTCGGTCCCGTCTCGGTGCTGGTCAACAATGCCGGCATCACTCGCGACGCGATGTTCCACAAGATGACGCGCGAGCAATGGAAAGAGGTCCTCGACACCAACCTTTCCGGCGTCTTCAACATGACGCATCCATTGTGGGGCGGCATGCGCGACCGCAAGTTCGGTCGCATCATCACCATCTCCTCGATCAACGGCCAGAAAGGCCAGGCCGGCCAGGTCAATTATTCGGCCTCGAAGGCCGGCGATATCGGCTTCACCAAGGCACTGGCCCAGGAAGGCGCGCGCGCCGGCATCACCGTCAACGTCATTTGCCCCGGCTACATCGCCACCGAGATGGTCAAGGCAATGGACGAGAAGGTCCTCAACGAGCGCGTCATCCCGCACATCCCGGTCGGCCGTCTCGGCGAGCCGGAGGAAATCGCGCGCTGCGTCGTCTTCCTCGCTTCCGACGATGCCGGTTTCATCACCGGCTCGACCATATCAGCCAATGGCGGCCAGTACATCGCCTGATCGTTTATCTTTACGTTGAGACAGATACGCGCTTGGACGAACGGGCCTGCAAAACGGCCCGTTTCTATAGCGGTCTTCCCGTTGCCAGATCTCGATGCAGCACGCTGCCCCAATCCGGCACGCAAAGGTTAACGGCAAACTCGCAGCCTGTGCAAAAGCCGTCCGGCAGCCTGTGGGTTTTCGGTGGAAAAGCTGTTCACGACACAACATGTTGCAGTGAACAAACCAAGAAACTTCGGCTATCGCTGATTCGTCGCCGATTCGTTCCGGCTTTGAGCGGAACGTTAACGGCGAGAGCTGAAAACACCCTCGAAATGATTAAAGCGCGTTAGGAAACATCAATAATTTCATAATGTTGTGCGAAGCAGATTGGCCAGCCACGACCATTCACCGGCAAAGGTTAACCGCAGTGCTCGCTTGGATGCCACTTGCATAAATCGGGCCAGTTTCCGTGATTCAGCATGTGGTGAGGTACGCCGACAGAAAACCCAGATGTAGCCGTGAACAAACCCTGAATCAGCGCGAGTCAGTGATTCGTCGCTGATTCGTTCCAGACTCGTTCCAACTGTTAATTGGGAACAGATTTTCTGGCTTCGAACCAACCAATCGGCCTCCCTCGGCACATTCCGCTTTCGCTTCGCGCCCGAAATCCCTATGTGTCGCCTGTCATACGCGGCCAATATGGGCGCGCTTCCGACAATGCGAGGCAGAGAGCCTTATTTCCAGGCCGATGAACATCCATCCGAAACACACTGAACCGCTGATCCTGTCGGGTCGAGACGTGACGGCCGTGCTCGGCCCGACCAACACCGGCAAGACCCATCTCGCCATCGAACGCATGGTGGCGCACGAAAGCGGCGTCATCGGCCTGCCGCTCAGGCTGCTTGCCCGCGAGGTCTATACGCGCGTCTGCGAGAAGGTCGGCGCCCATAAGGTGGCGCTCATCACCGGCGAGGAAAAGATCCAGCCGGCGGGCGCGAAATACTCGGTCTGCACCGTGGAAGCGATGCCGCGCGAGACCGACGCCGCCTTCGTTGCCATCGACGAGGTCCAGCTCGCCGGCGATCTCGAACGCGGCCACATCTTCACCGATCGCATCCTGCATCTGCGCGGCCGCCAGGAGACGCTGCTGCTGGGCGCGGCCACCATGCACGGCATCCTGCAGCGCCTGCTGCGGGGCGTGTCGGTGGTGACGCGACCACGCCTGTCGCATCTTGCCTATGCCGGCTCGAAGAAGCTGACCCGCCTGCCGCGGCGCACCGCGATCGTCGCCTTCTCGGCCGACGAGGTCTATGCCATCGCCGAGCTGATCCGCCGCCAGCAGGGCGGTGCTGCCGTCGTGCTCGGCGCACTCAGCCCGCGCACCCGCAACGCCCAGGTGGCGCTGTTCCAGTCGGGCGACGTCGACTACCTCGTCGCCACCGACGCCATCGGCATGGGCCTCAACCTGGACCTCGACCACGTCGCCTTCGCCCAGAATCGCAAATTCGACGGCTACCAGTACCGCAACCTGACGGCGGCCGAGCTCGGCCAGATTGCCGGCCGCGCCGGCCGGCATCTGCGCGACGGCACCTTCGGCGTCACCGGCCAGGTCGATCCGCTGGATGATGAACTGGTCAACAAGATCGAGGCGCATGATTTCGATCCGGTGAAAGTGCTGCAGTGGCGTACCGCGCATTTCGATTTCGCCAGCCTCGATGCGCTGAAGCGCTCGATCGAGACCAACGCCCCGGTAGAAGGCCTGACGCGCGCACTGCCGGCAGTAGACGCGCAGGCGCTCGAGCATCTGTCGCGCGACGAGGACATCCGGGCACTCACCACCGATGCCAGGCGCGTGGCGCTGCTGTGGGAAGCCTGCGCGCTGCCCGACTACAGGAAGATCGCGCCGGCCCAGCATGCCGACTTGATCGCCTCCATCTACATGGACCTTGCCAGGCATGGCCATGTCGACGAGAACTACATGGCCGAGCAGGTGCGCCGTGCCGACACAACCGAAGGCGACATCGACACGCTGTCGCACAGGATTGCCCAGATCCGCACATGGACCTTCGTCTCCAACCGGCCCGGCTGGCTGGCCGATCGGGCACACTGGCAGGAAAAGACGCGCGAAATCGAAGACAGATTGTCGGATGCGCTGCATGAGCGGTTGACGAAACGTTTTGTAGACCGCAGGACTTCCGTCCTCATGCGGCGCCTTAGAGAAAACACGATGCCTGAAGCCGAAATCAGCCCAACCGGAACCGTCCTCGTCGAAGGCCATCACGTCGGCGAGTTGCAGGGTTTCCGCTTCACCGCCGACCAGAGCGCCGGCGGCGAGGATGCCAAGGCGGTGCGGGCGGCGGCGCAGAAGGCGCTTGCCGCCGAGTTCGAAGCGCGGGCCGAGCGTTTCGGCGCCTCTGCCAATGGCGACATTGCGCTGGGTTCGGATGGCACGCTGCGCTGGATCGGCGCCCCGATCGGCACGTTGGTTGCCGGCGAAGACGCTTTGAAGCCGCGTCTCGTTCTGCTCGCCGACGAGCAACTCGCCGGCCCGGCACGCGACAAGGTTGCGGCGCGCGCCGAGCGCTTCGTCAACTTCCAGATCGAATCCTTGCTGAAGCCGCTGGTCGATCTCAAGAATGCCGAGCAGATCACCGGCATCGGCCGCGGCATTGCTTTCCAGCTTGTCGAGCATCTCGGCCTCATCAACCGTCGCGACATCGCCGACGAGATGAAGTCGCTCGACCAGGAAGGCCGCGCGGCGCTTCGCCGTCTCGGCGTGCGCTTCGGCGCCTACCATGTCTTCGTGCCGGCGCTGATCAAACCGGCGCCGGCCGGGCTGATAACGCTGCTGTGGGCGCTGAGAAACGACGGCAAGGACAAGCCCGGCTTCGGCGATGTCGTTCACGCACTGGCCTCCGGCCGCACCTCGGTGGTCATCGATCCGACCTTCGACAAGACCTTCTACAAGCTTGCCGGCTACCGCAATCTTGGCCGGCGTGCTGTACGCGTCGATATTCTCGAACGGCTGGCCGACCTGATCCGGCCGGCGACCAACTGGAAGCCGGGCCTCGGCCCTCGCCCCGACGGCGCCTATGACGGCCAGTCCTTCATGGTGACGCCGCCGATGATGTCGATTCTCGGCGCCACCGCCGACGACATGGAAGAAATCCTGAAGGGACTCGGCTATCGCGCCGATGCCAAACCGGCGGCCGAGGTCAAGGCGCGGCTCGACGCACAGGACAATGCCGCGCGTGAAGCTGCCGCTGCAAAGCAGGCGGCGGAAGAGGCTGCGCGAGTCGAGCAGGCGAGGATGGCGGAAGCAGCTGCCGCGGCAGAGCCGCCGGCGGAGGCTTCGGAACCTGTGTCGGATGCGGCTCCTGTTGCGGAGGCGGCGGCCGAAGCTGTGAGCGAAGCGACGGCAGAGCCTGTCGCGGAAGCTCCAGCCCCTGAAGCTGCGGCAGAAGTCACGCAAGAGACCCGGCCCGCCGCGGAGGCGACTGCTGAAGCGCCTGCGGAACCAGCGGCCGAGCCAAGGGCGGAACTTGGGGCGGAAACTGAGGCTGCGGCATCGGCAGAACCGCCGGTTTCCGACACTACGGAAGCATCGCCGGCCGAACCTGCAGCGACGGCGGAAGCCGTCGCCGGCGAAGCTGCTCCAGAAGCGGAGGAGCCAAAACCTGTCCTGTTATGGCGGCAGGGTCGTTTCGACCAGCGCCCGCGTCATCGCCAGCATGACAACCGCCCCCGGGACAATCATCGGGACAATCGCGCGCGCAATGGTCAAGCTGCGCCGGGCGGCCGCAGCGATGCGCCGGCAGATGCCGGCGGGCAACCGACGCCGGGCGACCGGCCCGCCCGTCAGGGGCGCCACGACCAGCGCGACGGCGCCGGCAAGCCACGCTTCGACCGCAGCAAGTTCAAGCCCAGGCCGCAAGGCGAGGCGGCAGAACAGCGCGCCGGCAAGCCGCAAGCCGAACGCCCGGACCGGCGCGAAAACCGGCCCGACTGGAAGGCTGGCCGGCAGGACGGCAAAGGCGGCGCCCAAGGCGCAAAACCCGCCTTCCAGCCAAAGCCGCGTGAGGAACGCCCGGTCCGCTTCGACCCGGACTCGCCCTTCGCCAAGCTCGCCGCGTTGCGCGACCAGCTGAAGAAGTAAGCTGCTCGTCCGATGGTCACTGATGCCCGCCAGCGCATCGACAAGTGGCTGTTCTTCTCGCGCGCGGTAAAATCGCGCACGCTGGCAGCCAAGCTGGTCGTCGCCGGACGCGTCCGCATCAATCGCGACAAAGCAGCGCAGGCCTCCGATACGGTCCGGCCGGGCGACGTTTTGACCATCACGCTGGAGCGGCGGATCTTCGTCTGGAAAGTCCTTGGCACCGGCGTACGGCGTGGCCCGGCCGAAGAGGCCCGCCTGCTCTACGAGGACATGTCGCCGCCCCCCGCGCCCAAGGGCGAGGCGCTTCCGGATGCGGTGCCGCCGTTGCGCGAGGCCGGCAGCGGTCGCCCGACCAAGAAGGAACGCCGCCAGACCGACCACCTGCTCGGCGACGATTGAGCAAGGTCGAACGCCCGCTTTGCCGGCCTTCCGGAATTCCATTCCGGAAACCGCGGCACCGCTGGCAGGGGCCGCCCTTGCCACCAGCGGACAAAGGCGTTACCTCACCAAAAAAGCCCAACAAAATGGGACGTCCCGGAGCCGACCAATGACCTATGTCGTGACCGACAATTGCATAAAATGCAAATACATGGACTGCATCGAGGTCTGTCCGGTCGACTGCTTCTACGAAGGTGAGAACATGCTCGTCATCCACCCGGACGAGTGTATCGATTGCGGTGTCTGCGAACCGGAATGCCCGGCCGACGCGATCAAGCCCGACACTGAGTCGGGCCTCGACAAATGGCTGCAGATCAACACCGAATATGCCGACAAATGGCCCAACATCACCGCCAAGAAGGAGCCGCCGGCCGACGCTAAAAATTTCGATGGCGAAACTGGCAAGTTCGAGAAATATTTCTCCGCGGAGCCCGGCGAAGGCGACTGACGAGCCTGCCGGCTGCGGCGGCCTGACGCCGCGTAACAGACGTGATACATTAACTGCCTTGACAGGCGGCGACGGCGCGCGGCCTTCGCGCGTGCAGCAAAACCTTGATTCTTCCGACTTTTTGTGTTATATGAGCCAAACATGCCGGTGACACAACGTCGATTTATGGCGCAAACGCCCCAAATCACTGAAAGGTGAATTTCTCAATCCGGACCAGAGCGATCTGGGGCAGGCGGTCGCAATGTTGCGATTTGCCGGTCCTGGCCTTTCCGGTGAGTTCATCGTTGTGTGGCTAAGGACCGGTCACCCCGGTCGCACGAGTTCGGGCCGGCACGATGCCGGTACCACAACAAGGAGTTCAGGGCGTAATGGCAACGATCACCCCGCAGAAGAAGTCCACCGCAGCGCGCCACGGTTTCAAGACCGGCGAGTACATCGTCTATCCGGCGCATGGTGTCGGCCAGATCGTCTCGATCGATGAGCAGGAAGTCGCGGGCCACAAGCTGGAGCTGTTCGTCATCGACTTCCAGAAGGACAAGATGCGCCTCAAGGTGCCGGTCGCCAAGGCGACCTCGATCGGCATGCGCAAGCTGTCGGAAGAGGATTATGTCGAGCGCGCGCTGAAGGTCGTGCAGGGCCGCGCCCGCGTCAAGCGCACCATGTGGTCACGCCGCGCCCAGGAATATGATGCCAAGATCAACTCCGGCGATCTGATCTCGATCTCGGAAGTGGTGCGCGACCTTTACCGCGCCGATAACCAGCCGGAGCAGTCCTATTCCGAGCGCCAGCTCTACGAGGCGGCGCTTGACCGCATGGCCCGCGAGATCGCGGCCGTCAACCGCATGTCGGAGACCGAAGCGGTGCGCCTCATCGAGGTGAACCTCAATAAGGGCCCCAAGCGCGGCGCTAAGGCCGACAACGAGGAAGCCGAGCAGGAAGAAGCCGCCTGAGCTTTTTTGCTTTCGAATTCAGAAAAACCCGGCCTTGCGCCGGGTTTTTTTGTCTTAGCTGACCGGCGACGGGCATATCTAACCTTCGCCGCCCTCCCTTTCCGCCTCGTGCTTCAGCGTGGCGATGAACCGCTTGGTCCGCTGGCGTTCCGGGTTGCTGAACAGCACCGCGGCCGGGCCTTGTTCGACGATGTTGCCGGCATCGAGGAACACCACTTCCCGCGCGATCTTCGAGGCGAGCCGCAGATCATGCGTCGCCATCACCATGGTCGTGCCCTCGCTGGCGAGCTTGCCGAGCACGTCGACCACCTCCTGCGCCAGTTCCGGATCGAGTGCCGAGGTCGGCTCGTCGCAGAGCAGGACCTTCGGCGAAGGCGCCAGAGCCCGGGCAATCGCCACGCGCTGCTGCTGGCCACCTGACAGCGTCGCCGGCCAGGCATCGGCCTTGTGCGCCATGCCGACCTTTTCGAGCAGGGCCAGCGCCCGTTCGCGCGCCCTCTCCTTGGGCCATTTCAGCACCGTCACCAGCCCCTCCATGATGTTCTCGATCGCAGTGCGATGCGGAAACAACTGGAAATTCTGGAACACCATGCCGGTCTGCAGCCGCAGTCGCTGGATATCCCTGGTCGAGACCCTGCCGCCGGGGTGGAATTCGAGTGCATCGTCGCCGATCCGTACCGTGCCTGAAGTCGGCAGCTCGAGCAGGTTGATGCAGCGCAAAAGCGTGCTCTTCCCTCCGCCCGACGGCCCGACAAGCGCCGTAACGCTGCCTTCTTCGATGGTGACGGTCACGCCCTTCAGCACCAAATTGTCGCCGAAACGCTTTTCGATGTTGGTGAGGCCGATCACGAGCGCGCCTCCAGGAAGCCGCCATAGCGGTTCAGCCTTGTTTCCAGCCGGGCCTGCAAGGCCGACAGCACGGAGCTCATGATCAGATAGAGGGCCGCTGCCTCGACATAGAGGATCAGCGGCTCATAGGTGGTGGCGACGATGCGCTGCGCTGCCTGGAACATCTCCGGCACGGTGATGGCGGCGGCGAGCGAAGTGTCCTTGACCAGCGAGATGAAGGTGTTGGACAGCGGCGGCACGGCGACGCGCCCCGCCTGTGGAAGAATGGTGCGCCGCATTGCCTGGGCCCAGGTCATGCCGATCGAATAGGCCGCTTCCCACTGGCCCTTCGGCACCGAACCAATGACGGCGCGGATGATTTCCGACGAATATGCGCCGATGTTCAAGGTGAAGCCGATCAGTGCTGCCGGAAAGGCGTCGAGCAGGATGCCGACCGATGGCAGGCCGTAGAAGATAAGGAACAGTTGCACGAGAAGCGGCGTGCCGCGGAATATCCAGACGTAGAAGCGGACCACGGCGACCAGCGGCTTGGGACCGAACAGCCGGACAAGCGCCACAACCAGGCCTAGGACAAGACCGAATGCAAACGACAGCAGCGTCAACGGCACGGTGAAGATCAGTGCAGCCCACAGCAGCGTAGGCAGGGATTCCAGCATCAATTGCAGCCAGTGCGGCACGAAGGCTCCTCCTTGCCAGATTGCCGTCGCTCATATCACGCGAAAGCGGCGGGCCGTCAAAAGACAGCTCGCCGCGATACGAACGACGGGGGCCGGCATTCGGCCCACACGAGAAAGCCGTTTTACTTCGAAACGTCCTGGCCGAAATAGGTGTCGGCGATTTTCTTGTAGGTGCCGTCGGCCTTGATGTCGGCCAGCGCCTTATTGATGGCGGCCACCAGTTCCGGATCGCCCTTGCGTACGATGACGCCGGAATAGTCGGCGTTTTCTTCCTGCGCGGCAATCTTCACATTGGCGTCGGGCTTGTGCTTCTTGAAGTCGAGGAAGGACAGGCTGTCGTTGATGGTGGCGTCGGCGCGGCCGGTAAGAAGCAGCTGGATCGACTGGTCGAAGCCGTCGGTGCCGACGAGTTCGGCGCCGTTGGTTTCAGCCAGCTTGCCGAAGTTCGAAGTCAACGACTGCGCCGCCTTCTTGCCCTTGAGATCGGCGAAACCCTTGATGTCGGTGTTGTCGCCGCGCACGATCAGCACTGCCTTGGAGGCGATGTAAGGATCGGAGAAATCATATTTGGCCTTGCGCGCCTCTGTGATGCCGACCTCGTTGATGACGGCATCGTAGCGGTTGGCGTCGAGACCGGCGATCAGCCCGTCCCATTTGCCTTCGAGGAACTGGGCCTTGACGCCGAGGCGCTCGGCGATGGCCCGCGCGATCTCGACGTCGAAGCCGACCAGCGCGCCGGAAGCATCATGATAGGTGAAGGGCGCATAGGTTCCTTCCGTGCCGACCTTGAAGACGCCGGCCTGCTTGATCTGGTCGAGATTGGCGCCGGCATGACTGGCGGCGATGGCCAGAACCTGCAGCGTTCCGGCGATGATGAGCGATTTGAGCCATTTCATTTTTCTGTGATCCCGTCCTTGGCCGGTGTCCGGCGTCATTGCGAGTGCCGGAAAATGACAGATGCGCGATGCCAGAATAAGAAACTAAATTTCAAAAATCTCGCGCCCTTGAAATCCAATTCTCAACCAGCATCTCCCTGCGCCATCCGGCTGAGTCAAGGCCGGTGGCGAATCGCCTGGAACAGCGCAATCGACATGACAGTCCGGGGGAACATTCCCCCGCATGGCACGTTCTTCGCTGTTGTAGGGCGCGGCGCCGCCATTTCAACCATCGGCGCCAACTCACGATTCGATCGCACCGCAACGCCTGGAGCAGGAGCGCGGCATGATGGAAGACAGTGCAGGACGGACCATGGTTCGCGCGGCGATGAAAGCCCCTTATCTGGAACGTGACGAAGAGCATCTCCTGGCGCTGCGCTGGAAGGAAAACAATGACCAGCACGCGCTGCACCGCATCACCGTCGCGCATATGCGGTTGGTCATTTCCATGGCGTCGCGGTTTCGCCACTACGGCCTTCCGCTGGGCGACCTGATCCAGGAAGGCCATGTCGGGCTGCTGGAGGCAGCGGCCCGTTTCGAGCCCGAGCGCGAGGTGCGGTTCTCGACCTACGCGACTTGGTGGATTCGCGCCTCGATGCAGGACTATATCCTGCGCAACTGGTCGATCGTGCGCGGCGGCACTAGCTCGGCGCAAAAGGCGCTGTTCTTCAACCTGCGGCGTCTGCGCGCCCGCTTGGCAAACGGCGCCGAGCAGATGTCGAATGCCACGCTCTACCGCGAAGTGTCGGCGGCTCTCGGGGTATCGGAGGCCGATGTGGCGATGATGGATTCCCGCCTTTCGGCGCCGGACAGCTCGCTCAACACGCCGCTAGCCGACGATGCGGGCGCAACCGAGCGGATGGAGTTCCTGGTTTCGGATGACCCGCTGCCCGATGAGGTCGTCGGCGATACGATCGACGTCGAACGCCGCTCGGTGTGGCTGAAGACGGCACTCGGCGCTCTCAATGCGCGCGAGCTCAGGATTATCGAGGAACGCCGGCTGAGCGACGAGGGCGCGACGCTCGAAGCGCTCGGCGAGACGCTCGGCATCTCCAAGGAACGTGTCCGGCAGATTGAGGCGCGCGCCATGGAAAAGCTCAAGGCGGCGCTGGTAAAGCAGAATCCGGAATTTCTCGCAGCCTGAATCGCGTCGGCTGCTATTTGTCGGTGACGATCTTGACCTTGTCGCCGGCCGAAACCGCGGCACCCGGCGACAGCGCGTTGAGCACCCTGAACAAATCCAGCTTGCGGTCGACGCCGACCATCTGTGCGGCCAGGGAGCCCATTGTCTGGCCGGGCTGCACCGTGACGATGCGGATACGCAGTGGCTTCAGTGCTGCCTTCTCGGCAGCACTCAGGATGCGGAACGAGCCGCTGACCGAGCGCGCCACCGTGCTCAGCGAGGTGCTGGCCGAAGGTGCCGCGGTCAGCAAGCGGTAGACCTGGCCGCCGGCGCGGATCACCGCAATATCGAATTGCCAGCCATCGGCGCCGGCATGCGCGGTTGCCGCTTCGTTGCCGTTGATCGTCTCCTGGCGCACGCTGCTGTCGTCGAGGCCGGCAACCCAACCGCTGCGGATGTAGTCGGTCAGCGAGCGGTTCTTGTCGATCGAAACGCCGTCGAAGCGGATCGCCATGTCGTCCGGGCCGGTCGCCGTCACCGCCGCCGCCGAATTGTCGATGACGAAGCCGTTGGGCACCGAGAACGACACGCCGAGGCCAGGGTGCAGGAAGGTTTCGCCGCGCACATAGCCTTCCTCCGGCGTGTCGCCGTAAAGCAGCCCGTCTACGCCGGCAAGAAATGAATCGCGGTCGCGCGACCCGACACCGGGCGCGCCGAACTGGCGGGCGTGGCGCTGCGCGAGGTCTATACGCTGCGGCGTGTTGGGGTGCGTCGCCAGGAAGTCGAGGCTGGCGTCGGTAGCGCCGCTGATTGAGCGGAAATCGGTATAGGCCGACATCGACTGCAGGAAGCGGCCGGCGGCGTAGGGATCGAAACCGGCTTCGCCGATCGACTTGATGCCGATGGCGTCGGCCTCCAGCTCCTGATTGCGCGAGAACTGGGCCAGCCTCAGCTTGCCGCGGATCAGCGCCGCCTTGGCCGTCGGGTTGTCGCCGAGCACATCCGAAACGACCTTGGTCGCCAACCCCTCCTCGGCTTCCAGCTGCTGGCGCTGCAGGCCGTGGTTGGCCGTAACGTGGCCCATCTCATGCGCGATGACGGCGGCAAGCTCGGCGGAATCGTTGGCCAGCGCCAGCAGCCCGCGGGTGATGTAGAGATAGCCGCCCGGCAGCGCGAAGGCATTGACGTTGGGCGAGTTGAGGATGGTGATGCGGTAGGTCTGGGTTGGGTTGGCCGACACCACGGTCAGTCTGCCGACGATCTTGGCCACCATGCGCTCGAGCTTGGGGTCGGAATACTCGCCGCCATAGGTGGCGAGGATGCGCGGGTGCTGCGCCTTCGCCAGTTGAGCGAGCTTGCCGTTGGCGGCGACATTGTCGACCGTGATCGGCTTGTCTGAGGGCTGAAAGCCTGATTCCTGCACGTCGGGAGGCGTGAACATCTGGCAGCTTGCCAGCGCCACGGCGAGACCGGCCAGCGCCAGAAAGCGCGCCAGCGGTTTCACCCTCCGATTGTCGATGCCGGTCGGCAGATCGGCTTCCTTTCAAGTCCTGGCACGTGACCGCGAAAATCGGGCGCGATTTCCGGAAAGCATCACGCGCAAAATCAAGTGCTACGGCGTCCTTCGTGCGTCCGACAGATACGAGGCAGCAAGGGCAAATCACGGTCTAGGCCGGACCAGCTCCTGGCGGACCTAGCCACACTACCTCGACCATGGCAAGCAAGCGCCGCTTCGCCTTCCGCCGGTTTGACCATAAATTATGTCCGCTTCCGGGCAACATCTCGTGATCCAACCGCAAACGGACCCGAGCCGATATAGCGTCGGAATGCCTCCGGTCCAGCCCCGACGAAAAAATCGGCCGCGGTGCCCGTCGCGGCAACCGTGCCACCATCCAGGAAAACCATGTTTTGGCCGATACGGCGCGCATCGTCCGGCTGGTGCGTGACGAATAGCACCGTCATGCGCTGCTCCGAATGGACGTCGGCCACCAGGTCGAGCATGTCGTCGCGCAGTGCCGGTCCGAGCGAAGCGAACGGCTCGTCGAGCAACAACACCGGCCGGTCGCGCACCAGGACCCGGGCGAGCGCGACGCGCTGCCGCTCGCCGCCGGAGAGTTCGCGCGGCAGCCGGCTTTCCTTGCCGGCAAGGCCGACGCGCTTCAGCGCTGCGGCGATTGCGGCGCGGTCAGCCTCGCTCAGCCTGAGCGAAGGCGAGCGGCCGAGCCCGACATTCTGCTCGACGGAAAGATGGGCAAACAGGTTGTTTTCCTGGAACACCATCGATACCGGCCGCGCTGATGGCGGCGCAGTGCTGACGTCGGCGCCGCCGATCAGCACGCGGCCTGACCGCGGCGTCTCGAAGCCGGCCACCAGATTGAGCAGCGTCGACTTTCCCGAACCGCTCGGCCCCATAATGGCGGTGATTTCCGACGCCGGGAAATCGACATCGAATATAAGCGGCGTTTCACCATAGCTGAACGAGACATTATCGAGTCGTACGGCCGCGCCTTTTTCCACCGAAATGGACCGTTCCGGGCTGGTCGGCATCATGATTTCTCGCCCCTTCCCAGCCAGTCCGCGGCCAACACCAGCGCCAGGCAGACAAGGCCGAGCAGCAGCGCCAGGCCGGCGGCATCCTCGGTGCGGTAACTGCCCATGCGCGCCAGCAGCAGATAGGGCAAGGTCTGCACGGAATCGCTGCCGAACAGCGCAATGACGCCGAGATCGCCGAGCGACAGCGCCATGGCGAAAGCGAAGCCGGTGGCGAGCGGCCGCCGCAGCGACGGCCAGTCGACCAGCCGCAACCGGTTCCAGCCCGAGATACCAAGCTGTGCGCAGAGCCGTTCGTGGCGTTCGCTCGCCGCGTCATAGGCAGGGCGGATGGCGCGGATGGCGAACGGCATCGCCATCACCGCATTGACCGCAACCACCATGACAGGGGCAATCGCAAAGACATCGCCGACGGTGCGCAAGAGCAGGAACCAGCCGGCGCCGATGACGATGGGCGGCACCACCAGGACGAACCCCGCACCGGTGTCGGCCAGATGTTCGAGCAGTGTCCGCCGGCCCTGCCGCCGGGTGAGCGCCAGCGCCCGGCGCGCCATGACCAGCGACAGCGACAACGCCACAGAGAGCAGCGCCGATAGGAGGGAGAGCACGGCACTGGTCGCCGTCGCTTGCCGCACCGCGCTCTCGCCGGCCAGGCGGCCGAGATCGGCGCCAAGCCCGGCTGCCAACGTGGCCGCCATCGGCCCGGCGACAAACAGCAGTGCGAGCCCGATCGCCAATGCGTTCAGCACGGTCTCGGCCGCACCGGCTGAAAAATACCGGCGCGGCGCCACCGGCAGATTGGCATCCCCGACCATATTGGCGCCGAGCCGCGTCAAGGCCAGCACGACGACGAAGGTCAGGGCAATCTGCAGCAGGGTCAGCGTCACCGCCCGCGCCGGGTCGAAGTCAAAACGCAGCGCCTGGTATATGGCAACCTCGAGCGTCGTCGCGCTGGGTCCGCCGCCGAGCGTAAGCACGATGGTGAAGGAGGTGATGCACAGCATGAAAACGAGCCCGGCAACGCCGGGCAAGACCGCACGCAGCGGTGGCCATTCGATCAGCCGGAAGGCCGGCGCAGCACCCATGCCAAGCTGGCTCGCCAGCCGCCATTGGTCGGCCGGCACGGTCTGCAACGCCTCCAGGAACAGCCGCGTCGCTAGCGGCAGGTTGAAGAAGACATGGGCGACGAGTATGCCCGACAGGCCATAGATGCCGGGCCAGCTCTGGCCGCCTAGCGCGCCCAGCGTGCCGGCAAAATAGCCGGCGCGGCCATAGAGCGCCAAGACACCGAGTGCGGCAACAATGGCCGGCAGCGCCAGCGGCACGGCGAAAAGCTGCAGGATGAAGCCTCGCCCGAAAAGCTGTGGATGCCGCGACAGTGCACGCGCGACAAACAGCGCCGGTGCGACGGAGAGCAGGGTCGACAGCAGAGCCTGCCAGAGCGTGAAACGGACGACGCGCAAGAGATAGGAATCGAAAGCGGCGGCGGCGCCGGACAGGTCGCGTGTGGCTTCGACGACGAGCCCGGCGAATGCACCGCCGATCAGCAGCGCGATGGCGGCGAGCGCGACGATGCCGGCAGTGACGCGGGGATCGGCCGGATGACGCGTACGCATGTCGCGCTACCCGACGCTACGACAGGTGTTGATCGAAGGAAACACCTGACAATGGCCGAGCCCACCCCCCTCTGGCCTGCCGGCCATCTCCCCCTCAAGGGGGGGGATTGCGCACTCAGCCGCCTTCGCCAATCTCACAAGTGGCAGGACGAGGAGAGGCGACAAAGCTGCCGACCTCCCCCCTTGAGGGGGAGATGGCCGGCAGGCCAGAGGGGGGTGGCTTGGCGCAAACATCCGACGAGGCTTGAGCCCTACTTGCTCATCGCCGCAAGCCACTCATCGACCCAGGCCTTGCGGTTGGCCGCGACGTCTTCCGGGCTGAACAGCAAGGTCTTGGTCGGCTTGACCAGCTTGTCGAACGCCGGGTTGAGCGGCTTGTCGGTTTTGCCGGCCGGGAACATCCAGTTGGTTTCGGGAATGACATCCTGGAATTTCGGTCCGGTCATGAAGGCAATGAACTTTTCTGCCAGCGGGTTCTTCGCACCCTTGGTGGTGATCCCCGCAACCTCGATCTGCAGATATTCGCCCTCCTCGAAGGACGCCGCCTGGTAGCGCTCGGTGTTTTCGGCGACCATGTGGTAGGCCGGCGAGGTGGTGTAGGACAGCACCATCGGCGCCTCGCCCTTGGTGAACAGGCCGTAGGCCTCGCTCCAGCCCGGCGTTACCGTCAGCACCTTCGCCTTGAGTTTGGCCCAGGCTTCCGGCGCCTTGTCGCCATAGACCGACTTGACCCACAGCAGCAGGCCAAGGCCCGGCGTCGAGGTGCGCGGATCCTGGATGACGATCTTCTCTCCGGCATCGCCCTCGACCAATTCCCTGAGGCTCTTCGGCGGGCTCTTCAGTTTTTCGGTATCGTAGACGACGGCGAAATAGCCATAGTCGAACGGAACGAAAATATCGTCGCTCCAGCCGCCCGGCACACTGACGCCCGACACGGCGCCGTGCGGCGAAAACAGGCCGGTTGCCTTGGCGTCGGCGGTTAAGTTGGTATCGAGGCCAAGTACGATATCGGCCTTGGTCGCGGCGCCTTCCAGCTTCACACGGTTGAGCAGCGCCACGCCGTCGGCGACCGAGACGAATTCGACGACGCAACTGCATTCGGCCTCGAAGGCCTTCTTCACCGCCGGTCCCGGACCCCAATCGGCGGTGAAGCTTTCATAGGTATAGACCGTCAGTCTATCCTGTGCCGATGCCTGCCCTGGCAGCGCGAGCGCGGATGCCGCAAGCAGGACAATTGAGACAAGAGAGTGGAAAAAACTGCGCATCGGCGCCTCCTTCGTTCGCGTTGAAAGGAATTGAGGCGTCGGGCTGTCCGAAACGTCTAATCCCTCCGCCGGTACAAACCGGATCAGGTTCAGCGGGTTGGCAGTCTTGCCTCTCAGCCGGTCCGCGAAGATCGCGTCCGGCACCCCGTTAGAGCGTTGCGACACATAGGCCCGGCCGAAGTGCTGCGCAAGCGGAAGTTTGCCGGGCATCCAAAGCCCAGCCTTCCGTTTCATCTTCCGTTTCCGGGGCAGGGCTGGTAAGGGCCACGAGATATGAGCACATTCACCATCCTGCTTGGCGGCGATCTCATCCGCACGCCGCTGCTCGACCGCCAGGTCGAAGGCTCGCGCGTCATCGCCGCCGATGCCGGCATCGGCCATGCCCGCATGCTGGGCCTGAGGCCGGAACTCTGGGTCGGCGATTTCGATTCGGTGCCTGCCGAGTTGCCGGAGGATCTGGCCGCCGTGCCACGGCAGGTGTTTCCCGCCGAAAAAGACAAGACCGACGGTGAACTCGCTATCGCCGCCGCACTCGAACGTGGTGCGACCAGCCTTGTGCTCGCAGGCGCCTTCGGCGGCAAACGTACCGACCACATCTTCCTGCATCTGGCGCTGAGCGTCCGGCTGGCGGAAGGCGGGACGGAAGTGCTTTTGACCAGCGGCGCACAGGAAGGCATTCCTTTGCTGCCTGGAAAGACTGGCTTCGACTATGTCGACGGCACGCTGTTTTCGGTGCTCGGCTTTTCGGATCTCGCCGGCCTGACAGTCACCGGCGCCAAATGGCCGCTCGACCATGTCGAGGTTGCGTTCGGCTCGTCGCTAACCATTTCCAACGAGGTCAAGGGCCGGCTCGAAATCGCGCTGGCCAGCGGCCGCGCGCTGCTGCTCGCGCATCCCTACCCTCTTCCGGAAAGCTGAGCCCAGAAAGCCGACATGGCGCCGCCGCTTCTCAATCTCGACGGGATAAAGCTGACATTTGGCGGCACGCCGCTGCTCGACGGTGCCGCCCTGACGGCCTCAGTTGGTGACAAGATCGCCCTGGTCGGCCGCAACGGCTCTGGCAAGTCGACGCTCCTCAAGATCGCCGCCGGGCTGATCGAACCGCAGGACGGCGAAGTCTTCCGCCAGCCTTCGGCGACCGTGCGCTACTTGCCGCAAATGCCCGACATGGACGGCTTTGCGACTGTCCGCGCCTATGTCGAGGCGGGGCTCGGGCCGGCCGACGATCCCTACCGCGCCACCTATCTGATGGAGCATCTCGGCCTGACCGGCGAGGAACGGCCGAACGACCTCTCCGGCGGCGAGGCGCGGCGCGCCGCCCTCGCCCGCGTCATGGCGCCGGAGCCCGACATTCTCCTCCTCGATGAGCCGACCAATCATCTTGACCTTTCGGTCATCGAATGGCTGGAGGAGGAGCTTGCCCGCACCTCCTCGGCATTGATCGTCATCTCGCATGACCGCCGTTTTCTCGAGCGCGTGTCACGCGCCACAATCTGGCTCGACCGCGGCCAGACCCGCCGTCTCGACAAGGGCTTTGGCTATTTCGAGGAATGGCGCGACACGGTGCTGGAGGAGGAAGAGCGCGAGCAGCACAAGCTCGGTCGCCAGATCGTGCGCGAGGAGCACTGGCTGCGCTATGGCGTGACAGCGCGGCGCAAGCGCAACATGCGCCGGCTCGGTGAGTTGCAGACCATGCGCCAGCGCTTTCGTGGTCATCGCGGCGCCGAGGGTGCGGCGACGATGACAGCCAGCGACGCCGCCGAATCCGGCAAGCTGGTGATCGAAGCCAAGAACATCGAGAAGAGCTTTGGCGATCTGACCGTGGTCAAGGGATTTTCGACCCGCATCCAGCGCGGCGATCGCGTCGGTCTGGTCGGGCCGAACGGCGCCGGCAAGACGACGCTGTTGAAGATGCTGACCGGCGAATTGAAGCCGGACGCGGGCACGGTGCGGCTCGGCACAAATCTGGAGATCGCCACGCTCGACCAGAAGCGCGAAGCCGTCGACCCGCAGGAGACATTGGCGCAGTATCTCACCGACGGGCGCGGCGAGAACCTCGTCATCAATGGCGAGCAGCGCCACGTCGTCTCTTACATGAAAGACTTCCTGTTCAAGCCGGAACAGGCGCGCACGCCGGTGCGCGAGCTTTCGGGCGGCGAGCGGGCGCGGCTGATCCTCGCCCGCGTTTTGGCGCGGCCGGCAAACCTGCTTGTGCTCGACGAGCCGACCAACGACCTCGACATGGAGACGCTGGAGCTGCTGCAGGAATTGGTCGCCGGCTTTGCCGGCACGGTGATCCTGGTCAGCCACGATCGCGATTTCCTCGACCGCACCGTGACCAGCATCATCGCACCGGATGGTGACGGTCGCTGGATCGAATATGCCGGCGGCTATTCCGACATGCTTGGGCAGCGCGGCGGCACCAGGCTGGACGACCGCAGGGCGCGGCCAAAAGCACAAGCCGGTGAAGCGACGGCGGCAAGCAGGAACGAAGCGGCCGCACCGAAGGGCCCGGCCAAGAAACTGTCGTTCAAGCAGAAATTCGCGCTGGAAACCTTACCCAAGAAGATCGAGGCGGTGTCGGCCTCGATCTCGCGGCTGGAGAACAACATCGCCGATCCGGCCTATTACGAGCGCGACCCGGCCTCGTTCCAGAAGACGATTGCCGCGCTCGACAAGGAGCGCGTCACACTGGCAGCGCTCGAGGAGGAATGGCTGGAACTGGAAATGCTGCGCGAGGAGATGGAGGGGTAATTCGCGAGTTCAAGCACCTTGTCATTGCGACTAGAGAGGAATGCGCATATGTTATGCGCATACTGTGGAGGTGATCATGCGCAAGATAGCTGTGAATGCGGTTCGCCAGCCGGCAAATCTGTCGATCGACTCAAAGCTCATGAAGGAAGCCAAGGGGCTCGATGTGAATGTCTCGCGCGCCGCTGAAGCCGGCATCGCCGAGGCCGTGGCCGCCGAAAAGACGCGGCTGTGGAAGCTTGAGAACCGCGCGACGATAGATGCGTGGAACGAATATGTCGAAAAACACGGTATTCCGCTGGCAGAACATCGGCAATTCTGATGGCGCGCTACGACGTCTTTGCGGGTAGCATCGAAGGCGGCTATCTCCTCGACGTCCAGGCCGATCTGCTCGACCATTTCAAGACCCGGGTGGTCGTCCCGCTTCTGCCGGCTGCGATGGCGCCATCACCAATGCGAAAGCTCCATCCGATTTTCGAGATCAATGGTCGGAAATTGGTCATGGCCACCCATTTGATCGCCACGGTTGCGGCGACGGAACTGGGCGAGAGCCGACTGAATCTGACGAGGCATCACGACGAGATCGTGGCCGCGCTCGATATGCTGTTCCAGGGCTTCTGAGCCAGAGAGGCGTTGGGCTGGTGAGCCGACCTCACCCCGCCGTCTTTGTCTGCCAGGCCTTTAGCGCCTCGTCGAACACCTTCTCGCCTGGAATGCCCTTTTCCATGGTGAGCAGCGCCCGCCGCCCGGTCTTGTAGACGACCGGCACGTCGATCCAGTCCTGACCTCTGAGCAAGGTCAGATTGGCGTCTTCATCCGCCTTGGTATCGTTGAGCGCAACCAGGAAGAAACCGTCGGCGATCTTGGCCGGGATGCCGATCAGCGGGCTTCCGGCATCCTGCTCGGAGCCCTTCATGGCGACACGCAGGATGTTGTCGACGCCGCCGCCCTCGAAGCCGTCAGGCGTCAGGAAGATCATCTCGATAATATGGCTGGCCGGCAGCGTCTGGTCGGTGTTGCGACGGATCGTCATGCGCAACTGGATATCCTTGCCTGGAATGGTCGCCTCGGCGCGGATCGCCGGCTCGGGCGGCAGGTCGCCGCCGGGCGATTCCTGCACCAGCGACCAGACGATGTTGCCGGGCTCGGCCGAGCCTTGAGCGGTGCTGGTGCGCTCCTCGTAGAAGATCGCCTTCTGGCCGACGGCCAACGTGGCTTGCGGCGGAACTGCCGTTGGTGCCGCTGCCGGTGCGGGCGGCGGGGCGGCCGCTGCAGGCGCTGCTGCCCCGTTGGCGGGCGGCGTCGCGGGAGTTGGTGCAGCGGACCCATCGACTGCTGGAGCATTGGCCGTGGCTTGCTTGTCGGCGGGTGCGGCCGGTGCCGGCGCGGCGGGTGCCGGGGTGGTCGGCGCTTGTGCGGCCGATGGCGGCGTGGTCAGTGCGGCGACGGATTCGCCTTCGCCGATGCCCGCCTGCCCGGCCGCGGGGCCGGCATCGACTTCGTGGCCCTCGGGCGTCAGGCGCTGCGTGAACTTCGCGCCCTCGCCGGCCTCCGTCGGAGGCGTGGCGGCCGGTACGGCCGCATCGGCCTCCGGCTTGGCCGGGGCTGGTTTTACCAGCGGTTCGGTGGCGACGGCTTTGGTCGAGTCGAGGCTGAGCATGCTGCCGAACGCATCCTTGTTCAGCCAGATGCCATAGCCACCACCGGCAATGACGAGCAAGGCAATGGCGGCGACGATCAGACCGCCATAGCTGCGCCTGCGCTCGGCAGGATGGAGCCGCTGGAACCTGTCCTCCGCGGGGCCGCCGTCGTTGGAAAAGTCGTCGCCCCGAAAAACGCCGTCTTGGCCGTCAGCCGTCGGAAGATCCATATCGGACGGCGGCGGACCAGCGCGCTCCTGAGAAAGAGCGACGGGCTGCGGCTTTTGCCAGTTCGGCGCCGCCTTGGCGGGCGTGGGCTGCCAGGCCGGCCCGGTCTTTGCCGGCTCGGTCTTGGCCGGCTGCCATGCCGACTCCGTCTTTGCTGGCTGTCGGATATGGCTGGACTGGTTCTTGTTGCGGTCGATGGAGGAGAAGATGTCCTCCAGTTCCGCCAGCGGGTCGGGTGGCGGCGCAGGCTTGGCATAGTCCCGCTCGACTTTGGCGATGGCGTCTTCCAGTGCACGCATCTGCCGGTCGACATCGGAAGGCGTCATCGTGGCCTTCTCTGCGAGTTGTTTCGCGATTGACGAACGGGCCCTGTCATAGACCCTGGCGCGCACTTCCGCCGACGGCTCACCGAGTTTATCGAGCGCCTTTTTCAGAATAGGAACAAAATCTACCATACGTCAGTCGACCTGCATTTGTTTCTGGGCCGGCCCCCGCAAATCAGCCGCAATGCCCGGAAGGCTGAGAAACTAGTCTTGAAACGGATCGGTCACAAGTATCGTGTCGTCCCGTTCAGGGCTGGTGGAAAGGAGTGCGACCGGCGCGCCGATCAGCTCTTCGATGTAGCGGACGTACTTCACCGCCTGGGCCGGCAGGTCGTTCCAGCTGCGCGCGCCGGCAGTGGTGCCTTTCCACCCCTCCAGCGTCTCATAGACCGGTTCGACGCGGGCCTGCGCACCCTGGCTGGCCGGCAGGTAATCGATCGCCTCGCCGTCGAGTCGGTAGCCGGTACAGACCTTGATCTCGTCCAGCCCATCGAGCACATCGAGCTTGGTCAGCGCAATGCCCTTGATGCCGTTGACCGCGACGGCCTGGCGGACCAGCACGGCATCGAACCAGCCGCAGCGCCGCTTGCGGCCGGTGACGACGCCGAATTCATGGCCGCGCGTGCCCAGGAACTCGCCGATCTCGTTCTTCTGTTCGGTTGGAAACGGGCCTTCGCCGACGCGCGTCGTATAGGCCTTGGTGATGCCGAGCACATAGCCGATAGCGCCCGGCCCGACACCCGACCCGGCGGCGGCCTGACCGGCAACCGTATTGGACGAGGTGACGAACGGATAGGTGCCGTGGTCGATGTCGAGCAACGTGCCTTGCGCGCCCTCGAACAGGATGCGCTCGCCGGCGCGGCGCTTGTCGTCGAGGATTTTCCAGACGCGGTCCAAATAGGGCAGGATCTCGTCGGCCACCGAGATCAGCTCGCTCATGATCGCCTCATGCGTGACCTCGGCATGGCCGAGCCCGCGCCGCAGCGCATTGTGGTGCGTCAGCAACCTGTCGATCTTCAAGGGCAGCGTTTCCAAATCCGCCAAATCCATCACCCTGACCGCGCGCCGGCCCACCTTGTCTTCATAGGCGGGACCGATGCCGCGACGGGTCGTGCCGATCTTCGTTCCGGAATTGGAAGCGGCGTCCTCGCGAAATCCGTCCAGCTCCCGGTGCAAGGACAGGATAAGCGCGGTGTTTTCGGCTATTTTCAGGCGGTCTGGCGTCACCTCGACGCCTTGCGCCTTCAATTTCGCAACCTCCGCGACGAAAGCGTGCGGATCGAAGACGACGCCGTTGCCGATGATGGAAAGCTTGCCTTGCCGCACCACGCCGGACGGCAGCAGCGACAGCTTGTAGACCTTGCCGTCGACGACCAGCGTGTGGCCGGCATTGTGGCCGCCCTGGAAGCGCACGACAACATCGGCGCGCTCCGACAGCCAGTCTACGATCTTGCCTTTGCCCTCATCGCCCCATTGCGAGCCGACGACCACCACATTGGCCATATTTCTTTTCCCTTGAGACGCCGCACGAGCAGCTTGAAACAATTCGAAACGATAGGCCTCTATCGCATCGGCCCCCAAAATCGGAATCGATTTTCGGAAAAGCACGACGCGAGATTAAAGCCTTCCGACGCGTACTTTGTAGCGTCCAATTGCACGCACGTCGCTCTATAGCGTCAAGACCCGGCGAGCGCGACCACTCTTTGCCGCCCAAAACGCTCCGAGGCACAACAATTTTCGCCTTTGACATCATTTACTTGGGCTGGCGGTCGCAATAGGCCCACACCGACCGTCAAATTCCCTCTGCCTGGCCGGGAGTTCACGATGCATCGAGCCGCCTATCTGTTCCTGCTGTTCACCACCTTGCTGTGGGGCGGCAACTCCGTGGCGGGAAAGCTGGCGGTCGGTCATATCTCGCCGATGACGCTGGTCTTCCTGCGTTGGCTGCTGGCGGTTCTGATCCTGCTGCCGATCGGCTGGGGAACGCTACGCCAAGACTGGCCGGTGGTGCGCAGGCACTGGTTGCTGCTTGGCGGGCTCGGCGCTTGCGGCTTCGCCTTTTTCAATGCGATCTTCTACACGGCGCTCAACTACACGACGGCGATCAACGTCTCGATCGAGCAGGCGGCGATACCGATCGTGATCATCATCGCCAATTTCGTGCTGTTTCGCCTGCGGGTGAACCGGGTGCAGATAGCTGGCGTCGTGCTGACCATCATTGGCGTCGCGGTGACGGCGAGCCATGGCGACCTCCGCCAGCTTCTCAAGCTGGATCTCAACTTTGGCGACGCGATCATGTTGGTCGCCGTGCTTTGCTACTCCTTCTATTCGGTAGGGTTGCGGCTGAAGCCGGTCATCCGCTGGCAGAGCCTGATGCTGGCGCTGTCGGTTGCCGCACTCGTCACATCGCTGCCTTTCTTCCTGTGGGAGATTGCCGCCGGCAAGGTCATTGTCCCCGATGCCCGCGGCTGGGCGGTCGCGTTCTATACCGCCATCGGTGCTTCGGTCATCGCGCAGATCTTCTATATCAGGGGCAACGAGCTGATCGGCGCCAACCGGGCCGGCCTGTTCATCAATCTGGTGCCGATCTTCGGTACGCTGCTATCGGTGCTGATTGTCGGTGAGACATTCCAGCTCTATCAGGCGCTGGCTCTCGCGCTGGTGCTCGGTGGCATCAGCCTCGCCGAATACAGCGGACGGAAGATGGCGGCATCCGCTGCTGAATGAAGTCGCTTGCCGCGACGTTCCGCCGCCCCGCGTGCTGCTGCACACGGGGCGACCGAATTTCAGGCTATCCCCACATCGAAATGCAGCCGCTTGGCGGAGTCGATCGATTTGTGCGAGCGCACCTGCGCCAACACGTTTTCCGGGAACGGCGCATCGAGATAGAGCAATGCGATGGCATCGCCGCCCGGCCGGTTGCGGCCGAGCTGGAAGTTGGCGATGTTGACGCCGTTCTCGCCGCACACCGTGCCGAGCAGGCCGATGATGCCGGGCGCGTCGGCATTGGTCGTGTAGAGCATGTGCTGGCCGACCTCTGCGTCGAGATTGATGCCCTTGATCTGGATGAAGCGCGGCTTGCCGTCCGAGAAACAGGTGCCGGCGATCGAGCGCGTCCTGTGCTCGGTCTTGACCGTCAGCTTGATATAGCCGTCGAACACGCCCGACTTGTCACGCTTGACCTCGGCGACGATAATGCCGCGCTCCTTCACCATGATCGGCGCCGACACCATGTTGACGTCGGAGACCTGCGGCCGGATCAGCCCGGCAAGGGTGGCACTGATCAGCGCGCGCGTGTTCATCGTCGCGGTCGAGCCGTCGAACAGTATCTCGACCTCCTTGATCGGATCCTCGGTGACCTGTCCGACAAAGGCGCCGAGCACTTCGGCAAGCTTGACGAAAGGTTTCAGCCGCGGCGCCTCTTCGGCGGTGATCGACGGCATGTTGATGGCGTTGGAAACGGCGCCCTTGATCAAATAGTCGGACATCTGCTCGGCGACATGCAGGGCGACATTCTCCTGCGCTTCGGTGGTCGACGCGCCGAGATGCGGCGTCGCCACGACATTCTCCATGCCGAACAGTGCGTTGTTGTCCGCCGGTTCGACCTCGAACACGTCGATGCCGGCGCCGGCCACCTTGCCGCTCTTCAGCGCCGCGATCAGGTCGGCCTCGACGATCAGCCCGCCACGGGCGCAGTTGATGATACGCACGCCGGTCTTCATCTTGGCGATCGCCGCGGCGTCGATGATGTTGCGCGTCTTGTCGGTAAGCGGCGTGTGCAGCGTGATGAAGTCGGCGCGGGCGAACAGCTCGTCGAGCTCGACCTTTTCGACGCCGAGCTCCTCGGCGCGGCTGTCCGACAGGAATGGATCGAAGGCGATGACATGCATCTTCAGGCCGACGCCGCGCGCAGCGACGATCGAACCGATATTGCCGCAGCCGATGATGCCCAGCGTCTTGCCGGTGATCTCGACACCCATGAAGCGGTTCTTTTCCCATTTGCCGGCGTGGGTCGAGGCGTTGGCCTCCGGTATCTGGCGGGCCAGCGCGAAGATCATGGCGACGGCATGCTCGGCGGTGGTGATCGAATTGCCGAAGGGCGTGTTCATCACGATGATGCCCTTGCGGCTCGCCGCCGGGATGTCGACATTGTCGACGCCGATGCCGGCGCGGCCCACGACCTTCAGCCTGGTCGCGGCATTGATCAGCTTCTCCGTGACCTTTGTCGCCGAGCGGATGGCCAGCCCATCATACTGGCCGATCACTTCGAGCAGTTTTTCCTTGTCCTTGCCGAGATCCGGCAAATAGTCGACCTCGATGCCGCGATCCCTGAAGATCTGCACGGCGGTGGTGGAAAGTTTGTCTGAGACGAGAACGCGGGGCATTGGCTTGGTCCTTTGCGATTGGCGTCCCTCCCCCTTGAGGGGAGGGTCGGCGCGAAGCGCCGGGGTGGGGTCGTTGCGGCCGGATGCGGCCAAATCTTTTTCTTTCTGGATGGCGGATCGTTGAGCGGGTGGAGGCGACCCCACCCGGCCCTTCGGGCCGCCCTCCCCTCGAGGGGGAGGGAGTCAGGCCGCCGCTTTGAGCGACGCCTTTTGCGCGGCAAAGGCCCAGTCGAGCCAGGGCAGCAACGCTTCGAGATCGGAGGTCTCGACTGTCGCGCCGCACCAGATGCGCAGGCCGGGCGGTGCATCGCGGTAGGCGCCGATGTCATAGGCGACGCCTTCCTTGTCGAGCACCGAGACAATTGCCTTGGCGAACGCAGCCTGTCCGTCGGCGTCGAGTGCAGCGACTTGCCGGTCGGTGAAGGAAAGGCAGACCGACGTGTTCGAACGCGTCGCCGGGTGTACGGCAAGATGGCCGAGCCAGGAAGATTTCCCGACAAAGCGATCGAGAACAGCGGCATTGGCATCCGCTCTGGTGACCAGCGCGTCGAGGCCGCCGATCGACTTCGCCCAACGCAGCGCGTCGAGATAGTCCTCGACGCACAGCATCGACGGCGTGTTGATCGTCTCGCCCTTGAAGATGCCTTCGATCAGCTTGCCGCCCGAGGTGAGACGGAAGATCTTCGGCAGTGGCCAGGCCGGCTTGTAGCTTTCCAGGCGTTCGACGGCGCGCGGGCTGAGGATCAGCATGCCGTGCGCGCCCTCACCGCCCAAGACCTTCTGCCAGGAGAAGGTGACGACGTCGAGTTTCCTGAAATCGAGCTGTTGCGCAAAGGCCGCCGAAGTGGCGTCGCAGATGGTCAGGCCCTTGCGTGTGGCCGGGATGAAGTCGCCGTTCGGCACGCGCACGCCCGACGTCGTGCCGTTCCAGGTGAAGACCACGTCGCGGTCGAAGTCGATTTTGGTCAGGTCCGGCAGTGCGCCGTAGTCAGCCTCTAACCTGCGCACATCGGCGAGCCTCAGCTGCTTGACCACATCGGTGACCCAGCCGGAGCCGAAGCTCTCCCAGGCCACCATGTCGACGCCGCGCTCGCCGAGCAGCGACCACAGCGCCATTTCGACCGCGCCGGTATCCGAGGCCGGCACGATGCCGATGCGGTAATCCGCCGGAACCTGGAGGATTTCCCGCGTCAGCTCGATCGCTTGTTCGAGCTTGGTCTTGCCGATCTTGGCACGGTGCGAGCGCCCGAGCGCGGCATTTTTGAGCGCCTCGACCGACCAGCCGGGGCGTTTTGCACAGGGACCTGAGGAAAAATTGGGATTTGCCGGACGGAATCCGGGCTTCGTATGCGTCGTCATCGTGGTCTATCCTTCCAGATAGTGGCCCCTCGTTGGGGAGGGGTGGCCCACGGACGGCGATATGCGTTCAGGCTTTCGGCGTCAAGGGGAAAGTTTTTGTCCCTGCCGGGATATTGCCGGCGGCGAAACCCAAACGGCGGGCCTACGACCCGCCATTGTCAACGCCTCGGCTTCGATCGAGCCTACCAGAGATCGTAGCGTAGTCCGACTTTGACTTGATGATTGTTGATTCCTTTGCGGATCGGAAAGGAAGTCAGGCTCTCGGCAGTCACATATTCGGCGTCTGGCGCGGAAAAATACTGATAGCCCAGATCGACTGAGACGTTCTTGGACACTTGGTAGGCAAGGCCGGCATTCAGCGTGTAGGCGAAGGAGTATTGGGTCTTGTTGTCACGCAGGACGAAATCGTCGGTGGGGTCGGCGTTGTCGGTGAAGTAGCTCGCCGAGAGGCGACGCTTGCTCTGCACGATACCGACACCAGCGCCGAGATAAGGTGTGATTCCGACATAGGTGCCAAGATCGACATAGCCATTGAGTATGCCTGAGAAGGCATAGTTCTTCAGGGTCGCCGATGCCACGGTCGTTCCGTCGTTATAGCCGACGTCGATCTTGTTGCCGGGAAGATAGCCCACATTGAGATCGGCGCGCAGATAGTCGTTGAAATGGTAGCCGAAGCCGATGCTGGCGAAGATGGGATCTTCCTTTTCGTCGAAGCTCGCGGGTGTAAAGGCGAAATGCTCATCCTTGAAGCTCTTCTGCACCAGATAGGAGACATCGCCACGCAGATACCATCCCGAGCCAACCTCGACCGGTACATAGTCGGGCGCCTGGTCGACATAGACCGGCGGTTCGTAATCGGCGCCAAGCGCCGGCGTCAGCGGCACCAGGACGACTGCTGCAAGCGCCAGTGCTACAGGCGATTTGAATGTCATGGTCCTCGGCTCCCGAACTTGGCGCATTCGCGATCGCGCGCCGTTTCAGACAGCATTGTTAACCATAGTGGTTAAGTGCGGGTTAAGGATAACAAGGCGTTAGCAATTGATTTGATCCATTTTTCGCTCCTCGAGCTGGACGGTGTTACAGCGCAACGCAGCATCTTTAGGCAGCCAAACGAAACCGCCCGGCATCAGCCGGGCGGTCGACGAATTCCTCGATTTCGAAGCGACTACTTCGTGTAGACCGGCTCGGGTTCCGGGACGTAAGGCTCCGGCGGCGCGCAGTCCGACCTGCCGAACTGGTAGCGCAGGCCGCCGCGCACTTCGTGCACGTTGATGCCGCGGTCATAGCCCGGGCCGACATTGCTATCCGAAGCGTAGTCGAACATCTTGCCGCCATTGATGTGGCTGAAGCGGTAGCCGACGTCGAGTTTGACGCGGTCGGTCAGGCAGTAGGAGGCGCCCGCCATGGCAGCGTAGGCAAAACGCCAGCCTTTGCCGCCGTGATGCTCGAACTCGCCGTCATCGTCGACGTTGTGGAGTGTATCCCACTTAACCCAGGCGCCGCCGATGCCGGCACCGACATAAGGCGTGACGCCATGCCAGGTGCCGATGTCGACATAGGCGTTGGCCAAGAGCAGCAGCGCCGAATAGGACGAGGTGTCGACGGATGTGCAAGGGGTTTGTAATACGCCGCAGAAGCCGTTGGTCGAGCCGCGGAATTTGGACTTGCTCATCCAGTCCAAGGTGAGATCGGTGCGGAAATGCTCGTCGATCTGGTAACCAACACCGCCGCCGGCCGAGAAGGCGCCATCCAGCTTGCCTGTATCGAACTTGCCGGGACTCTGGGGCGCCACACCGTAGGTGATGTAGTCGCCACCACGAAACTTCGACCAGTGATAGTCGATGTCGCCACGGATATACCAGCCGCCGAATTCGGCCGGCTGCTCGTAGGCAACCGGTGGCGGCGCCTCCTCGACGACGGGCGGCTCGACGAAATCGGCGGCGAATGCCGGCCCGGCGCCGGCAAACAGCGCGGCCAGGAGAGCCATTCTTGCTGTGTTGAACATGCTTATCACCCCTGAGAACCCTCGAACCGCGAACGCGCCCGAAATGTGATTGACCTCAGTTGTGGATAATGAATCGGAAAGGTTAAAAGGCGTTTAACCGTATTGATTAACCACGAATCTCTAAAAGTGGAGCAATCTGGCGGCCGTTGCTGCAGGCGGAGCTGGCCGCGACCCAATAAAAAAGCCCGCCGGCAAGGCGGGCTTTTGAACCGATGTTGGAGGGAGATCAGGCGGCGCTGCGCGTTTCCGAAATGACCTCGACGATGTCGTTGACGACGGACTCGACAAGCTGCGGGTCGTCGCCCTCCGCCATGACGCGGATGAGCGGCTCCGTGCCGGATGGCCGGATGACCAGGCGCCCGGCCTTGCCGAGGCGATTGCGCGCATCTTCGATCGCCGCCTTGACCGGCGCCTCCTCCAGCGGCTTGCCGCCAGAAATATGCACATTCTTCAAAAGCTGCGGCACCGGCTCGAATTTCTTCGACAGTTCGCTGACCGGCCGGTTATGCCGCTTGATGCAGGCGAGCACCTGGAGCGCCGAGACGAGCCCGTCGCCGGTAGTCGAGAAATCGGACAGCACGATGTGGCCCGACTGTTCGCCGCCGACATTGAGCCCATGGGCACGCATGTGCTCGACGACATAGCGGTCACCGACCTTGGTGCGATGCAACTGCAGGCTCATGTCGCCGAGGAAGCGTTCGAGGCCGAGATTGGACATAACCGTCGAGACGACGCCGCCGCCGGCCAGCCGTCCGCTCTGGTGCCAGGATTCGGCGATCAGTGCCATGATCTGGTCGCCATCGACGATCGCGCCGTTTTCATCGACGATGACGACGCGGTCGGCATCGCCGTCGAGCGCAATGCCGATATCGGCGCGCACCTCGTGCACCTTCTTTTGCAGGCCGGCCGGATGAGTCGAGCCGCATTCCTTGTTGATGTTGAAGCCGTTGGGCTCGACATTGATGGCAACGACCTCGGCGCCGAGTTCCCACAGCGCGTCGGGCGCCACCTTGTAGGCGGCGCCATTGGCGCAATCGACGACGATGCGCAGGCCCGACAGCGACATCGAGCGCGGCAGCGTGCGCTTGGCGAATTCGATATAGCGGTCATGCACGCCATCGACGCGTTTGGCGCGGCCGAGCCCATCGGAATCGGCGAGCGCCAGTTCGATATCCTTGTCGAGCATCCCCTCGATACGCTCCTCGATCTCATCGGACAGCTTGTAGCCATCGGGACCGAACAGCTTGATGCCGTTGTCGTAATAGGGGTTGTGCGAGGCAGAGATCATCACCCCGATATCGGCGCGCAGCGAGCGCACCAGCATGGCAACAGCCGGCGTCGGGATCGGGCCGAGCAGGAAGACATCCATGCCGGCGGCGCACAGGCCGGATACCATCGCGTTCTCGATCATGTAGCCGGAAAGCCTGGTATCCTTGCCGAGCACGACGCGGTGGCGGTGGCTGCCGCGCTGGAAGGAGAGGCCGGCGGCCATGCCGACCCGCATGGCGACCTCCGCCGTCATTGGAAACTTGTTGGCTCGCCCACGAATGCCGTCCGTACCGAAATAATGTCCTGCCATGTTCGCCAGCTTCCCGATGGTTCTTTCCGAGCATCTCATGCCATAAAATGGCCCAAGCCCCGTCATCACATTGTATGATTATGGACGACCAATCCTTAGAAAATTATTGTTTTGTGTGTTTTGCGTCACGCTAGTGTGTTGATTTTCAAGTTCCGAGCCCTTGTTGCGGCAGCAGCATCAGAAACGTTAACTCAAACCTCATCTGGATCCTTTGGTCTGTGGCAGTGTGGCCTTGAACCCGAATCCGCATCGTGCTGCTCCAGACAGCGGCAGGCTCAGGTCCGCCGCACCCGCCGATTTGACTGGCAGTCATGCGACGCAGTCTCCTCACTGAGAACCAGCCATATGCGCGCGCTCCGTGCAATGCACCCGGACGAACTTGGCGGGGAGACGGTCCCGGCAACGAATTCATCACCTTAAAGAAAAGAATGCACTTCTAAATTTGTCTCTACGCTACTTAGCATCTGGCGCAACCAGCCGTTGAGCGCTATTGCTGCAGTGGGACATATCATGAACCGCCGTAGGGAGAACAAGCATGCTCATCCACCGACTTGCCACTTTGACGGGTCTTGCCGTCGCGACCTTATTCCTGGCCGCGCCTGCCAATGCGCTGACCATGGCCGAGTGCAGCACCAAGTATAACGCGGCCAAGGATGCGGGAACGCTTGGCGGGCAGAACTGGAACCAGTTCCGCAAGGCCCAATGCGGCACCGATGCCACCGCCGCTACAACCGAACCCGCGCCAGCCAAAGCCACGGCCAAGGCCGCCGACACGACCAAGGCAGCCGCCGCCGACGATGCGGCGCCGGGCCTGACGGCGAAGGAGTGCAGCACCAAATACCAGGCCGCCAAGGCTGCCGGCACGCTCAACGGCATGAAGTGGAACGACTTCCGCAAGACCCAGTGCGCCGCCGGCGCGACGGCAGCCGCACAACCCGCCGCCACGACCAAAGCAGCGGCGGCCAGCAGCGATGACGCGGCGCCTGGGCTGACGGCCAAGGAATGCAGCACCAAATACCAGGCCGCCAAGGCTGCCGGCACGCTCAACGGCATGAAATGGAACGACTTCCGCAAGAGTGAATGCGCCGCCGGCGCAACTGCAGCCGCACAGCCTGCCGCGGCACCTGCCAAGGCGACGACAGCCGCCGCGACCGATACCGGCAAAGGCCTCAGCATGGCGGATTGCAGCGCCAAATATCAGGCTGCCAAGGCCGGCAACACGCTGAATGGCATGAAGTGGAACGACTTCCGCAAGAGCCAATGCGGCGCCGGCGCAGCCGACGACGACACCCTGCCGGCTCCCGACGCCAAGTACACCGGCGATCCGCAACCGCCGACCATCACCGCCCCCCAGGGCGTGAAATTCCCGACGGCGATCTCCAAGAAGTATGCAACCGAGACCCCGGCCAAGGGCCGCATGCACACCTGCCTCGACCTCTACTACGCCAACAAGGACGCCAACACGCTGGGCGGCCTCAGGTGGATCCAGAAAGGCGGCGGCTTCTACAGCCTCTGCAACGCCAAGCTGAAGAGCTGACCGGCGCCACCATCCGACGACATGAGCCCGCGAGCCGCAAGGTTCGCGGGCTTTTTTGTTGCTGCCGAACACGTGCGAGGAGCGCCATCCGCGCGCAAGCGGCGCCGCTGCCAATCTCCCCCTCGTGCGTCCTCGTGCGGGGGAGATGTCCGGAAGAACAGAGAGGGGCGATGGTCGGCAGCACGCGCCACGTCGGGTCGAAGGAGCCTGAAATAAAAAACCCGCCTCCGTGGGCGGGTCGGCGGCGCCAATTGGCACCACACTCAAACTAGTAGCATACCTGCCGGCACAAAGCCAGAACAAAATGTGGCGCCGCCGGCAAAAAAAATGCGAGCTTCATTCTCCGGCGCGCTTTGTCGATCTTCCCGAAATCGTCAACGAGGACGATAGAAGGCCCCATTCCTTCGCGCCCCTCTCTGTCCTGCCGACATCTCCCCCACGAGGCGGGAGATTGGCCGTCATCGTCACTTTCGCCAATTTCCAGCGATGCAGGAAGGGTCGCATTCCCCAAGAGAAAACGCCGCGGTTAGAGCCGCGGCGTTTCGAAGTCGATCTGTCCTGGGCCGGAGCCTAGCTTGATGGCTGGGGTTCCATGCCGCCTTCGGGCTCGGGGCCCTTCTTGCGGCGGCCGGACTTCGGCACGGCCGAGCCGCGGCTCGGCGGCGTGTCGTCGCCAAGGTCGCGCGCGGGCTTATTGCCGGCGATCAGCTGCTTGATCTCCTCGCCGGACAGCGTCTCGTATTCGAGCAGGCCCTGCGCCAGCGCGATCCATTCCTTCTTTTTCTTGGTCAGGATGGACCTTGCCGTCGAATAGGCCTCGTCGATCAGCCGGCGCACTTCGGCGTCGATGATCTGCGCCGTCTCTTCCGAGATGTTCTGCGTGCGCGCCACCGAATGGCCGAGGAACACCTCCTCCTGGTTGTCGCCATAGGCGACATGGCCGAGCTTGTCGGAGAAGCCCCAGCGCGTCACCATGGCGCGCGCCAGCTTGGTCGCCTGCTCGATATCGGAGGAGGCGCCGGAGGTGATGTTCTCTTTGCCGAACTTGAACTCCTCGGCGACACGACCGCCCATCATGATGGCGAGGCGCGAGATCATGTATTTGTAGCTCATCGAATAGCGGTCGCCTTCCGGCAGCTGCATGACCATGCCGAGTGCCCGGCCGCGCGGGATGATGGTCGCCTTGTGCAGCGGATCGGCCGACGGCACGTTGAGCGCCAGGATGGCATGGCCGGCCTCATGATAGGCGGTCAGCTCCTTCTCGGCCTGCGTCATCGCCGACGAGCGGCGCTCGGCGCCCATCATGATCTTGTCCTTGGCGTCCTCGAATTCGGCCATGGTGACGAGGCGCTTGTTGCGCCGCGCCGCCATCAGGGCGGATTCGTTGACCAGGTTCATCAGATCGGCGCCGGAAAAGCCCGGCGTGCCGCGGGCGATCACCTTGAGGTCGACATTGGGCGCCAGCGGCACGTTGCGCACATGCACTTTCAGGATCTTCTCGCGGCCGACGATGTCGGGGTTCGGCACCACCACCTGGCGGTCGAAGCGGCCCGGCCTCAGCAGCGCCGGATCGAGCACGTCTGGCCGGTTGGTGGCGGCGATCAGGATGATGCTTTCGTTGGATTCGAAGCCATCCATCTCGACCAGCAGCTGGTTCAGCGTCTGCTCGCGTTCATCATTGCCGCCGCCGAGGCCGGCGCCGCGATGGCGGCCGACCGCGTCGATTTCGTCGATGAAGATGATGCAAGGCGCGTTCTTCTTGGCCTGGTCGAACATGTCGCGGACGCGGCTTGCGCCGACGCCGACGAACATCTCGACGAAGTCCGAGCCCGAAATGGTGAAGAACGGCACGTTGGCTTCACCCGCGACCGAGCGGGCGAGCAGCGTCTTGCCGGTTCCGGGAGGACCGACGAGCAGCACGCCGCGTGGGATCTTGCCGCCGAGCCGCTGGAATTTCTGCGGGTCGCGCAGGAACTCGACGATCTCTTCCAGATCTTCCTTGGCTTCGTCGACGCCGGCGACGTCCTGGAAGGTGACGCGGCCATGTGCTTCGGTCAAAAGCTTGGCCTTCGACTTGCCGAAGCCCATGGCGCGGCCGGAACCGGACTGCATCTGGCGCATGAAGAATATCCAGACGCCGAGGATGAGGATCATCGGCAGCCAGGAGATCAGGGTGCCGAACAGCGAATTGGAGCCGTCGGATTCAGGACGCGCATTGATGGTGACGTTCTTGTCCTGCAGCCGCGAAACCAGCGACGGGTCCCCAGGCGAATAGGTCTGGAAGCCGTTGGAACTGTCCGTGTAGTTGCCGGAGATACGGGCGCCGGCGATGGTCACCGACTTGATCCGTCCCGCCGCGACTTCCTGCAGGAACTGCGAATAGGGAACATCGCTCGAGGCTCCACGCGTCTGCGGCGTCTGGAAAAGATTGAAGAGAGCGATGAGCAGGACCGCTATGATCGCCCAGAGCGCGAGGTTGCGATAATTCGGATTCATCAATTGTCCCGTTGGCGCCGCTGGGCGGACACGCGTCGTGAGAGGAAACTTGGCCCTAACATAGGGAGAGCGTCTCCCATTGCCAAGCATAACAGCAGGTCTCGGTTAAGCTTTCGCCCGTGGTAGGCCGGCACTGTGGCCGCCGAATGGCACCGCTGGAACGGGCGCCGCGCCAAGCAACGCGGCGACGGCATCGGCCGGCGCCAGATCGAAGGACGGCAGGAAACGGGCGAAGGGCGCGACTGCCGGATATGCGGCGACAGCCGCCGGCATCGGGCCTTCCCCGGGCAAACCCGGGCCTTCCCCGAGCAAACCAAGGCATTCGCCATCCTGCCATAGCGCCGGCTCGGCGGCCAAGGCGGCACGTACAAGGCTTGCCGGCGTGCCATGCCCTTCAATTGCCCGCTTTGCGGCAAGAGCCGCCCCGAGCGGTGCTACCAACAGCGGCGCGATCAACAATGCACCTGAACTGTCGCCCAATGTGATCCGTCTGCGGCAGTCCCAAAGGGCATTGCCGGAAAGCGCAACAGCGGGCGGCAGATCCCGCAATTCGCGGTGCAGAAAGATGCCGGTACGCCGGGCATCGATCACGGTCCGCGACAATGTGGCACAAAGCGGCCCGGTGCGGAACCGGCCGAAAAGGGCTTCGCTGCGGGCCTGGTCGGGAAGGAAGGCGGTGCCGCCGGTCGCCGCCAGCAGGATGCGCAGCGCATAAATGGCCGCCCGGCTGTCGGCGGCCGTCGCAAAATCCCGATCGAGGCGGACGAGGCCGGCGGCCGGCCTGGAGGCCAAGCTGCGGATCAGCATGGCCGCGCGATGACCCAGCTGCTCACGCTCGGCCGCCGCCTTTCTGGCCAGCGGTATCGCTTCAGCCACGCGAGGCGCACCATCGCCTTCGGCAAGTGCTGCGCGGACGCGCGGCCGCTCGAAAGCGGTGTCGGCATTGGTCGGATCTTCGATCCAGGCGACCTGTTCGCGTCGCAGGAATTCGCGCAGCTCAGCACGCCTTATGCCGAGCAGCGGCCGCACGATCCAGTGCCGCCACTCGTAAAGGGTTGCCGGCGCCATGCCGGCAAGGCCCCGCCCTTCCTCGCGCGGCCTCTCCTCACCTGGCCCGTCGTCACGTGCTTGCCGCATCAGCACGGTCTCGGCCTGGTCGTCGGCGGTGTGACCGGTCAGGATCAGGCCGATGCCTGCCGCGTCGGCGGCCTCGGCGAGCAGCCGGTATCGGGCTTCGCGCGCGGCGGCGGGCAGGCCGGTCGATGGTTTGTGCCCCGACCAGGCGAGGACGCGATGGGCAATGCCGCGCGCCGCGCACAGCCTGGCCACGGCTTGCGCTTCCGCTGCCGCTTGCGGCCGCAATTGATGATCGATCGTTACCGCCAGCAATTTCGTTCCCGGAGCATTACGGTCGAAATGGGCTTTGAGGAGGAGGAGAAGGGCGGTCGAGTCGCTGCCGCCGGACACGGCCGCAACAGCGCCGTTGGAAAAGTCGATCCGCGAAAAATCCGAAAGGTCAGGCTCGGTGTCGAGCGTCATGCATGTCGTCCAAAAGTGGACCCGGTTTTGGGGCTACGACATGCGACAGAAAAACTAGCACGCCGCGAGCGCCCTTTCCTGCTTGACCCGCTCCTTGAGCGCGCCGGAAATATCGGGGTAGCGCTTGCCGATCTCGCTGAAGGTGGCACAGGCCACGTCGCGCTGCTTCAGCCCGACAAGTGAAACGCCGAGCTTCAGCAGCATGTCTGGCGCTTTCTTGGCCTTGGGATAGTCCTTGCTGGCAGCGAGGAAAGTCTCGGCCGCATCGCGGTATTTCTGCTGGCCGAGCAGCGATTCACCAAGCCAGTAATGCGCGTCCGCCGCTTTGGCGTCCTTGGGAAAACGGGCGATATGGTCGCGGAAGCCCTGTTCGGCGGTGCTGTAGTCGCCCGACAGGATGAACTGGTAAGAATTGCGGTAAAGCTCTTCCGGATCGTTGGTCGACGGGAGTGCCGCGACCACCGTATCATCGGATTTACCGGCCTTGTTGCCGGCTGCGCTGGCGCCGTTGGCTGGGGCCGTATTCTGCTGCGGCGCATTCGCTTGGGCATTGCCGTCGGCTTCGACGACATTGCCGTTTTTGTCGACGGTGATGGTGCCGAACGTCTTGGGCGGCGCGCCGGGGATCAGCTTGCCGGGATCGCCGTTGGGCGATTCGACGATGACGTCCTCGACGCTCTTGTCGCCGTCTGCGGCCTTGCCCGCATCGGCCGGAGCCGGCGTCCCCGGCGCCTCCGCCACGTTACTGTCGCCGTTGGGGCTGTCGCTGCTAGGCGCCGCCTCGGACTTCTTCTGCTCGGCCGGCTGCTGCGCGCCTTGCGGACCGCCTTCCAACTGCTGGAAGCGGAATTCGTTGTCTTCCTGCTGCTTGCGGATCTGCTCCTGCATCTGCAGGACCTGGAAATTGAGTTCCTCGATCTTGCCATTCATCTGCCGGAGCTGTTCCTCCAGCGCCGGAGTGCCGGTGCCATCCTGTTGCGCGAATTGAACCTGATCCGGCTTTTTCTTTTCGCCGAAAATGCCGGGCAGTTTGATCGTCGGCAGGTGGAAGGAAAAACCGCTTTCCGATGACGGCCCGGTGCCGTTTGCCCCGTCAGCAAGTGCCGCGATACTTGATACGAGCAGCAGCGCAAGCGTGCCGCTCAAGACCGATCTGAAATGCATGTGCCTCTCGCCGTGAAACCATTGTTGCGCGCCTCTCATTCGAAGTAGACCAGTCAACTGGGGACTAGCCAGACGCTCTCGGCTCTTAACAGGACGTGAGACTTCGGCCAAATTTTGTTTGGAGCGAGCAGATATGAAAAAGGCGGCCTTTTGGCCGCCTTTCACACCAAGTGTTGCATTTATGCCGATCAAGAACCGGCGCCGCCCAGCGTGGTTACGGCGCGGCGGTTCTGCGACCAGCAGGAGATGTCGTCGCAAACCGCGACCGGACGCTCCTTGCCGTAGGAAATGGTCTTCAGGCGCTGCGCCGAAACACCCTTGGCGACCAGGAAGTCGCGTGTGGCGGCAGCACGGCGGGCGCCGAGCGCCAGATTGTATTCGCGCGTCCCGCGCTCGTCGGCATGGCCTTCGATGACGATGGCATACTGCTTGTACTGGTTCAGCCACTGCGCCTGGCGCGACAGCGTCGTCTGCGCATCGGCGCGGATCGAGGACGAATCGGTATCGAAGAAGATGCGGTCGCCGATATTGACGGTAAAGTCCTGGGCCGACCCTGGCGTTGCCGCGCCGGCGCCGTTGAGGCCAAGATCGGCGGCGCTGTTCGGCGTCTTCTTCGAGGCGCAACCGGTGATCGCGAGCATAGCGACCAGCGCGATCATGACCGGGTTTGTGGTAAGTGCTGCGATACGGCCCATGCCGCCTCTCCTTCGCAATTCGAGTGATTTCATTGATCGTCCAGTAACCACGTTTGGGTTAACCGACGCTCAAGAAACACGGTTAAAATTTGGTTTTCGGCTGCCGTCCGCAACCGTTCTGCCGAGGGGCGACAATGAGCGCGGACCGTAGGCGGAAATGCGGCCAAAACATGAAAAAGAGGGAATTGAGGAACTGAAGAACTGAGGAATTGAAGAAAAGGAATTACGTCAGCTTCTCTCTGAGGCTCACGAGCATCCCATGGATTTGGGCATAAGATTGCCGCCAGGCGTCGAGTTGGGACTGCGTGATGTATTCAAGATCGAACGCGTAACATATCCACGTCTCCACTTCGCTGCATGACCCCACCGCCATCGAAACGAAGCGAGCGAATTCGGCTTTGGAATGGCTCTGCTTGGCAAATCCCTCAGCTAAATTGGCGCAGATTGCCTTACTCGAGCGACGCAATTGATCGGCTAGCGCGTATTGCTCAATTTTCGGAAAAGCAAGCGTGGCTCTATGCACCTCAAGAGAAACCGCGTAGGCGCGTTTGTAGACCTCCAGGTCCCTCGCGCGCTCAACGTAGCGCCCCGGCTTCTCCATCTCCTCAGTTCTTCAGTTCTTCAATTCCTCAGTTCTTCTTCCATCACTCCAGCAGCGGCGACCAGGCCGGATCCGAGGCGAAGTTCGCCGTCGGGATCGACTGTTCGTTGCGGCCGGTGAGATCGACCGAAACAAGTTTTGGTCCGCCATTGGAATCGCGGAAGAACATCAGCACCCGGCCGTTGGGCGCCCAGGTCGGCCCTTCCTGCTGAAAGCCGGTGGACAGGATGCGCTCACCCGAACCGTCGGTGCGCATGACGCCGATCTGGAATTCGCCGCCGGTCTGCTTGGTGAAGGCGATGAGATCGCCGCGCGGCGACCACACCGGCGTCGAATAGACGCCGTCGCCAAACGAGATGCGGGTCTGGCCCGAGCCGTCGGCGCCCATCACATAGATCTGCGCGCGGCCGCCGCGATCCGAGGTGAACACCACCTTGCTGCCGTCAGGCGAATAGGAGGGTGAGGTATCGATGGCGGTCGAGTTGGTGAGCCTGGTCGTCGAGCGGCTTCTCAGATCCATGGCGAAGATGTTGGAATTGCCGTCATCGCGCAGCAGGCTCATGATTACCTTCTGGCCGTCCGGCGAAAAGCGCGGCGCAAACGTCATGCCGGGGAAATTGCCGACCAGCTCGCGCTGCCCCGTCTCGATCTGCAGCAGGTACACCCGCGGCTGGCCGCTTTCATAGGACATGTAGGTGATTTCCTGCCGGTTCGGCGAAAAGCGCGGCGTCAGCACGATCGATTTACCGTTCGAGAGATAGCGGACGTTGGCGCCGTCCTGGTCCATGATGGCAAGCCGCTTCTTGCGCGCATTCTTGGCACCGGATTCGTCGATGAAGACGACGCGCGTGTCGAAATAGCCCTTCTCGCCGGTCAGCCGCTCGTAGATCGCGTCGGCGATGATATGGGCGACGCGCCTGGTATTGGCGTCGTTGGCGAAGAACTGCTCGCCCGACATCTGCTGGCCGGCAAACGTGTCCCACAACCGGTACTGGGCGCGAATGCGGCCGTCAGCCTCCTTGCCGACACTGCCGGTGACCAGCGCCTGCGCATTGATCACCTTCCAGTCTTCGAAGCGCGGCGTGGCATCCGGGTTCGAGATCTTTTCAATGAAAGCGCTTTTGTCGATCGGCGCGAACAGGCCGGAGCGTTTCAGGTCGGCACTGACGATGCCGGAAATCTCGGCGCCGAGCGCATCGCCGCCCTGGAAGTCCGTGATGGCGATCGGCAACGGCTCGACATTGCCCTTATTGACGTTGAGCTCAACGAGCGCCCGCGCCGGCAGGGTGACAGCAACAGTCATACCCAGCGCCATCGCTGCGATCGTCAGGAGCGGCTTGAGGATGGATTTCATGTCTTCTCGCTTCTCTTCGCTGATTCTGTGGGAGCCGGGCCTAAAGACCGAGCATCTCCCTGGGGTCAAAAGTGACCCGAACGTCGGACCAGATTTCTTGCTTGCCCGCCGGAACCTGCAAGCCGGCCACATCGCATTTCTGAACCGCGCGCACTGCACTTTCGTCAAACGGGCGGTTTCCGCTCGACTTTTCAACGCTCGGCCGGCCATCCAGCTTGCCGGAGGCGTCCAGATTAAACCGGACCACGACGACGAAATTCTCCGAACCCTCGAGCCCTGCCGGAAGCGTCCAGCAACCACCAAGCTGGGCCTCCAATGCCCCCTGCTCCGATTTCGAAAGCTTCTGGCCCTGGTCCTTCTCGCCGCCGAGCGATGCCTGCTGGGTCGAGCGCTTGGCGCCGCCGCCGGACGGCTTCCGCTTGTCGAGCAGCGCCGAAATCTCGTCGGCATTGAATTGCTTGTCGTCCGATTTCGGCCTGGACGAGGCTTCCTTGACCGGCTTGTCGGTGTCCTTGCGCTCCGGCGCCTTCGCGCTTTCAGCCTGGGCCGGCTGCGGCTTTGGCCGAGCCTCGGGCGCCGGCGCCGAGTCCGGAAGCTGCGCCTCCTCGGTCGGCGGTTGCTTGGCAATCGCCTCGGCGACGGCATCCGGCTTGACCTCGGGCTGCGGATCGATCGCGGCAGTCTTGTCCTGCGGCGGCGTGGGCGTCGGCTCCTTGGCCGGCGTCGGCTTGGGCTCGGTCTGCTTGACAGGTTCGGGCTTGACCTCTTCCTTCGGCTGCGGCACCGGCGCCACCTCCGTAGCGGGAATAGGCTTCGGCTTTTCCTTCGGCTTCGGCACGTCCTCAGGCTTGGGCTTTTCGACCGGCGTCGGCGCGGGTGGCGGAGCCGCCGTCATGTCGACCGGCTGGGGCTTGGGCTCAGGTGTCGGCGGCTTGTCGGTATCGACGCTGTTATCGCCGACTTTCTGGGCATCGGGAACGACGTCGGGACGCTGTGTCGGCAGCGGCGCCGGCTTGTCATGCATCACAGACTTCTTGTCGCCTTGCAGGACCTGTGCCGTCGCTTCCATCGGCACGATCTCGACCGACACCGATTCCGCATCGGACGCAGGCATCGCGGGCGGCGCCGACAGCGTGAACAGCCCGAAGGCAATCGCCACCGTATGCAAGATCACCGATGTGGTGAGGCCGGTCCTCATCTTGCGTCTACTGATCCTGTTCCTGCAGTGAAACCAGGCCGATATTCTTGTAGCCAGCAGCCGAGACGCGGGCCATCACCTTCATGGCAGTGCCATAGTCGGTGGACTTGTCACCCCTGATGAAAATGCGCTCGTCATAGCCGGTCTTCGAGATCGACTGCAGCTTTGCCACCAGCTCCTCGATCGGGATCTCGGTTTCCTGGAGGTAGATCTGACCGGCCGAGTTGATGGACACGGTTATAGGCTGCGTATCGGCGTTCATCGCTTTGGCCTGCGTGTCCGGCAGGTCGACCGGCACGCCGACCGTCAGCAACGGTGCCGCGACCATGAAGATGATCAGCAGCACCAGCATCACGTCGACCATCGGCGTGACGTTGATCTCCGAGATCAACGCGTGGTGGCGGCCGCGCCGCCTGTGGCCTCGACCACCGCGCCCTCCGCCACCCGCGCCTACAGACATTCCCATGATCGTTCCTCAAGCCTTCTGCGCGACTTTTTCATCGATTTGGCGCGAGAGTATGGCGGAGAACTCATCCGCGAACCCTTCCATGCGCACCGCGATCTTGCTCGCGTCGGACGACAGCTTGTTGTAGGCGATGACGGCCGGGATTGCGGCGAGCAGGCCGATGGCCGTCGCCAGCAGCGCTTCGGCGATGCCGGGCGCGACCACCGATAGGCTGGTGTTCTTCGAGGCGGCGATCGCCTGGAACGAGGTCATGATGCCGATAACCGTGCCAAACAGGCCGATGAAGGGCGCCGCCGAGCCGGTGGTGGCGAGAAAGCCGAGCCGCCCTTCAAGCTTTTCCATCTCGCGGGTCAGCGCCAGATCCATCGCTTTGTCGATGCGGGTCTGCAGGCCGAGTGGCGATTTCGCGCCTTTCTCGAAGCTCTTCTTCCATTCGCGCATGGCGGCGACGAAGATCGCGCTCATGCCGGTCGTCTTGCGGTCGGCGAGCGTGCGGTAAAGCTCTTCCAGCGACTGCCCCGACCAGAACACCTGTTCGAAGCGGTTGAGCGCCAGCCGCATGCGGGCATAGGCGACGAGCTTGTCGACGATGATCGCCCAGGTCCAGATCGAGGCACCAAGCAGCCCGATCATGACCAGCTTGACCACCCAACCGGCCTGCATGAACAAGGCCCAAATCGATAAATGCGCGCCCGGTTCGGCGAGAGCGATGTTTTCCATGTTACGTCCTTAAAGATTTTCCGGGCGTGGCTGGCGGCTGGCCCATGGGCATCCCTTGTGGTCCGTTCGCGTTAGGCTTGCGGAATAACCCCAAATGCACCGTTGGCGGCCTTTTCGGGGCAAATATTGGTGAAAGGAAGGCGCTTGGATTCTCCCAATCTTAACCAATCCCTTCATGGACCGTTATGGTTAAGGATGGGTTAGGACGTACAGCGCGGCGCATTGCCGCGCCCTGATAGGCCGCCTCGCGATTCTGGCCTGGACCGGGAGCTCCGGGATCGTCCGCCTCTGAACCTTTATTTGCGCGTTCTGGGCATGAAGGCTGCGATCCAGTCCTTGGGAAAGCGCCGCGGCCGCCCGTTCTCGCCGACGATCGCCGCTTCGACACGCGCCTCGACCAGCACTTCGCTGCCGCGCTTCAATTGCTGCGCCATGACGATGCGGGCGCCGGAAATCTCGTCGGTGCGCGTATCGATGGTCAGGATGTCATCCATGCGGGCCGAACCGCGGAAATCGATCTCCATGCGCCGCACCACCCAGACTATTTTCTCGCCATGCTTGCCGTCGGCAAGCTCGGTGTGGTGGACGCCGGCCAGCCGCAGATAGTCGGACCGGCCGCGCTCGAAGAATTCGAGATAGCGCGCGTGGTAGACGACGCCGGAAAAATCGGTGTCTGCATAATAGACCCGCGCCATCAGTCGATGGCCGAATTCCGTCAGCGCGCCGGAAAGTCCGGCGGACAATGCCGATTCACCGTGATCGTCCATTGCGCTGTCCTTTTGGCCCGACAGGCCCTGTTTCAAGCAACACCTGTTTTGCGCATAGACCGGCGATGATCAAGACCTGGAGGGCTGGGCCGGGGAACTGCCAGCACCGAGCCATAAGTAGCGGAACTTAGGGTTCTTCCTGGAACAGGCTGATCTGCTGCTGCGCCAGGTCCTTTGGCGCGTCGAGGCCGAGATGCCGCCAGGCATTGGCCGCCAGCACGCGGCCGCGCGGGGTACGCATGATGAAGCCTTGCTGGATCAGAAAGGGTTCGATGATGTCCTCGATGGCATCGCGTGGCTCGGAAAGCCCGGCCGCGATGGTCTCGATGCCGACCGGCCCGCCGCCGAAATTCCGTGCGATCATCGACAGATAACGGCGGTCGAGCGCGTCGAGGCCGAGCCCGTCGACCTCCAGCCGCGTCAGCGCCTCGTCGGCGACCTTGCGGTCGACATGGCCGTCGCCGGCAACGCTGGCGAAGTCGCGCACCCGGCGCAACAGCCGGCCGGCGATGCGCGGCGTGCCGCGCGCCCTCCGGGCGATCTCCAAAGCACCGTCGTCGCCGAGCGGCATGGCAAGGATGCGGGCGCCACGCCGCACGATCTGCTCGAGTTCCTCGACCGAGTAGAAATTGAGCCGCACCGGAATGCCGAAGCGGTCGCGCAGCGGGTTGGTCAACAGGCCGAGCCGGGTGGTGGCGGCGACAAGCGTGAAGCGGGCCAGGTCGATCTTGACCGAGCGCGCCGCCGGCCCCTCGCCGATGATCAGGTCGAGCTGGAAATCCTCCATCGCCGGATAGAGGATTTCCTCGACCGCCGGGTTGAGCCGGTGGATCTCATCGATGAACAGCACGTCGCGGTCTTCGAGGTTGGTGAGCAGCGCCGCCAGATCACCGGCCTTGGCGATGACCGGACCCGAGGTCGAGCGGAAATTCACGCCGAGCTCGCGCGCCATGATTTGCGCCAGCGTCGTCTTGCCGAGGCCGGGCGGGCCGACGAACAGCACATGGTCGAGCGCTTCGCTGCGCCCCTTGGCGGCCTCGATGAACACTTTGAGATTGGCCCGCACCGCCGCCTGGCCGACGAAGTCGCCAAGCGTCTGCGGCCGCAAGGTCTGCTCGGCGTCCTCGCCGCGTCTGTCGGGAGCAATGAGGCGTGGCGAAAGGCTCATGCGCATACCGCCCGAAAGAAAAAGTTTGTATCGATACCGATCAACGTCACCCGGCACCCTCTCGTTCGTCGCCGTGCTCCTCGCCAACAACATGGCGGCCCACTGCATCTCTTACCACCGCGTCGATCTGTTCCAGCGCAGCAGGCCCGTCAGGTGGATCGCCTAGAAATCCAGCGAGGTCGGCAAATTCGAGATTGCGCGGCGTTCCTATCAGGAGACCATCCACGACCGTCCACGCAACAGTATCGCCTGACTTGAGCGACAACTCGTTCCGGACTTTCTTTGGAATCGTAAGCTGCCCCCTGGAGGTCAAGCTTGCATATCCGACCATGCTCTTGTTCCTAGTCGGAATTTATTTGTCGGGCAACGTCTCACCGTGCCAGCTCCTTCAGCCCGAAGCGGATCAGCTTCGACGCGTCCGCCTCCTCGCCTGCCGTCTTCAGCGCCGCCGCCACCGCATTGGCGGCGGTGTCGCGCGAATAGCCGAGATTGACCAGCGCCGAGACGGCGTCGGTGATCGGCGCCGAGGCGACGCCCTCGCCGAGCTCCTGCTTCAGGCCGATGGTGCCGGAGGCAGTGCCCGCATAGGCCGGCGCCTTGTTCTTCAATTCGGTGACGATGCGCTCCGCCACCTTCTTGCCGACGCCCGGCGCACGGCTGACCATGGCGATATCGCGCAACGCAATCGCATTGGCGAGATCGGCCGGCGCCAGCGTCGACAGGATGGCCAGCGCCACCTTGGCGCCGACGCCTTGCACATTGTTCATCAACAGCCGGAACCATTCGCGCTCCAGCACCGACTGGAACCCATAGAGCCGCAGCATGTCCTCGCGCACATAGGTCTCGATGAACAGCACGACCGCCTCGCCCGGCCGCGGCAATGCCGCCAGCGTGCGCGCCGAGCAGTAGGCGACATAGCCGACGCCATGCACGTCGACGATGCAGAAATCCTCGTCGATCTCATCCAGCGTGCCTTTTAGCTTGCCGATCATTTGAGCGTGCCGATCATGCCGGGTGGGTTTCCGGAGAGATGATATCGAGGTCCGGGAAATAGCCGCGATAGCGCGCGGCATTGCGCGTCAGCAGGCGATGCCCGGCGACAACCGCATGGGCTCCAATAAAGAAATCCGGCAGCGTTCGTTCGCGAATGCCGCCGGCGCGGCGATAGCGGGAATGCGTGACACCGGCGAGGAAGGCTGCTTCCCACGGCAGGAATTCGCGATCCATCTTGAGCATGTCGGCTGCTTGACGAAGAGCCTGTTCGGTCGCAATCAACGGCGCGAGTTCGGACCAGACGATTGCATTGATAACAAGTGCGCCGTCGCGCCGGCATGCGGTAATCGCGGATGCCGACCATTTCGTCTCCCGTCCGGCAGGACCCCAAACGTCGATCAGGACATTTGTGTCAATCAATGTCGAGATCTTCACGTGGGCCCCTCAGCCATTCCATATATTCGTCCGTCGTCATGCCTCCCAGATCCAGCGTACCGGCCATACGATCGAGCATCTGGCTGAATCTGCGCGAGGCTTCCTCCTCCGACATGTTTTCGTCGACGGCTATGACACGAGCCCCGTCCTCGGTGGGGACGAACTCCACCTCCGAGCCCGGGCCGATACCCAGATGATCCCGTATTTCCTTCGGGATGGTCACTTGGCCCTTGGTGGTAACGCGCATGGTAATACCTCGTTGGTATTACTTATTGCCCACTGGAGAACAAGTCAAGAACATACTTATCCGGCCAGCGCCGCCATCCTGTAGGCGATGCTCTGCCGGTGATGCGCGTGACAGATGGCGATAGCCAGCGCGTCGGCGGCGTCGTCGCTGTCGAAAGTCGCCTTCGGCATCAGCACCTTGACCATCATGTGGATCTGCTTCTTGTCGCCATGGCCGACGCCGATCACCGCCTTTTTGACGGCGTTTGGCGCATATTCGGCAACGACAAGGCCGGCACGCGCCGGCACCAGCATGGCGATGCCGCGTGCCTGGCCGAGTTTCAGCGTCGCCGCCGCGTCCTTGTTGACGAAAGTTTGCTCGACCGCCGCCTCGTGCGGCATCGCGGCATGCAGGATCTCGGCGAGCCCGTCATGCAACTGGCAAAGACGCACCGCCAGCGCGGCCTTGTCGTCGGACCGCACCGTGCCGGAAGCGACGAAGCGAAGCGAATTGCCGAGGCTTTCGACTATGCCCCAGCCGGTGCGCCTCAGCCCTGGATCGATGCCGATGATGCGAATCGCTTCCCCCATCCGTCAACTTTAACCCCGGCGAGCAGCGATGCCAGCGAAATGTGAACAAACCAGAAACAGCAAGCCGAGTCTGGTTTAGAGAATGTTTGAGAATTCGCTCTGGCGAGACAGATAGCGTGGTTTTCGAGAACCGGAGCGGAGCGTACATAAGTACGCGAGCACCGGAAGCGCAGAAGGCTGCGCTAGTCTAGCCGTTTGAATAACTGTTGGCGCGAGCGACAGACGGTCCTCTGATCCTTTGGCGGATGTGACAGCCATCTCGGTTTCAACCGCGCAATGCTGCCGCAACGACGCTCTCCAGTGGCGTTGTCGGTCGACCGATCAGCCGGCTCATGGCGCCGCCGTCATCGAACAACGCTCCGCGTGAGGCTGCAATGTCGGCATCGGCCAGGATAGCGGCGAGATCGGCGGGCAGCCCGGCGCCTGTCAACACACCCTCATAGGCCGCCCCGGCAAGATCGTTGTAGGCGATCGCTTTGCCCGATTGCCGCGAGACCTTCGCCGCAAGCTCGGCGAGCGTGAAGGCTTGGTCCGCGGCGAGCTCGTAAGTCCTCCCTGCTTGATCCTCGCTCGTCAGCACCACGGCCGCGGCCTCGGCATAATCCTGCCGCGCCGCGGACGAGAAGCGCCCCTCATTTGCGGCGCCGATGAAGGCGCCGTGCTCCAGAGCCGCCGGGAGCGCCATCAGATGGTTCTCGGTGTACCAGCCGTTGCGCAGGATGACGGCGGGTAGGCCGGAGGCCGCGATGACCTCCTCCGTCTGCCGATGTTCGACCGCGAGCCTCGCGGGAGACGTGTCCGCATGCAGCATGCTCGTGTAAGCGATCAGCGAAACCCCACCCGTTGGGCGGCCTTGATCACTGACCGATGCTGCGGCAAGCGGCCGCTGACTTCGGTCGAGGAAATCAGCAGCAGTCTATCGACGCCGGCCAGCGCCATCGGGAGCGTGTCGGGACGATTATAGTCCGCCTCCCGCACGACTACGCCGCGTTGGACAAGATCGCTGGCCTTTGCCGGATCACGAACCGCCGCAACGATCCGGCTGGCCGGAACTGTCTTCAGCAGTGCGTCGATCACGAGACGGCCAAGCTGTCCTGTTGCTCCAGTTATTGCGTACATCGTTCTGTCCATTTCGTGGTTGGATGGATTGAGAGCCTCAGATAGCGGCTCTCGTTACCATCGGAAACCACGTATCTTGTAGTTACCATCATTTTCCGGTAACCAACTGGAAACTCCCATGGAAGATGCGCGATGGTCCTCAGGATGCGAACGAAGGTGAAGGCGCTTCCCGGCTGCCCAATGTCGAGGTGCATGGCGCTGCTTGGCGGGTGCTGGACACCCGAGGTGCTCTGGTCCTTGAGCGACGGCCCGCGCCGGTTCTCCGAATTGCGCCGCGATATCCCAGCCATTTCGGCGAAGGTGCTGACCGGCAGGTTGCGCGATCTCGAGGAGCGTGGCGTCCTCGCACGCCACGTGATGCCGACATCGCCGCCGACCGTGGAGTATGAGCTGACGTCATTGGGGCAGGAGCTGCTCCCAGCGATCAGGTCTATCGTGGAGGTCGGATCGCGCCTGCTGCTGCGTGATTCTCCCCGCCTGATGATCGCGAGCCCATCCCTTCGCGGTTAGTCTAGATGGTCGCCGGAGTAGAATTATGAAACGTTCTCTCAGCCGCGGGCGAAAGCCGTGTTTAGCAGCGTGATCTGGTCTGAGACCGGATTGACGCGACGGCTCGACGGCGGCACCTCGGCGAGGCCGCCATAGATCTCCTCGTCCATCCGGCGCACCAACGCCTGCAGCCGCAGCGAACGGTTGACGAGGTCGATGAAATCCTTCGGCAGCTCGGCCCAGCCGGGCGCCTCCTCATGCGCGGAGGCGGTGTCGAGACGCACCTTGGATTTTTCTGAGGCCACCTGATCGCGGGTCATCTCGCCGGAATTCGCCGCCCGCTGCAAAAGCAGCCACGAGGCGACCTGCATCAGCCTGGTAGTCAGCCGCATCGATTCGGCCGCATAAAGCGTCGCCGCCAGCCTCGACAGCTTCTTGGCCTCGGCGCGGCCCTTGCCGTCGAGATATTCGGCCGCCTGCTCGACCAGGCCCATGCCTTCCTGATAGAGCGGCTTGAAGGATTGGGAGAAAACCCGGCGCTCCGCCAGCTTGATGGTTTTCGCGCTCGCCTTCGAAGGCTCGTTCATCGCTACGCCCCTGCACTTGCCTGACAGCCGGCCGATTCGGCTCTTGGCCGCCATATCCGGCAGCCTAAACGACTGAAGCTTGAAAATGCGCTTCGCTGCCAGCGAAGGCAAGCACATGTTTAACAAACGGTTAACGGCCGCATTTAGCCGGAAGGACGCCCATGCCGGCGCACAAAAAAAGAGCCGCGGATAAGGCGGCTCTCAGGAGTTTAACAGGGAGGCGTCAAACAAAGTGGCTCCAACCACTCGGTAAGAATCCAGATCACTGGATGGACATAGTAAACGCCTGTAAAGCTTAACGAAGCCTTAACGCGGGGCATATTTTTCGATCAAGCGCCCAGCAACTGTGCCGTAACAGCACAGCTGACTGGCCACGGCGCCGTTCACACCACCGCCTGGAAAGTAGGGGCGACGCTTGCGCCATGGTTTCCTCCAAATGGTGACCGGCTTACCGAAACAAAACGGCACTGCGCGCGACATCGTTCCGAAACAGGCGCCGCGCTAAACGCCCGTTCCTCGCAACGAGGCGGAGCAAACCTTGCGCTCCGGCAATCATGACAATCTCTCAAGGAGCGAACAATGGACTGGTACTCGGCCGTTAAATTTCTGCACATCGTCTCGGCGTTCCTCTGGGTCGGCGGCGGCTTCACGCTGATGCTGCTCGCGGTACGCGCCGACCGCGCTGGCAACGTCGAAGGCATGCTGCAGGCGATGCGCGCCACCGGCGAGCTCGGCAACCGGTTCTTCGCGCCGATGTCGATGCTGACATTGCTTTTCGGCCTCATCATGTGCGGCTTCTGGGTCGGCTTTTCCGATCTGTGGGTGCTGATCGGCCTTGCCGGTTATGCGACGACCTTCTGCATCGGCATGTTCATCTTCAAGCCGACTGCCGACCGCATGGCAGGCATGATCGCCAAGGATGGCGTGACGCCGGCAGTGCTTGCCCAGGGCCAGCGCGTCCTCAGCGCCGCGCGCTTCGACTATTCGGTGATGCTGGTGATCATCGCGGACATGGTGCTGAAGCCGACGCTGCACGACATCACCATTCTGGGCTGCATGGCGCTCGTACTCGCAACCGGCATTGCCCTGGCGCTTGGCAGGACGCGGCAGCTGCTGCCGAGTGCCGCCTGAGGTGTAAGGAATCCGGCGGCGGCCGAATGGGGCCGCCGTCTTACAGGAGGCCGGCGATGCCGTCCCACAGAAGCTTGACCGCGACGACCGCCACGGTCGCATAGGTGAAGGGATAGAACAGCTCCGGCCGCATCCGCCGCACCAGCCAGGCGCCGGCGATGGTCGACAGCGGCGCCAGCGGCATCAGCACCGCCGATGCGGTCAAATTGGTGGTGTCGAACTGGCCGAGCGCGAAATAGGGGATGAGCTTCAGCGCATTGGTGACGGCGAAAAAGATCGCCGCGGTGCCCGACAGCACCTTCGGATCGAGCCTGATCGGCAGCGCATAGACCTGAAAAGGCGGGCCGCCGACATGGGCGACGAAGCTGGTGAACCCGGCAACAGTACCCCAGAAGCCCGCGGCGACGCGGTTGGGCTCCGCCGCGTGGCCGGCACCGTGGCGGAGCTGCAAATAGAGCCAGCGCAGCACGAAGATCAGGGCAACCGCGCCGACGATCAGCCGCACCATCTCTTCGGTTACAAGTGCCGCCGTCAGCCAGCCAAGGGCAATGCCGATCACGGCGCCCGGCATCATGTCGGCCAGCATCTTGCGGTCGAAGATACCCCACCACGTCCACACCGAGACAATGTCCATCAGGCACAGAATTGGTAGAAGAATTGCGGCAGCCTGAACCGGCGGCATGGTCAGCGCCATCAACGGCACGCCGACAAAACCGACGGCGCCGCCGAAGCCGCCTTTCGACAGGCCGACGAGGATGACGGCCGGAATGGCCGCGGCATAGAACCAGGGATCGACGAGCAGGCCTGACATGGGAAGGGACGCTGGAGGGAAAGTTGAACTCTGGAATAGACCAGAAATGGTCAGGCCGCGACCGCAAATATGTGGGCCACGCCACCGAAACCCGTCACATGTTTGGCATGTCGAGCGGCGGCGGGCGTCTCCGGATCGGCTGCGCCTTGATGATGGCGGTGCTGGTTTCGGCCTTGTCGGCGATGCGGTCGAGAATCCCGTCGAGCTCGCCGATCGAGCGGACGAACAGCCGGGCAACGAAGCAGTCATCGCCCGTCACCTTGTCGCATTCGCCGAATTCCGGGATTTCCTCGATCAGCTTCTGGACGATGTGCAGCTTGCCCGGCAATGGCCGGATGCGAACGATCGCCTGCAAGGCGTAGCCGAGCGCCTGCGGATCGATGTCGATGGTGAACGCGCGGATGACGCCGCGATCCTCTAGCCGCCGAAGCCGCTCCGAAATGCTTGGTGACGACAGCCCGACCTGCAGCGCCAGTTCCTTCAGCGAGGTCCGTGAATCCTTGACCAGGATATCGAGGAGCTTTCTATCGAGCTCGTCCAGCATTTTACAATTCCAAGAAAAAGCCGATGTTTACCTAATTTAATGAGGTTCGTCCTGCATATCACCGGCTAGAAGTCATGGAAAGACCCGATCCGCTGTGGGATTATAAAATCTCAACGGGTTTCAGGAGCATCCATGGACAACACGGTACGCGGCACGATCGAAATGACGGCGGCGATGGCGATCCTCGGCACGATCGGCTGGTTCGTCGTCCTTTCCGGCCAGCCCATCATGGACGTGGTGTTCTGGCGCTGTGCTTTCGGGGCGGTAACGCTGCTGATCATCTGCGCGGCGCTGGGACTGCTGCGTGGCAGGCTGTCGCTTCGCATCGTCGCGATCGCGGCTCTCGGCGGTGCTGCCATCGTTATCAACTGGCTGTTGCTGTTCAGCGCGTTTTCCCGCGCGTCGATCTCGATCGCCACGGCCGTTTACAACACGCAGCCCTTCATGCTGGTGGGTTTTGGCGCGCTCTTCTTCTCCGAACGGCTGACGGTGACCAAGCTGACCTGGCTCGGCATCGCCTTCGCCGGCATGCTGCTGATCGTGCAGGCCGCGCCCGATGGAGGCGATCATGGTACGGATTACTTTACCGGCATTGCGATGGCGCTGGCCGCGGCTTTCTTCTGGGCCGTTGCGGCTATCGTCACCAAGAAGCTCAAAGGCACGCCGCCGCACCTGATCGCCCTGATCCAGGTCTGCGTCGGCGTTCTCATGCTGGCACCCTTCGCCAATCTCACCCACCTTCCGGTCGATGCGCGGAGCTGGGTCATGCTGGCGACACTCGGCATCGTCCATACCGGCCTGATGTACATCCTCATGTACGGCGCCATCCAGAAGCTGCCGACGCATCTGCAGGGATCGCTGTCCTTCATCTATCCCGTCGTCGCCATCCTCGTCGATGTCGTCGCCTTCGGCCATCGGCTGCATCCGGCGCAGATCGTCGGCGCCGCCGCCATCCTGGTCGCCGCGGCTGGCATGAATCTCGGCTGGTCGCTGTGGAAATCGAAGGTGCCTGCGTAGGGCCGCAAGCGACCAGGCGAGGAGAATTTCGGCCAACGGCAGTCATGCGCCGAGCCCTATTGAATCATTGACGGCAATCGTGATCCCCCTGCCGCCTGTTCAATCCCCGCACTTTGCTCTATGCCGCAATGCAACCATCTTCGCCCGGCATAGGCGATAACCGGGACCGAACACCAATGAATGACGCAACGCCGCCCAACCGCTGCCGTATCGTGCTGATCGCGCCGCCGAACGTGCCGGCCGCGCGCATCGCCGCGGCCTTCGACGGCGGTGACGTCGCCTCGCTCATTCTGCCGGAAAACGGTATGGACGAGGCCTCTTTCCAAGCCTTTGCCGAGCAGATCGTGCCGGTGGCGCAAGCGGCCGGCATTGCCGTCATCATTGCCGGCGACACCCGCATCGCCGGCCGTGTCCAGGCCGACGGCATCCATGTCGAGGTCGGCAAGGACGAGCTCGCCGAAACGATCGAACACTTCCAGGCCAGGATGATGGTCGGCACCGGCGGCGCCAAGACCCGCGACGATGCGCTGGAACTCGGCGAGGTCAGGCCTGATTACATTTTCTTCGGCCGCTTCGGCTACGACAACAAGCCTGAGCCGCACCCGCGCAACCTGTCGCTCGGGCAATGGTGGGCGGACGTGATCCAGATCCCTTGCATCGTCATGGCCGGATCGGATCTTGCCTCGGTGGAAGCGGTCGCCGCCACCGGCGCTGAATTCGTGGCGCTGTCCAGCGCCGTCTTCGCCGAGGACGTCGATCCGAAGATGGCGGTCGCCGCCGCCAACGCGCTGCTCGACGAAACCGCGCCGCGCTTCGAGGACTGACGTGCTCTCGCGGAAAATCCTTTTCAGCGCCTTTCTCGCAACGGCCGTGACGCAGGCGATAGCGGCGGAACCCGTTCCGCTGCCGCAGCCCAGGCCGGATTCCAGCGAACCTGCCGACAAGCCGATCGCCGCACAATTGCCGCAGCCCGCCACTACCACCCCGTTGCCGTCGGCCGACACCATCAACCCCGACCGCTTCGGCGCAAAGCCGTCCGACGCTGCCTACGGCGCCTTTCAGCGCGGGCTCTACAAGACGGCCTACAACCTTGCGCTCTCCCGTGCTCAAAACGGCGATCCGGCGGCACAGACGCTGGTGGCCGAGATACTGTCGCGCGGCCTCGGCGTGCCGGTCGACGCGGCAGGGGCGGCGAAGTGGTATGCGCTTGCCGCCGAGCAGGGCGTGCCGGAATCGCAATTCCAGTATGCGCTGATGCTGCTCGACGGCCGCTACGTCAAAAAGGACGAGAAGGAGGCCTATGCGCTGATGCAGGCCGCCGCCGAGGCCGGCAACCGCCTGGCGCAGTTCAATTTTGCGCAGCTGATGGTCGAACAGGAGCCCGGCGATGCCGGTATTGCCAAAGCCGTATCCTATTACGAGCGCGCTGCCGCGACCGGGCTTGCCGACGCACAATATGCGATGGCACAGGTCTACGCCAATGGCGCCGGCGGCAAGCCGCGCGACGATGTCCGCGCCCGCGGCCTGCTGGCACAGGCCGCGCGGCAGAACTACGACACGGCACAGATCGATCTCGCCACCTGGATGATCGAGGGGCGCGGCGGCGCCCGCGACCTGAAATCCGGCTTCAACTGGATGAAGCAGGCCGCAGAAGGCGGCAATGTCGCCGCCCAGAACCGTCTCGCCAAGCTCTACATGAACGGCATAGGCACCGACCCGGATCTGATCCTCGCCGGCGCCTGGTATGTTGTCGCCCGCCGCGCCGGGCTGATCGACCAAGAGATGGACGATTTCCTGCAGGGCCTGACCGACGAGCAGACGCAGCAGGCGCTGCAACGGGCCAACCGCCTGCCCTGACCGCGATATCGCGATTCATTGCACCAAGCTCGTCAGGCGGGCTCATTGCGTATGATCGAGCACGACCTTGCCGAAGGGAGAGCCGTGTTCAAGGTACCGAAAGGCTTCGGCGGCCCGGCTCCATGGCACGACCCGGTCGATCACCGGTCTCAACCGGCTGACGACAATGGCGCGGTTCATCGCCTCGAAGGATTCGCGTGAGCCCACCGGTATGCCTCGCGCCCGGACCTGCCGGCGGAAGATGTCGAGCGGGTTGATGGCGCCGTCACTGCCGCCGAGATAGCCGATGACGTTGATCTGGGCGCCGCGCGCCGCTGCCCTCAGCGATTGTGCAAAACTCTGCGGTCCGCCAACCTCGATGATATGGTCGGCGCCGCGGCCATCCGTCAATCCCAGCACGGCCGATGCCCAATCGGGGACGCTGCGATAATTCACGCCATCCTGCGCGCCAAGTTGGCTTGCCCGTGCAAGCTTCTCGTCGCTGCTCGACGCCACGATGACGCGCGCCCCGGCAGCGGCGGCGAACTGCACCGCAAACAGCGAAACGCCGCCGGTGCCGAGGCAAAGCACGGTGTCGCCGGGTTTGACGCTGCCCTCCGTAAACAGCGCATGCCATGCCGTCACGCCGGCGCATGGCAGCGTCGCCGCCTCGAGGTCGCTCAGATTGGCCGGCGCCAGCACCGCCGCCTGTTCGTCGAGCCGGGCAAATTCGCTGAGCAGCCCGTCGATCGGGCCGCCACGTTGATCGGATGGCTCGGCCATGGCGAAACTGCCGCCGACCCAGCACTGCCAGAACGTGCCGCAGACCCGGTCGCCGATCTTGAACCGGCTGACCTCGGCGCCGATGGCAACGACTTCGCCGACGCCGTCCGACAGCGGCACCAGCGGCAATGCAAACTTCGTGTGATAGCTGCCGCGAACGATCTCGGCATCGCGGTAGTTCAGCGCCGTCGCCTTGACCTTCACAATCATCTCCTGGCGCCCCGGTTGAGGCATCGGCCGCTCGACCATTCTAAGGTTCTCGAGGCCGCCCGGGCTCTGCAATTCGATCGCCTTCATCGTCGTTCCTTTCCAGCTGGGTCCTGCCAGAGGAAAATCGCTTGCCATCCATCGGATTTCAAATTCATAATGTTCAGGATAATTATGCTTCTCTGACATGTTCGGGTGTGTCGTGCTTGAAGAACTGAAAACACTGGCCCTCTTTGCCGAGGAGGGTTCGATTCAGAAGGTGGCGCAACGCCTGCCATTGACGCAGCCGGCCGTCACCCGCCAGATCCAGCGGCTGGAGGAGATGCTCGGCACGGAATTGCTCGACCGCCGGCTAAAGCCGTCGCGACTGACCCCGGCCGGCGTAGAGGTGCTGGCACGCGGCAAGGAAATTCTCGCCGCCGTCGACGCGCTGAGATCATTCGCCAAGGGCAAGGAGCCGGAGGGCCTGCTGCGGCTCGGCCTCGCGCATGGACTTTGCGACAAAGCCGTGGCCGCCGCTATTGCTGATGCCGTGGCGCGGTTTCCGAAGGTTTCGCTGCGTCTGAAGAGCGGCTGGAGCCTTGAGCTGGCCGACCAGCACAAGCGCGGACAGCTCGACCTCGCCTTCATCCTGGACGGCAGCAATTCCAAAGCTGGCGACGGCGTTGTCGGAACCGAGCCCCTCGGCATCATCGCTGCCGAAAACACCAGCCGGCAAGCCGACGTCAAGACCATGCCCTGGGTCCTCAGCCCTGAACCCTGCGACGCGCGCCGGCGGCTGGCGGCTGCCCTGGCCGAGGGCGGCCACAGGTTGATGGTCGGCGCCGAGATTCAGGACGGCGCGCTGCAGATCGACTGGGTTCGTCGAGGCCAAGGCCTTGGCCTGCTGCCCCGGCGGCTGCTGCGGGAAAAGCTGCCGCAGGGCATTGCCCTGGTCGACGCTCCCGGCCTCGAGCTGTCGCTGCGAATTGTCGTGCTGCGTTCGCCCCACCTGCATCTTTTGAGAGAGGTCGCCGACGCAGTGACCGAGGCCGTCACCGCGACTGTCAGGGCGGACTGAGGCCGCCACGCCGCACTGCCGGGCCAGCTTCGTTCCCGCTTCATCGGAAGGCGCTCCTTGCCTCTGCTGGCGATTTGTGGTCTTGGAGGCGCCAAATTGCCCTTTGCGGCGATCATCTCATTTCCGGATCACCTCACCATGGCCAAGATCAATGGCAACGAAATCCGTCCCGGCAACGTCATCGAGCATGATGGCGGCCTTTGGGTGGCGGTCAGGACCAACACCGTCAAGCCCGGCAAGGGCGGCGCCTACAACCAGGTCGAACTCAAGAACCTGATCAACGGCACCAAGCTCAACGAGCGCTTCCGTTCGGCCGAGACGGTCGAGCAGATCCGGCTCGATCTGAAGGATTTTTCCTTCCTCTACGAGCAGGGCGACGCGCTGGTGTTCATGGACACCGAAAGCTACGAGCAGCTCGAATTGCAAAAGGAGTTCGTCGGCGATCGCGCCGCCTTCCTGCAGGACGGCATGATGGTGACGGTCCAGCTCTATGACGAAAGGCCGATCGGCATTTCGCTGCCCGACCAGGTGACGCTGACCATCACCGAGGCCGACCCGGTGGTGAGGGGCCAGACGGCAGCCTCGTCCTACAAGCCGGCGATACTCGAAAACGGCATCCGCGTGCTGGTGCCGCCGTTCATCGGCTCGGGCGAGCGCATCATCGTCGATACCAACGAAATCACTTACGTGCGCCGCGCCGACTAAGGCGTGATCCCAAAGAGTTGCAGACTTTTTGGATAAGATCATGCGTCAAGGCAAATAGGCGCAGCGACAGGAAGAACAGCAATGGCGCGTTCCGCGATCCTCAATGTCATGGTCCAGGCCGCAATGAAGGCCGGCCGCTCGCTGTCGCGTGACTTCGGCGAAGTGCAGAACCTGCAGGTCTCGATGAAGGGGCCGGGCGACTATGTCAGCCAGGCCGACCGCAAGGCCGAAGACATCGTCTTTGCCGAACTCTCCAAGGCGCGGCCCGGCTACGCCTTCCTGATGGAGGAACGCGGCGTGATCGAGGGCGACGACGGCCAGCACCGCTGGATCGTCGACCCGCTCGACGGCACCACCAATTTCCTGCACGGCATTCCGCTCTTTGCCGTTTCGATCGCGCTGGAGCGCCAGGGCCAGATCGTCGCCGGCGTCGTCTACAATCCGGCGATGGATGAGCTCTATACCGCCGAGCGCGGCGGCGGCGCTTTCATGAACGACCGCCGGCTGCGCGTCGCCGGCCGCACCAAGCTGGTCGATGCGGTGATCGGCTGCGGCATGCCGCATCTCGGGCGTGGCCAGCACGGCAATTTCCTCATCGAGTTGCGCAATGTCATGGCCGAGGTCTCTGGCGTCCGCCGTCTCGGCTCCGCCTCGCTCGATCTCGCCTACGTCGCCGCCGGCCGCATGGACGGGTTCTGGGAAACCGGCCTGTCGGCCTGGGATGTCGCCGCCGGCATTTTGCTGATCCGCGAGGCGGGCGGTTTCGTCTCCGATTTCGCCGGGGGACAGGATGTGCTGAACGCCGGTTCACTGGTCGCCGGCAACGAACTCATCCAGCGCGCGCTGTTGAAGACTATCAAAAGGCCACTCTCAGCCGGCTGATAGAGGCACGCCGCGCTGAACCGCCGCAGTCGCAAAACCGCAACCAAAGCTTGAAATACTGTCCCGCGGCCGCCCAGATAAGGTGGCGCAGGATCATCGATGACGAACAGCCGGCCCCAACCCCAGAGCGAACTCTCCCAGCTCGACATTCCCTTTATGGGGCGCTGGCATTACTCGCGCGCCGAGATCATCGCCGACGGCATTGTCCACGCCGTGGGCATCGTGCTAGCGATCGCTGCCGGCTCGACGCTGCTGGCACTGGCCGCCTATCGAACCGGCCCCGGCGAATACGTCGCCGCCGCCTTCTATGTAGTCTCGCTGCTCACCGTGCTGTCGGTTTCGCTGGCCTACAATGTCTGGCCGGTGTCGTCGCCGGCAAAATGGATATTGCGGCGCTTCGACCATGCCGCGATCTATCTGCTGATCGCTGCCACCTACACGCCTTTCCTGGCGCAGCTCGGCGGCTCGCCGCTGGCCGTTTCCATGATCGTCCTGGTCTGGACCGCCGCGGCGGTCGGCATCGCCATCAAGGTCTTTCTTCCCGGCCGTTTCGACCGGCTGGCGATCGTCTTCTACCTAGCCATCGGCTGGAGCGGTATCGTTCTGGTGGAGCCGCTCGTGCGGACGCTGCCGGCGACATCGATCGCGCTCATCGTTGCCGGCGGCATCGTCTACTCCTGTGGCGTGATCTTCTTCGCCTGGAAGGGCCTGCGCTTCCACAATGCGCTGTGGCATGGCTTTGTCGTCACCGGCGCCGGCCTGCATCTGGCCGCCATGGTCGACTGCCTGGTCATCAACCGGCTTTGACCTCCGGTCGCGGACAGTGGCAATATTGCCAAGCGCCATTCAATTTCGTCACAATTCCGTTTAGAGTCGCAAACACAAATTGATCGGCGGCGACGGCATCGGAAACGGGGCACGGATGACTCTTCTCAGATCCTTCGGCATGGGCAGGCGCTCCGACGTTCTGATCTACGATCCGCACAAATTGTCGAGCCCGCAGGTGTTTCTGCTGACCATGGTGATCTTTCTGTTCATCGTGGCCTTCATCGCCGCCATCCTGACCCGCCAGATCTCGACCGCCTTCGTCACCAATCCCGGCCTCAACGGCCTGATCATCGGCGTGCTGGCGGTCGGCATCCTGCTGGCCTTCGTCCAGGTCGGCCGGCTGTTCCGCGAGGTGCGCTGGGTCAACTCGTTCCGCGCCGGTTCCGAAACCACCGAACCGGTGTTGCTGGCGCCGATGAAGGCGATGATCGGCCGCTCCTCGACGATTGCTTTCTCGACCAGTTCGATGCGCACCATGCTGGATTCGATCGCCACCCGCCTCGACGAAAGCCGCGACACGTCGCGCTACCTTGTCGGACTGCTGGTGTTCCTCGGCCTGCTCGGCACCTTCTGGGGCCTGCTCAACACGATCGGCTCGATCCGCGAAACCATCGAGTCGCTCGATCCCGGCACCGGCGATGCCGCGGCCGTGCTCGAATCCCTGAAGCAGGGGCTTTCCGCTCCGTTGGCCGGCATGGGCACCGCCTTCTCGTCCTCGCTGTTCGGCCTCTCCGGCTCGCTGGTGCTCGGCTTCCTCGACCTGCAGGCCGGCCGCGCCCAGACGCGCTTCTATACCGAACTCGAAAACTGGCTGTCCTCGGTCACCGACCTGTCCTCCGACATCGTCGTTGCCGACGCGGCCAAGACCGAACCTTCCGAGGAAATCCGGCTGTTGTCGGAAAAGCTGCGCACCCTGCAGGAGAATGGCGGCGGCTCCAATCCGCGCGTCGCCACCGCCATGGCCAATCTCGCCGACGGCATTTCCGGCCTGGTCAAGAACATGCGCTCGGAGCAGCAGATCATGCGCGACTGGGTCGAGGCCCAGTCCGACGAGCAGAAGGCGATGCGCAACACCCTGGAGAAGATCGCCGACGCCTTGAAGAAGCCTGGGGTGCATTGACGTGGCGTTGGCACGAGGCCGGCGCTCCGACCGCCGCATCGATTACTGGCCGGGCTTCGTCGATGCGCTGTCGACGCTGCTGTTGGCGATCATGTTCCTGCTGACTGTTTTCGTGCTGGCGCAGTTCCTGCTCGGCCGCGAGATCTCCGGCAAGGACACGGTGCTCAACCGCCTCAACTCGCAGATCAACGAGTTGACCCAGCTTCTGGCGCTGGAGCGCTCGACGACGCAGGACAAGGAGGACACCCTTGCCAATTTGCAGGCGTCGCTGTCCGCGTCGGAGGCGGAAAAGAGCCGGCTCGAGCAATTGCTGGCGCAAGGCGCCGGTGCCGGCGATGCCGCCAACCAGCGCGCGACGGCACTTTCCGGCGAGCTCGACAGCCAGCGCCAGATCAGCCAGCAGGCGCTGAGCCAGGTCGAGATCCTCAACCAGCAGATTTCGGCGCTGCGCAGGCAGATCGCAGCGCTCGAACAAGCGCTCGACGTGTCCGAAACGCGCGACCGCGAATCCAACACCAAGATCGCCGATCTCGGCCGCCGCCTCAACGTCGCACTGGCGCAACGCGTGCAGGAGCTAAACCGCTACCGCTCCGATTTCTTCGGCCGCTTACGTGAAATTCTTGCCGACCGCGAGAACATCCGCATCGTCGGCGACCGCTTCGTCTTCCAGTCGGAAGTGCTTTTCCCGACCGGCTCCGAGGTGATCAACGATGCCGGCAAGGTCGAGATGAAGAAGCTCGCCGATGCCATCATCGAATTGCAAAAGGAAATCCCGCCGGAGATCAACTGGGTGCTGCGCGTCGACGGCCACACCGACAACAAGCCGCTCTCCGGCACCGGCCGCTACCGCGACAATTGGGAATTGTCGACGGCGCGCTCGACATCGGTAGTCAAGTTCCTGATCGAGAACGGCGTGCCGGCCAACCGGCTGGTCGCGGCCGGCTTCGGCGAATTCCAGCCGCTGGACCCCGCCGATACCGAAGAGGCGCGCAACAAGAACCGCCGCATCGAGTTGAAGCTGACCGAGCGGTGATCTGCAAGCCTTTGGCTTGTATCATGCGCCAGGTCGAGCCGGCTCAAGTCGGCGGCATTTAGGGCACTGGTGCGGCAGCGGCAAGAGCTGAAAAAATTACCTTTTTTTAATTACACTTTGCCGCCATGGCCTTTTAGCCTTGGTCATGGGCCGAGAACCGCCGGCGGTGGAACCGCTCATCGCGACGCGACGGAACCTGACGGCCCGCGGCCGGAAGGCAGGACCCTCCCAACCACCGCCTTCCCCAGTAAAGGAGACGCAACCATGCGCTTCTTCGCTCCCAGGAATCTGAGGACTGCTACGCTCGCCACACTGCTCCTCGCCGTTCCGTTTGCTGGCACTTACGCCGGCCCGCGTGCGACGGCCTTGATCAATCAGATCCAGAGTGTGGAGACGGGTATCCAGGGCGCCATCCGGGCGAACAAGCTCGAGCCGGGCGAGGCACGTGACTTGCGCACGCAGGTCGCTCAACTCGATCGGGCCGCCCAGAGGGCCGCACGCGATGGAACGATGCCGAGCACGCAATATCAGCAGTTGCTGGCGCAGCTCGACGATGTCAGCCAAAAGCTGCGCGCTGACACCGGCAGTGCCTTCCTCATCGGCAACGGCGCCGATGGCGGATACTATCCCAACGGCTACGGCCCAACTTATCCAGGCGGCTGAAATCGGCCGCAGTGCCCGGCACTGTGGCAATGGATTTTGCGCATGATCCTTTTCCAGCTTTCGGTTCGGGGATCATGCGCTAGCCCAACGCCAGCGCAATCAGCGCCAGCACTGCCGGCACTGTCTCGATGAACAGGATTTTACGGCCCGCCGTCGCTGCGCCGTAAAGACCGGCGACGGCGACGCAGAGCAGGAAGAAGACTTTGAACTGGAAACCGGCTTCGCCGAGGTAAAGCCCCCAGATCAGGCCGGCTGCGAGAAAGCCCCTGATTGGCCGCGAGCACTTTCGAGGCACTGGCAAATTCCGGCGTCAGCCTGAATACCATATGGCCGCGCGGCGTGTCCTACAGCACCATCTCAAGATAGACGATGCAGAGGTGGATCACGGCCACCAGCCCGACCAGCACATTGGCGATCATGTTTCGTCTCCGCATCGCGGTCTGCCGCCGCCGGACGACATTGATCACGCACGCCACCGCTTCCACAAGATGCTTTTCGGCCGTTGCAGCCGGCAGTCGATGCGTCGATCGCGGACGGCTTCGGGGTTGCCAACAGTTTTGCATTGGTATCTTTTCCCGCCGTCAAATCAGCGGAACCCACAATGTCCTTTCAAAAACTCGACGACCTCGGCCACAAGCTCGAAGCGCTGGAACACGCCCTCGCCATCCTCGGCGCCGACGAGGCGACCCATATGGCGGTCGGCGGCGGCGAGAAGCGCGCAGAGGCAATGTCGGCGCTTGCCGGCATGCACCATGCCCGGGCGACTGCGCCGGAGATTGCCGACTGGATCGCGGCGGCCGAGCAGGAGGCGCTGAACGAAGAGCAGCAGGCCGCGGTCAGGGAATTCCGCCGGCAATACACCAACCTGACCTGCCTGCCGGTCGAGTTCGTCGAGCGCCAGACGACCGCGCGCATGCGCTCCGAGCAGCTCTGGCGCGACCTGCGCGCCAAGAACGACTGGGCGGGTTTCCTACCGGCGCTCGAAGGCGTCGTGGCGCTGGTCCGCGAGGAGGCGGCCCTTCGCGCCGAGGTGCTCGGGCTCGAGCCTTACGACGCGCTGATGGAGCAATATGACCCGGGCAATCGCGCCGCCGACATCACGCCTGTGTTTGTCGAGTTGAAGACCTTCCTGAAAGGCTTCGTGCCGGAGGCACTGGCCGTGCAGGAAGAGCGGCTGGCGAAACATCCGCTGAAGCCGCTTTCCGGCAGATACCCCTTGGACAAGCAGCGCGAGCTTGGCCTCGCCATGATGGCGGCGGTCGGCTTCGACCTCACCCACGGCTCGCTGTCGGTTTCGCACCATCCCTTCTGCGGCGGCGTGCCGAGCGACGTGCGCATCACCACCCGCTACAAGACCTCGGATTTCCTGTCGGCGCTGATGGGCGTGCTGCACGAGACCGGCCATGCGCTGTACGAGCAGAACCTGCCGAAGGCGTGGGCGCACTGGCCTCTGGGCAGAGCGCGCGGCATGGCGGTGCATGAAAGCCAGAGCCTGTTCGTCGAAAAGCAGATCGGCCGCAATCCAGAATTCTGGCGCTGGGCGCTGCCGGTGGTCGAAAGACACCTCGGCGAGAGCTGGACGATCGACGACATCCTGCCGCATGTACACCGCGTCGAGCGCGGCCTGATCCGCGTCGATGCCGACGAGGTCACCTATCCGCTGCACGTCATCCTGCGCTACGAGCTGGAGCAGGAGCTTGTCTCGGGACGGCTGGAAGCAGCCGACCTGCCCGAAGCCTGGGATGCCAAGATGCGCGATTATCTCGGCCTGTCGACATCAGACAATCCGGCTGACGGTCCGATGCAGGACGTCCACTGGCCGGGTGCCGCCTTCGGCTATTTCCCTTCCTACACGCTGGGCGCCATGATGGCGGCGCAGCAATGGGCGGCGCTGACCAGGGATCATCCTTCAGCCGACGAAGACCTCGCCAAGGGAGATTTCGCCGCGATCAATGACTGGCGCCGCAAAAGGATCTGGTCGCAAGGCTCGCGCTGGTCGACACCGGAACTGCTCGAACGCGCTACCGGCGAAAAGCTCGATGCCGCACATTTCACTAACCATCTGAAGAAGCGGTACGGGAACTGAGCCGCTTCGTCTATTCCAGGTTCTTGCCGCGGTGACTGCAGAAATCCGCGAAACTGGCCTTTACTTTGGTGGAAAAGCCTCTGAAAAAGGAGTTCTTCCAAGTTGGGCGAGCGTAGATGTCTGTCTGTTACAGTTTTCATAGGATGAAGTCTTTCTGGCCCCGCTTGGTATTTTTCATCTTATTGATCGGCCTGAGTTCTCCGGCCATGTCCGACGACATGGTTCTCAAGGGTCCGGCAGAAAGCTGGGTAAAGCAGCTTGATATTCCGGCTGCCGATCCCACCCGATCGGATCAAATCAAGAATGGCGTTTCATGGCTGCTCTCGGACGACCAGATCAAGCATCGCGCCGGCGGCTATGTCGAGTACTCGCGCACCGTCTATAAAATTGTCGACCGTCCCGGCCTCGATCGTGGCGCGAGTATCGATCTGCAGTTCGATCCGTCCCGGCACAAGGTCACGCTCAACCATCTTCACATCATCCGCGATGGCGCCGTTCTGGACCGGCTGGAAGGCGTCAAATTCGACATCTTCCGCAGGGAAAGAGACGCCGAGAAGGGCGTCTTCGACGGCTGGCTGACTGCACATGTCAACATCGATGATGTGCGCACCGGCGACATCGTCGATTACGGGTCGACCTACGAAGTAACACCGCTGGTCGGCAAGGACCTTTTCTTCAAGAATTTCTCCACCGAATGGGAAGAGCCGGTAGCGCTTATCCGCACAAGCATCATTTGGCCTTCGGGCCAGCCGCTCCAGATCAAGACAAGGGGAACCCGACTTAAGCCCTCAATCTCCCCGACTGGGCCGGACACCACCTATCTATGGGAAATTCCAAACCCGAAACCGGTCAATGTCGAGGACAACCTGCCCGTGACCTATCCAGGCTGGGGCTCCATCGATGTCGCGTCTACCGCGAATTGGCAAAGTGTGGTCGATGCCGTTGCGCCCTATTACAAGCCAGCGACCGTTTTTCCCCCGGCTTTTGCCGCAAAGCTCGACGACATCGCTCTGCGGCATCCGGTGCCCGAAGACCGGATGGTCGAGGCAATGCGGTTGGTGCAGGACCAGATCCGCTATGTAAGCCTGTCGATGGGTGCCGGTTCCTACGTTCCGCGTGATCCCGCGACGGTTATCCTGAGCGGGTTCGGTGACTGCAAGGACAAGGCCCTGCTGCTGGTTTCGTCGCTTGTGCGGCTTGGCATTGCTGCCGAGGTCGCCTTGGCCGATCTCGACGAGGGACGGGCCCTGGACCAGCATCTGCCGGCGCTCCGCGATTTCGACCATGCCATCGTCAAGGCAAGGATCGGAGCAAAGACATATTGGCTGGACGCCACGAACTATCTTCAGGGCGGCAGGGCGCACAATCTCGCACAGCCGGACTACGGCTTCGCGCTGCCGCTTTCCAGCACCGGCGGGTTGGAGAAGATGCCGAGCCCTGTGCTTGCCAGCCCATCGATCCAGATCGCCGAGGAATTCGACTTTCCGCGGAAACCGGGCGATCCCCTCGTGCTGACGGTCTTCTCGACATATGAGGACGCCGATGCCGATTGGATGCGCGGCAATTTCGCCAGCAGGTCGCTGAGCGAGGTGTCGGACGCCTACCTGAAATACTACAACAAGCAATATCCGGGCATCCAAACCATCGCCAAGCCGGAAATCGTGGATCGGCGCGACGGCAACATAGTGAGCGTGAAGGAAAGTTATCGCTTGCCGGCGGAGGCGCTGACGGCCAACGATCTGGCAAAGAATTTCCCGATCCGCGCGGCCGATCTCGGCAACAACTCTCTTCCAACCCCGACAATCGTCGACCGAACCGGGCCCGTCTCCCTCGGCCCCCAGTTCTACCGCCGCCACAAGGTGACCGTGCGCAACCTCAAGGCGAGGTTTTCCGGCGAGTCGATGAAAAACGTCGTGACGCCCTATCTGTCTCTCAAGGCATCCTGGTCCAACACGCCCACCGAATTTCAAGTTGAATGGAACTTTCAGACGCTGGCGACTGAAGTACCGGCCAAGGCGATTGCCGATTATCTGAAAACCGTCGATGACGTCGCAGACCAGGTTCGCTGGCAGTACGATTTTACCTATGAAGAGCCGCCTGCCGATGTGCAGCTCAGCGATCCGGCAAAGGAGCAGCGACAGACCGTCGCCAGCATGCTTTTGTTGTCGTTGCTTGTCGGCGTTCCCCTGTTCATAGCCTATCGACGCGGCAAACGCCGAGCTTTCGGTAGCTGAAGAAACTCGGCGGCCGCCGGGGACCATGATCCCGAAAAGTGGATGCCGGTTTTCGGAAAAGACCATGGTCAAACAAGAAGATGGAGCCTCATCCCGATTTCATCGGGATGGAGCGATGCTACTCGGCCGCGCCCCTGAAAGCATTCGCCCCGGTGTCGAACTGCAGCTTGGCAAGCCGCGCATAGATGCCGCCCTTGGCGACCAGGCTCTGATGCGTGCCTTCCTCGACGATGCGGCCGCCATCCATGACCAGGATGCGATCGGCCTTCAGCACGGTTGCCAGCCGATGGGCGATGACGATCGTGGTGCGGCCCTTCATCAGCCGGTCCAGCGCCGTCTGCACCAGCGTCTCGCTTTCGGCATCTAGCGCCGAGGTCGCCTCGTCGAGCAGCAGGATGGGCGCATCGCGCAAAATGGCGCGGGCGATCGCCACGCGCTGGCGCTGGCCGCCCGACAGCGTCACGCCGCGCTCGCCGACCTGGCTGTCATAGCCCTTTTCGAGTTTCAGGATGAACTCGTCGGCAAGCGCGTCCTTCGCCGCCGCCTCGATCTCGGCCTGGCTGGCGCCAGGCCGGCCAAAGCCGATATTGTCGCGCGCGCTTGCGGCAAAGATGGTGACGTCCTGCGGCACGATGGCGATCCGCGCGCGGATCGCGGCCGGATCGGCCTCGCGCAGATCGACCCCGTCGATGACGATCCTGCCGGCCTCCGGATCGTAAAAGCGCAGAAGCAGCGAAAACACCGTGCTCTTGCCGGCGCCGGATGGCCCGACGATTGCCACCGTCTCACCGGGTTTGACCTGAAAGCTCAGGCCATGGACGGCGGCGCGGTCGGGCCGGGCCGGATAGGAGAAGGAGACATCGTCGAAGCTGATCGCGCCTCTCGCCTTTGCCGGCAGCGGCTTCGGATCGGCGGGCGCCTGGATCGCGGGTTTCTCGGCCAGGATCTCGGTCAGCCGTTCGGCAGCGCCCGCTGCCTGGGACAGTTCGCCCCAGACTTCCGACAGGGCGCCGAGCGCGCCGGCGGCGAACACCGAATAGAGCAGGAATTGGCCAAGCGTGCCTGGCGACAGCGTGCCGTCGAGCACGTCGCGCGAACCGAACCACAGCACCGCCACGACCGAGGAAAAGATCATGAAGATGGCGAAGAAGGTGAGAAAGGAGCGGGCAAAGATCGAGGCCCGCGCCGCTTCGAACGCTGCTTCCACGGCGGATGAAAAATACCCGGTTACAAGCTTCTCGTTGGTGAAGGCCTGCAGGGTGCGCACCGCGCCGATCTGCTCGCTGGCGTAGGCGGTGGCATTGGCCAGAGTATCCTGCGCCAGCCGTGACTTGCGCCGCACCGAGCGGCCGAAGGCGACCAGCGGCAGCACGATTAGCGGAATGGCCGCGATGACCAGGCCGGACAGTTTTGGGCTGGTGAAGACCATCATCGCCACGGCGCCAAGGCCGAGGATGACGTTGCGCAAAGCCACCGAGGCGGTGGCACCGACGGCCGATTTAACCTGTGTCGTGTCGGCGGCGAGCCGCGAGACGACCTCGCCCGACTGGGCCGTGTCGAAAAAGGATGGCGACAGCGTTGTGACGTGGGCAAAGACATCGCGGCGGATATCGGCAACGACGCGCTCGCCGAGCGTGATGACGAAATAGTAGCGGCTGGCCGACGCCGCCGCCAGCACGGCGGCCATTACCACCAGCATAGCGAAATATTCGGCAATGAAGCTGGAATCGGAAGCGGAAAAGCCGTGGTCTATCATCCGCCGCACGGCCAGCGGCAGCGCCAGCGTCGTCGCCGCCGCGACGGCCAGTGAGACGATCGCGCCGATGACCATTTTGCGGTAATGCGTGATGTAGGGAAACAGGCGCTGCAGCGGCTTCAGCGAGCGCCTGCGCTCGTCTGCATCGCCGCTGATGTTCGCCATGACCGTTTCCTTTGGCCCTTTGAGGCTTGCGCCATCAATATGCGCTTGCCGCGGCCTTGTGATTCAATTCCGGCTGATGTATAGGCTCGCCGACCGTTTTAGAAGCCGTGGCTCCTCAATAGCTGCGGCTTCGAGTTTTAAAAAGGGGCGCATCGACGCAGGCTTTAGCCCGTCGGCAGCACCCGGCAAGCCAGGAACAGACCCATGAAGACCGATATTCATCCCGACTACCACACCATCAAGGTCGTCATGACCGACGGCACCGAATACATGACCCGTTCGACCTGGGGCAAGGAAGGCGATACGATGAACCTCGATATCGACCCCACCACCCATCCGGCCTGGACTGGCGGCCAGCAGACCCTGCTCGACCGCGGTGGCCGCCTGTCGAAGTTCAAGAAGCGTTTCGAAGGCTTCGGCCTCTAAGCCGCATTGGCGTTTCGCAGATCGAGAAACCCGCCTTCGTGGCGGGTTTTTTATTGCGAAAATACGGCCCTATTCGCCGACCAGCTCGCGCAGCGCCATCCGCTTGTAGGCGGCAACCAGCCTGTCGCCCTCTTGCCGCCCGACCGAGATCGCCAGCCGCATTGCGGCCTCGCCCATCTGCCAGATGAGAAACGCCGTCGTTTCCAGCGCTTCCGGATCGGCGGATGGCCGCAGCCGTTTCAGCACGGCTGTAAGGAATTCGGCGTTGGCCCGGCTATCGGCAAGCTCGAGTTCGCGTAGCGCCTTGTCGGCCTGCGTGCCCGACCAGATGTCGCGCATCACCGGCTCCGCCAGGAACATTCCGTAGTAGATATTCACCAGTTCCGAAAATGCCCGACGCAGGCCGTCGGCGTCATTGACCTCGGCTAGCGCTGCCGCAATGCAGGCCTGGCTTTCGGCGGTGTAGCGTTCGGCCAGCGCCCAGATGAGCGCCCTCTTGTCGGGGAAGAACTGGTAGAGCGAGCCGATCGACACGCCGGCCCTCTCGGCCACCTCGCCCATGCGCATGGCGTCGCTGCCTTGCTCGGCGATCAGCGCCGAGGCGGCGGCCAGCATCCGCTCGACCCGCTCGCGGCTGCGCTGCTGGCTCGGCGCCCGGCGCGGCGATGCGGCCTGCTCGTTGGGGGAACCCGGTGCAGCGGTGCCTTCCATGACTGTCTCCAGAAAAATGGCTTGACTGACAAAATACGAGGATTTATCACGTTTTGCAAATGTGAGGATCGCTCACATTTTCTAAACGCCACGCCAATCAAATTGCTCGAACCCCGAAACCGGAGCAACTGACATGATCATGAAACTGCTTCCCACCCTCACCTTCGTCGCTGCCATTGGCTCAGGCGTTGTCGGCGGCGTTTTCTTCGCCTTCTCCAACTTTATCATGCCGGCGCTCGCCCGCTTGCCTGCCGCAGGCGGCATCGCCGCCATGAATTCGATCAACATCACCGTGATCACGCCGGCATTCATGACCGCACTTTTCGGCACCGGGCTGGTCTGTCTTGTCCTTGCCGCCGGCGCTCTTATCGGCTGGAGCCAACCGGGTGCATTCTGGCTCCTCGCCGGCGCCCTGATCTATGTCGTCGGCAATCCGATCGTGACGATGATGTTCAACGTGCCGCTCAACAACGCCCTGGCTGCGGTCGATCCGGCAAGCGCCAACAGCGCCGCGGTATGGGCCACCTACCTCAGGGACTGGGTGATGTGGAACCACGTCCGCACCATCACCGCCATCGTGGCGCTGGGCTGCTTCATCTTCGCATGGCGGTGAATGCAGGACGGAAGTCAAAAAGGCCCTCAGGCAGGGTCTTTTGACTTATGGCCCTTGCGGTCGGCATGGCCGAGATCGCGATCCGGATCGATGACGTCGCGAACCAGCTGCTTGAGCTTTGCGGCGTCGGGAAAACCGCCGTCACGCTTGCGGTCCCAGACCAGCGTGTCATTGCAGGAAATGGTGAAGATGCCGCCGGTGCCGGGCACCAGCGTCACCTCGCCGAGATCGGTACCGAAGGTGGACAGCAGCTCCTGCGCCATCCAGCCGGCCCTGAGCAGCCACAGGCACTGCGTGCAATAGGTGATGCGGACTGTGGGCAGCGCGTGTTGGGTCATGCCGCGCTGAGCTTTGCCAAGGTCTCCTCGTCGACCTCGAAATTGGCGTAGACGCTCTGCACGTCGTCGTCGTCCTCGAGCGTCGCAACCAGCTTCATCAGCGATTGTGCCCGCTCCTCGTCGACCGCGACATTGGTCTGCGGCTTCCAGATCGGCTTCACCGATTCAGCCTCGCCGAGTGCGCCTTCCAGCGCCTTCGACACTTCGCCGAGATTCTCGAAAGCGCAGTAGATCGTGTGGCCTTCCTCGTCCGACTGGACGTCGTCGGCACCGGCCTCGATCGCCGCGTCCATCACCTTCTCGGCGCTGCCGGCCGATGCCGGATAGTAGATCTCGCCGACGCGGTCCCACATGAACGATACCGAGCCGGTCTCGCCCATCGCCCCGCCCGCCTTGGTGAAGGCAGCGCGCACGTTCGACGCCGAGCGGTTGCGGTTGTCGGTCAGCGCCTCGACGATCAGCGCGACGCCGCCTGGCCCGTAACCCTCGTAGCGCACGGCTTCGTAGGTCTCGGCATCGCCCATCGACGCCTTGTTGATGGCGCGCTGGATATTGTCCTTCGGCATCGACACCGCCTTGGCGTTCTGCACCGCAAGGCGCAGGCGCGGGTTCATCGATGGATCGGGCGTGCCGCTCTTGGCGGCGACGGTGATTTCGCGCGCCAGCTTGGAAAACATTTTCGACCGCACTGCATCCTGGCGGCCCTTGCGGTGCATGATGTTCTTGAACTGTGAATGGCCAGCCATGGCACCCCTGTCATCTTCTCGGCTAGAGCATCTGCCGCCTGGTGAACCACCCGGCATCTTGCAAAATGCTCGAATTCAAAATTTCAGAACGTCCTGCTGCGTCCCTGACGGACGGACGGCGCTCGCTGTCGGAATGGCCGGCTTATAGATAAATCGGCTCAATTCGTCCAGCCGCGCCATTGCTGCCGGCACGCAAGGCTTTCAAGATCCGAAATCGGCAGGCTTCGGCAAACTTTTCATCCCTCAAGATCGGATTTCAGCCGGTCGAGGATGCTGATCGCGTGCGTGGCATATTGACTGATCCAGCGGTCGTGGATGTGCTTGATCGGCAGCGCGTTGAGATGGTTCCAGCGTTCGCGCCCCTCGCGCCGAGCCACGACCAGGTCGGCCTCCTCCAGCACCTTCAGGTGCAGCATGACCGTGCAGCGGTCCATGTCGGGGAAGGCATCGCACAACATACCGGTGGTCTGCGGCGCATCCTTCAGCCGGTCCAGCAACGCACGCCGGCGCGGATGCGCCAGCGCCTTGAAAACATTGTCGTCTCGCGATTGGCTTGACATGTTATATTTCTATAACATATCCTTGAGCCATTCAAGGAAGGAGCTGTGGATATGTCTCTTGGATTCAGGGTTTCTGGCCGCATCGGCAAACCCGTCGCCGAAGTCTTCGATGCGGTCGTCAATCCGAAGAAACTCAGCGGCTACTTCACCACGATCGGCGGCGCCAGCGCACTGCTGGAGGCGGGCGCCACCGTCATCTGGTGGGGCAAGGTTCCGGTCGAGGTCGACGAGGTGAAGAAAGACAGCCGCATCGTGCTGCGCTGGGATGCCACCGACGCCGACGGCAAGCCGACCTACAAGACCCGCATCGAAATGAATTTCGAACCGCTCGACGATGGCGGCACCTTTGTCACCATCGCCGAAACCGGCTGGCACGAGGACGCGGTCGGCCTGAAGAAGTCCTACCTCAATTGCGAGGGCTGGTCGCAGATGCTGGCCTGCATGAAGGCCTATGTCGAATACGGCATCAATCTGCGCGACGGCTATTACCGCAGCGAGATGAAGGGCGAGCCGGCCAACGAGAACAACATCTGAGAGCAAATGGAGTAAGAATGACCGCGAAGATCACCGGCGGCATCAACATCGCCATGAAAGTCCCGCCGCATCAATACCAGGCAACGATCGCCTTCTATCGCGACGTCATCGGCCTGAAGCCATTCACGGCCAAACCGCCGGCCGTCGGCTTCGAACTCGGTCCCAATCGACTGTGGATCGACGAGGCGCCGATGATGAGCCAGGCCGAGATCTGGCTGGAACTGTTCACCGATGATTTTCCGGCCGCTGCGGAGCATCTCGCCAAGGCCGGTGTCGTGCGCTGCGACGCCACCGAGGCACTGGGTGAAGGCTTTCGCGGCGGCTGGATCACCAACCCGGCCGACATCATTCACCTGGTGCGCGAACCCGATGCCTGGTGAACAGGCGACGCCGTGGAAAGGAGGACGAAATGGAAATCCGCGAAACACCGACCGCCGAAGCCGGCATGCTGATAAGGAGGCCGGTCGACGACGTATTCGAAGCCTTCGTCGATCCGGCGATCACGACGAAGTTCTGGTTCACCCATGGCAGCGACAGGCTGGACAGCGGCAACAAAGTTCGCTGGGAATGGCGCATGTATGGCGTCTCGACGACGGTCAATGTCAGTGAGATCGTCGATAACAAGAAGATCGTCATGCAATGGAGCGATCCGCCGACCACGGTAGTGTGGACTTTCGCCGAGATGCCGGGCAACACGACCTTTGTCGAGGTCCGCAATTTCGGCTTTGCCGGCAGCCCCGACGAGCAGGTCAAGCAGGCGATCGACTCGACCGGCGGTTTTGCGCTGGTGCTCGCCGGCGCCAAGGCGTGGCTGGAGCAAGGCCTGACGCTTGGCCTGATCGGCGACCGTCATCCGAGGGGCGTGCCGGCGACTTAAAAAACGCGCCGGCCTGCCCAGACCGGTGCGCGGCGTCAGTGGCCGCCGGATTTTGCCTTCTTCCGCCGCCGCGCCAGCATGTTGAGCCCTTCGACCAGTGCCGAAAAGCCCATGGCGGCGTAGATGTAGCCTTTCGGCACGTGGTAACCCATGCCGTCGGCGATCAGCGTCATGCCGATCATCAGCAGGAAGCCGAGGGCCAGCATGACGATGCTGGGGTTCCTGGCGATAAAGTCGGCCAGCGGCCCGGCCGCCAGCATCATCACGCTCACCGCCACGATCACCGCGATGTACATGATCGCGATTTCGTCGGTCATGCCGACGGCGGTGATGATCGAGTCGATCGAGAAGACGAGGTCGAGCAGCAATATCTGGAAAATCGCGCCGGCCAGCGAAAGCTGCAGCGTCTCGCCCATCATGGTGTCCTGGTGATCATCGAGATCGACCGTGTGGTGGATTTCCTTGGTCGCCTTCCAGACGAGAAACAGGCCGCCGGCGATCAGGATCAGGTCGCGCCATGAAAAGCCGTGGCCGAAGGCGGTGAATATCGGCGTCGTCAGTTGGACGATGATCGAGATGGTGGCCAGCAGGATCAGCCGCATCACCAGCGCGGCGGATATGCCGAGCCGCCGGGCGCGGGCCCGCTGCGCTACCGGCAATTTGTTGGTCAAAATCGAGATGAAGATCAGATTGTCGATGCCGAGCACGACCTCCAGCACGATCAGCGTCAGCAGCGCGACCCATGCCGTCGGGTCGGAGACAAAGGCGAAATGCGGCGCCAGGAATTCGACTAGCTGCATGGAGGTCGTCCCCTCTACGATCTAGAGCAGTTTCGCCGGCAATTGGGTATTGCAAGCGTCTATATCAATGTCACGACCAGAAGGATGGAGCCGTTTCCTCCAGCCGCGGGCCGCGGCGAAACGGCGCGATCCGTTCGGTCAGGCCGCTACGGTCGGAAATGTCGACGCCGACGCCGCACAATGTCGCCGGTCCGGTCGAGGCCTCGAAGCGGCCTTTCGGCACCTTGGACAAGAACCGGTTGAGCGGCTCCTCCTTATCCATGCCGAGCGAGGAATCGTAATCGCCGCACATGCCGGCATCGGAAATATAACCGGTGCCGCCATTGAGGATCTGGTGATCGCCGGTCGGCTGATGCGTGTGGGTGCCGACAACAAGGCTGGCACGGCCGTCGACGAAGTGAGCGAAACACATTTTTTCCGAGGTCGCCTCGGCATGGAAATCGATGACGATCGCATCGGCCTGCTCACCAAGCGGACAAGCGGCAAGTTCGCGCTCGCCGGCCTGGAACGGATCGTCGAGCTCGGGATGCATGAACACCCGGCCCATGATGTTGGCGACCAGCACGCGCGCGCCGTTCCTGGCGATGTAGACGCCTGAGCCGCGCCCCGGCGTACCCTTGGGGAAATTGGACGGACGCAGGAAGCGCTCTTCGCGCGGCGCGAAAATCAGCGCATCGCGCTGGTCCCAGACATGGTTGCCGGTGGTGACGACATCGGCGCCGGCCGAGATCGTCTCGCGAAAAATCTCCTCGGTGATGCCGAAGCCGCCGGCGGCGTTCTCGCCATTGACGATGACGAAGTCGAGCTTGAAATCCGAGATCAGGCCAGGCAGTTGTTCCCACACCGCCGTACGTCCTGTCTTGCCGACCATGTCGCCGAGGAAGAGAAGTCTCATATAAGCGTGATCCCGAACCGAAGGTCAGCGAAGCAAAAAGCTGCATGACTTTCGGAAAAGACCATGCGTCCAGGAACTTATCTACAATTTCGGCGCGAAGCGACGCAACCCGCTCTCGGTGAGTATTTCCGGAATGATCACGTCATGCGGCTCGTCAGGCACCACGGCCACCTCCTGGCAGTCGAAGGCAATGCCGATCAGCCGCGGCTGCTGCCCCTTGTCGGCCAGCCGCGCGATCGCCCGGTCGTAATAGCCGGCGCCGTAGCCGATGCGGTGGCCGCGCGCGTCGAAGGCGGCGAGCGGCACCAGCATGAGCTGGGGGTCGAGTACCTCGGCTTCCTCGTGCGGCCCGACGGTGCCGAAGCCCATGTCGACCATCGGCGCGCCGCGCACCAGTTCGCGAAAGACGATGGTGGTTTTGTCGAGAATGGCCGGCAGGCAGAGCCTTGCCCCCTTTTCGCGCAAGGCAAACATCAGCGGCCGGACGTCGACTTCCGAGCGCATCGGCCAGAAGCCTGAGACGATCTGGCCCGGCGCGACGGTGATCCGGTCTCGCGCCGTCTCGGCCATTTCGAGCGCTGCCTCCACCCGCCAGAACGGATCGAGCGCATCGCGGCGGCCGAGGGCTTGGTTGCGGAGATTCTTTTTCAGGTCTTTTGGGGAGTTCATGCGCCGACGGTAGAAAAGATCAGATTTGGATGGAGTTTTACGAGCGACGTTTTGGAGGAGCGGGGCGAACTTTTCGTTCGTGAGAGCACCGCACAAAGCGGCGCGACGACAAGATCCGCCAGACATGGCCTTTTCGACAGGTGACGATCCACACAACCGGTGGAGAGAGCGATCCCGGGAACCTACAAAGTAGGTGGGCGCCGTATGAGAAAACCCACGGGTCTTCCCAGGGACAGCTCCCTAGGGATCATTAAGGCCCCGGGGAAAATGTTCTCCTGCCGGGAAGCGCAGACCGTCTCCGCCAATATAGGCTGACGGCAGACCAAGCGCCAGAGAGACGACATGTTTCGAGTCTTAAATCGACGCAGAACCGCTCGACGAGGGTCGCGCCGGCAAGATCCCCGCTTTGCCAGCAGCGCCTTGCACAGCGAAGGCCGCGTCCTTAGGGTCGCGCGATGAACCCGGGAGCAAAAATGCGTTTCGAAGGCACGGCAGCCTATGTTGCCGACAAGGATCTGATGGTGGCGGTCAACGCGGCGATCGCGCTGGAGCGGCCGTTGCTGGTCAAGGGCGAGCCCGGTACCGGCAAGACCGAACTTGCCCGCCAGGTGGCGGCGGCGCTCGGCCTGGATCTGATCGAATGGCACGTCAAATCGACCACGCGGGCGCAGCAGGGCCTCTATGAATATGATGCCGTCTCGCGGCTGCGCGACAGCCAGCTCGGCGACGAGCGCTTCAACGATATCCGCAATTACATCAAGCGCGGCAAGCTGTGGGACGCCTTTGCTGCCGGCAAGAAAGTCGTGCTTCTGATCGACGAGATCGACAAGGCCGATATCGAGTTCCCCAACGATCTGTTGCAGGAACTGGATCGGATGGAGTTCTTCGTCTACGAGACCGGCGAGACCATCCGTGCCACCGTCCGGCCGATCGTCATCATCAGCTCCAACAACGAAAAAGAGCTGCCGGACGCCTTCCTGCGCCGCTGCTTCTTCCACTACATCCGCTTTCCCGACGTCGAGACGCTGCACAAAATCGTCGACGTGCACTATCCCGGCATCAAGCAGAACCTGGTGCGCGCCGCACTCACGCAATTCTATGAAATCCGTGACGTGCCGGGCCTCAGGAAGAAGCCGTCGACCTCCGAGGCACTCGACTGGATCCGCCTGCTGGTCGCCGACGACATCGCGCCCGAAGACCTGCGCGCCGACCCGAAGAACGCGCTGCCGAAACTGCACGGCGCCCTGCTGAAGAACGAACAGGACGTGCATCTGTTCGAGCGCCTGGCTTTCATGGCGAGACGGCAGGGGTGAGGGGCCGGTCGGCCGGAAGCCCACGAAGTCACCGGACAGCGCTTTCCCGGTGCTGGACCGTTGCCTCTAGCCGGGCACGGAGGCAGCTTCAGGTTGCCGACTTCAGAGGGAAAACGAAATGACCGAGATCACCGTCCGCCCATTGGCGCAATCTGACCATACCAACTGGCGGCGTCTGTGGACCGCCTATCTCACCTTCTACGAAACCAAGCTGCCGGAAGAGGTTTACGCCGTCACCTGGAAGCGGCTGTTCACGGCGGGCGAGTTCGAGCCAAAGGGTTTCATCGCCACCCTCGACGGCAAGGCCGTCGGCCTGACGCACTATCTCTATCATCGCTCCTGCTGGTCAGAGATAAACAACTGTTATCTGCAGGACCTGTTCGCCGACCCCGATGTGCGCGGCAAGGGCGTCGGCGCCGCCCTGATCGAAGCGGTCAAGCAGGAAGCCGGCAAGATCGGCGTCAAGAACGTCTACTGGATGACGCACGAGACCAACACCACCGCACGCAAGCTCTACGACCACGTGGCGCGCAGGACCGGCTTCATCGAATATGATCTGCTGTGATGAGAGCGGTTGAAATACCTGAGGACGAGCTGAATGATCTGCTATTTCGGAATTCTGGATAGCGCCAATGACGTCTGGGGAGTGCGGGTGCCCGATCTTCCCGGCTGCCACGGCGGCGGCGCAAGCCCCGAGGAAGCAATCGCCGACGCGACGTCCGCCACGCGCGAATGGGTCGAAGCACGTATTGCAAAGCACTTACCCATGCCCAACCCAAGTAGGGTAGCGGATTTGCTGCGATCCGGCGAAATCGACAGTTCCGGGGGTGAATCCGCCGTGATTGTGAGGCACAGATAGCAATTGTTCATCCCCTTCTTCCTCGAATTGAAGGCAGCGCGGGTTCCGGTCTCGCTCCGCGAATATCTGTCGCTGCTGGAGGGGCTGGAGGCCGGGCTGGTCGACTATGATGTCGAGGGCTTTTACTATCTCGCCCGCGCCGCTCTGGTGAAGGACGAGCGCCACATCGACCGCTTCGACCAGGTCTTTTCGCACATCTTCAAAGGTGTCGAGGCGCTGGCCGGCGAAAACGCGGTCGATGTCGCAAACATCCCGGAGGAATGGCTGCGGAGGCTCGCTGAAAAGCACCTCTCCGACGAGGAGAAGAAGCTGATCGAGGCGCTGGGGGGCTTCGGAAAGCTGATGGAGACGCTGAAGAAGCGGTTGGAGGAGCAGAAGGGCCGGCATCAGGGCGGTTCGAAATGGATCGGCACCGGCGGCACCTCGCCCTTCGGCGCCTATGGCTACAATCCCGAAGGCGTGCGCATCGGCCAGCACGAGAGCCGCAACCGCCGCGCGGTAAAAATCTGGGACAGGCGCGAGTTCAGGAATTTCGACGATGCCGTCGAACTCGGCACCCGCAACATCAAGGTCGCGCTGAAGCGCTTGCGCCGCTGGATGCGCGAAGGCGCCGAAGAGGAGTTCGACCTGCCCGGCACAATCCACGCCACCGCCGAGCACGGTTATCTTGACGTTAAGACACAACCCGAACGTCGCAACGCCGTGAAGCTGCTGATGTTCTTCGATGTCGGCGGCTCGATGGACGACCATGTCAGGAGCGTCGAGGAGCTGTTTTCGGCCGCCCGCGCCGAGTTCCGCCAGCTCGAATATTTCTATTTCCACAACTGCCTCTACGAAGGCGTGTGGAAGGACAATCGCCGCCGCCATGCCGAGGTGATTCCGACCTTCGATCTCCTCCATAAATATGGCCCCGACTACAAGATGATCGTCGTCGGCGACGCCTCGATGAGCCCCTATGAGATCGCCCAACCCGGCGGCTCGGTCGAGCATTGGAACAAGGAGGCCGGTGCCGTCTGGCTCGGCAGGCTGCTGCAGCAATGGCCGAACGCCATTTGGCTCAATCCGGAAGACGCGAAGAACTGGGGCTATACCCATTCGATTGCCATCATCCGCGATATCTTTGGCGGCCGCATGTTTCCGCTGACGCTCGCCGGCCTCGAAGCCGCGACGAAGCAACTTTCAAGGAAGCACTGAATGGATCCACGCAAAACAGGACGGTCGACCTGTTTCCTTTGCCTGCAATGCGGTGTCCAGTTCGCGGCGACAGCGACGCCGCCGCGACATTGCCCGATCTGCGAGGACGAGCGGCAATATGTGCGCTGGGAGGGCCAGGCCTGGACCACGCCGGAAGAGCTCGCGGCCGGCCATCGGCTCGTGATCAAGGATGATGCCGGCGTGCTCGCCTTCGGCATCGAGCCGCGCTTCGCTATCGGCCAGCGCGCATTGCTGGCGCAAACGCCGCACGGCAATGTGCTGTGGGACTGCATCTCGATGGTCGGCGACGAGGCGGTGGCGGAGATCAACCGCCGGGGCGGCCTGGCCGCCATCGCCATTTCGCACTGCCATTATTATTCGGCAATGGTCGAATGGAGCGCGGCGTTTGGCGGCGTGCCGATTTATCTGCACGCCGATGACCGTCAGTGGATCATGCGGCCGCATCCGGCAATCATCAGCTGGGAAGGCGAGATGCGCGCCATAAACCCATCGCTGACGCTCATCCGCTGCGGCGGCCACTTTGCCGGTGGCCAGGTGCTGCACTGGAACCGCGACGGCGGCAATGCCATCCTGGCCGGCGACATCCTGCAGGTGACGCCGACCCGCCGTCATGTCAGCTTCATGTACAGCTATCCGAACTATATCCCGCTCAACGCGACGAAAGTGCACGGCATCAAGGCCGCGCTGGAGCCTTTCGCGTTCGACCATATCTACGGCGCATGGTGGAACCAGAACGTCATCGGAGACGCAAAGGCGGCATTTTCAGCATCGGTTGCGCGCTATCTCGCCGCCATCGCCTGAGGAATTCTTCGCGGCAGAATAGGAAATACGGGCAAACGCCGTAACAAATGCCTATTTCAGGCGAAGTTGGGAAGGCAACCCAAATAGCGACATAAGCTAAGAGGAAAAAATGGACAGCCACACCTACCCCGTTACCCGCACCGATGCCGAATGGCGCGCCCGGCTGACGCCCGAGCAATATGCGGTGATGCGCAACCACGGCACCGAGCGGCCGGGAAGCTGCGCCCTGCTGCACGAGAAGCGCGCCGGCACCTTTTCCTGTGTCGGCTGCGACCAGCCCTTGTTTGAATCCAAGCTGAAATTCGAGAGCGGCACCGGTTGGCCAAGCTTCAACGATCCGGTGCCGGGCTCGGTCCAGACCACCGTCGACCGCAGCTACGGCATGGTCCGTACCGAGTGCCATTGCGCCCGCTGCGGCAGCCATCTCGGCCATGTCTTCGACGACGGCCCGCCGCCGACCGGCCTGCGCTATTGCATCAACGGCGTGGCGCTCAAATTCGAGCCGGGCGCCTGATCGTCAGGCCACGACCACCAGGATCAGCCACAACGTGGCGCCAAGCGTCATCAGCGAGGCCATGACGCCATTCGATTTTTCGGCAGTTCGCCAAACGGCAAAGGTCAGGAAGATATTGTAGGGCACCGGCGCGAAATGCACCGCCAGGACGAGCGCAAGCGGCAGCTTCAGCCCGAGCAGAATGAGTGCCGCCACCGACGACGCGACGTTGATCGCTGTGCCAACAACGACCAGGTCGCGCCAGAACAGCCGATCGAGCGGCACGCCGCCGAACCAGCGTGAGCGGAAGAAGGCGGCAACGCGCGACATGATCGTCATCGATCGACCGGCTCCCTCGCTCTGCTCACCAGAGCGATTCTAAGGATTGCGTCTGGAAACCCTGCTTTATTCCTGACCCAGAACTTCGGCAATCGCGCGCTCGAAACGCGAGGCTTCCGTCACCAGCCAGTCGGTCATCGCCGGCCAATTGTCCTCGGCAAAACAATTCACCCGCCACATCGAATTGATGCCGAGGCCGTCGCAACTTTGTTCTGGCCTGAGCTTCAGCCTGTCTTCGATGGCCGGCTGGAACGGCTTCAACCGCGACCAGGCTTGCGTGGCACCGAACTTCTCGTTGCGGCCGAAGAAGACGCCGACATGATTCTGCGCAGGCGCGACATACATGGAAAGGACCAATGCGAAATCGGGCAGCCCACGCTGCCAGAACCACGGTCCGCGCCTCGCCAGCAGAGCCCTTTCATCCGGATGCCGTGCCGCGAACAGCGTCCAGAAGCTGCGTTGGCGGAATTCAGAGGCGCGGCGGGCGCCAAAATCGAATTCGCTCATGGCTGGAATCCGTGGCTAAAACCGCTTCTCCCGCGATCGTCTCCTGCGCCGAGGCCGGCCTTTACACCATGCCGAGCGCGGCCTTGTACAGATCGAGAATGGATTCCTCTTCCTGCCGCTCGGCCTGGTCCTTCTTGCGCAGCCGGATGATCGACCGCATCGCCTTGGTGTCGAAGCCGGTGCCCTTGGCCTCTGCGAACACTTCCTTGATGTCGTCGGCAATCGTCTTCTTCTCTTCCTCGAGCCGCTCGATGCGTTCGATGAAGGCCCGCAGCTGGCCGGCGGCAACAGTCTGGCTGGTCTCGGTGATGTCGTCGGCCATAGTCTTCTCTCCGCGTCGTTTCTCGCCGCGACTCGGGGTGACCCGAGCGGCGAATTGCAGCGGTTCGATGCCCGACCGGGCGCGGCGGGTCAAGGTACTATCGATGCGGCATGAAGGGCTGCTGCCAGGCGCCGACAAGTCTCTCTGACGCCGGCCTATTTCACCCGAACGCGATCAGCAGATCCTTGGCATCGATCTGGTCGCCGGCCTTGACCAGCACCTCGGCTATGGTGCCGTCGCGTTCGGCATGCAACGCCGTTTCCATCTTCATCGCTTCGATCGACAGCAGCACGTCGCCGGCCTTCACCGGCTGGCCGGCAGCGACCGCAAGCGCCGAGACGACGCCAGGCATCGGCGCGCCGACATGCGCCTCATTGCCCGGCTCCGCCTTGCGCCGTGCCTTGGCGGCGGACGCGCCATGCGCCCGGTCCGGCACCTTCACCCGGCGCGGCTGCCCGTTGAGCTCGAAGAACACGGTGACCATGCCCTTTTCGTCGACATCGCCGATGGCAAGGCAGCGCACCACCAGCGTCTTGCCTTTTTCGATGTCGACGAAAATCTCGTCTTCCGGCTTCATGCCGTAGAAATAGGTCGGCGTCGGCAGCACGCTGACCGGCCCGTAGGTCTCCTGCGCGGCGGCAAAATCGGAAAACACCTTCGGATACATCAGCCACGACGCGAACTCGAACTCGCTGAGCTTGCGCTCGAGCTTTTCCTCGACCTCCGCGCGACTGGCCTTGAGGTCCGCCGGTTTGAGCAGCGAACCCGGCCGCACCGTGATCGGCTTTTCGCCCTTCAGCACCTTCTTCTGCAATGGCTTTGGCCAGCCGCCCGGCGACTGGCCGAGATCGCCGCGCAACATCGACACCACCGAATCCGGGAAGGCGATGTCCCTCGCCGGATTCTCGACGTCGGCGACGGTCAGGTCCTGGCTCACCATCATCAGCGCCATGTCGCCGACGACCTTGGACGACGGCGTCACCTTGACGATGTCGCCGAACATCAGATTGACGTCGTGATAGGTCTGTGCCACTTCATGCCAGCGTGTCTCCAGCCCGAGCGAGCGCGCCTGTTCCTTGAGGTTGGTGAACTGACCGCCCGGCATTTCGTGCAGATAGACCTCCGATGCCGGCCCCTTCAGGTCGCTTTCGAAGGCTGAATACTGGTTGCGCACCGCCTCCCAGTAGAACGAGATGTTCCTGATCCACTGCGGGTCGAGGCCCGGATCGCGCTCGGTGCCCTTCAGCGCCTCCACGATCGAACCGAGGCACGGCTGCGAGGTGTTGCCGGATAGCGAATCCATCGCCGCGTCGATGGCGTCGACGCCGCTCTCCGCCGCCGCCAGCACGGTTGCCGCCGACAGGCCGGATGTGTCGTGGGTGTGGAAGTGGATCGGCAGGTCCGTCGCCTCGCGCAGCGCCTTGAACAGCACGCGGGCAGCGCTCGGCTTTAGAAGCCCAGCCATGTCCTTGACGGCGATGATATGGGCGCCTGCCGCCTGCAATTCCCTGGCCAGGCCGACATAGTATTTCAGATCGTATTTGGCCCGCGCCGGGTCCAGTATGTCGCCGGTATAGCAGATCGCCGCTTCGATCAGTCTGCCCTCGGCGCCGACCGCATCCATGGCGACGCGCATGTTCTCGACCCAGTTCAGGCAGTCGAAGACGCGGAACAGGTCGATGCCGCCGGCGGCGGCCTGGCGGACGAAATGCTGGACGACATTGTCGGGATAGTTGGTATAGCCAACGCCGTTGGCACCGCGCAGGAGCATCTGCAGCACAAGGTTGGGTGCTGCCTCGCGCACCAGCGACAGCCGCTCCCATGGGTCTTCCGTGAGAAAGCGCATGGCGACGTCGAATGTGGCGCCGCCCCAGCATTCGAGCGACAAAAGCTGCGGCAGAGCACGCGCATAGGTGCCGGCAATTCCGGCAATGTCATAGGTGCGCACACGCGTCGCGAGCAGGGATTGATGCCCGTCGCGCATTGTCGTGTCGGTGACCAGCACCTCTTTTTGCTCGCGCATCCACGCGGCGAATTTCTCCGGCCCGAGCACGTCGAGCTTCTGCTTGCTGCCTTGAGGCACATTGCCGTTGAGATATGGCACCACCGGTGGCGCCGCATCGGCCTTTGGCTGCGGCCGGCCGCGCGTCTCGGGATGACCATTGACCGAAACGTCGGCAAGGTAGTTGAGCAGCTTGGTCGCGCGGTCCTGCCGCTTCACACTGGCGAACAGTTCCGGCGTCGTGTCGATGAACTTGGTGGTGTAGGAATTGTCGGCGAAGCTCGGGTGATTGATGATCGCCTCGAGGAAGGTGAGGTTGGTCGCCACGCCGCGGATGCGGAATTCGCGCAGCGCCCGGTTCATGCGGGCGATGGTCTCGGCCGGCGTCGGCGCCCACGCCGTCACCTTTTCCAGCAGCGGATCGTAGAAGCGGGTGATGACCGCGCCCGAATAGGCAGTGCCGCCATCAAGGCGGATACCGAAGCCGGTGGCACCGCGATAGGCGGTGATGCGGCCATAGTCGGGGATGAAATTATGCTCGGGATCTTCCGTGGTGATGCGGCACTGCAGCGCGTGGCCGTTGAGCCTGATGTCCTTCTGCGCCGGCACGCCCGATTCCGCTGTGCCGATGGCAAAGCCGTCGAGGATGTGGATCTGCGCCTTGACGATGTCGATGCCGGTCACCTGTTCGGTGACGGTGTGCTCGACCTGGATGCGCGGATTGACCTCGATGAAATAGAATTTTCCGGTGTCGGCATCCTGCAAGAACTCGACCGTGCCGGCGCCGATATAGCTGGTCTCGCGCGCGATCCTCAGCGCGTAGCCGCAAAGCTCCTCGCGCTGCGGCATTTCGAGGTAGGGCGCCGGCGCCCGCTCGACCACTTTCTGGTTGCGACGCTGGATCGAACAATCGCGCTCGAACAGGTGCACGGCGTTGCCATGTGTGTCGCCCAGCACCTGCACCTCGACATGGCGCGCGCGCTCGATCAGCTTTTCGAGATAGACCTCGTCCTTGCCGAAAGCGGCCTTCGCCTCACGCTTGCCTTCCATCACCTCGCGGGCGAGATCGGCCTCGGACCGGATGGCGCGCATGCCCCGGCCGCCGCCGCCCCAGGACGCCTTGAGCATCACCGGGTAGCCGATCGTCTTGGCGAGTTCCTTTACCGCCGCCATGTCGTCCGGCAAGGGATCGGTAGCGGGAATTACCGGCACACCGACTTCGATTGCGAGATTGCGGGCGGCGACCTTGTTGCCCAGCCTGCGCATCGTATCCGGCTTTGGCCCGATGAAGATGATGCCGGCCTTGGCGCAGGCTTCGGCGAATTCCGGGCTTTCCGACAGCAGGCCGTACCCTGGATGGATGGCATCGGCGCCCGATAGCCTGGCGACGCGGATAACCTCCTCGATCGACAGATAGCTTTCGATCGGCCCCATATCCCTGGCCAAATGCGGCCCGCGCCCGACCTGGTAGCTTTCGTCGGCCTTGAAGCGATGCAGGGAGTATTTGTCCTCCTCTGCCCAGATCGCCACGGTTTTGAGGCCGAGCTCGTTTGCCGCGCGGAAGACGCGGATGGCTATTTCGGAGCGGTTGGCGACAAGGATCTTCGAGATTGCCAAGGACAGGGCTCCGGACGCGGGGAAGGGAACTGCCGGACATGATTAGCGCGAAAATGCTGCAGTGCAAACAAAATCGAAAAGAGGATTAAACCGATTTAATTTTATCTATCGCGCTGACACATTGCGTGTCGATCCGAAGAACGCCTGGGCAGTTCCGATCCAGGCTTTCGGGAACTCTCATAAAAAATGCCCGGCGCGAGGCGCCGGGCATTCTCATGTAGCAACGTCCGGTTATTTGCCGGGTGCGTTCTCGACATAGGTGTACTTGCCGTCGTCACCCTTCTTCCAGGTGTACATGACGTAGTCAGGACGGGTGATATCGCCCTTCGCGTCGTAGCCGATCTCGCCGATCGCGGTCTTCCAGGGGCCGGCCGACTTGATGGTCTCGGCTACCTTCTGAGCGTCATCGGCTGAACCGGTCTTGGTGATGGCGGCCGCGATGATTTCCATCGCTGCGTAGGAATAGAGGGTATAGGCCTCGGGCTCGAAGCCGGCCGCACGGAACTTCTCGACGAGTTCCTTGGCGTTCGGATTCTTGCGCGGATCCGGAGCGAACGTCATCAGCGTGCCCTCGACGGCGTCGCCGGCGATGGAGGCCAATTCGTTCGACACGATGCCGTCGCCGGACATGAAGGTTGCCTTGAGGCCCTGGTCAGCGAGCTGGCGTATGATCAGGCCGGCTTCGGTGTGCAGGCCGCCATAGTATACGACCGAGACGCCCGCGTCCTTCATCTTGGCGATGAGGGCCGAGAAATCCTTGTCGCCGACATTGATGCCTTCATACATGGCCTCAGTCACGCCGTTGGCTGCGAGCGCCTTCTTGGTTTCGTCGGCGAGGCCCTGGCCATAAGGCGTCTTGTCATGGATGACAGCGATCTTGGCATCCTTGAAGTTCGCGGCGAGATAGTCGCCAGCGACCTTGCCCTGCTGATCGTCGCGTCCGCAGGTGCGGAAGGTGTTCCACATGCCACGTTCCGTCAACTTCGGATTGGTCGCGGCCGGCGTGATCTCAAGGATGCCGTTCTCGGCGTAGACTTCCGACGCCGGGATCGAGACGCCGGAGTTGAAGTGGCCATCGACGTACTTGACGCCGTCGGCGACGAACTTGTTGGCGACCGAGATGCCTTGCTTGGGATCGGAGACGTCGTCGCCGACTTCAAGCTTGAGCTGCTGGCCAAGAACGCCGCCCGCCGCATTGATATCGGCGACTGCCTGTTCGGCACCCTTCTGAAGCTGGGCGCCGAACGCTGCGTTCGGGCCGGTGATCGGACCGGCAACGCCGATCAGGATGTCAGCCCACGCGTTGCCGCTGAACGCGACAAGCGCGGTCAGGGCGACGGCGGACAAAAGTGACTTTTTCATTGAAACGCTCCCATTTACCGAGTGGGCGTGGATGTTGCTTTCATGCGATGCCCACTCTTGCTCGCAGAAAGAGTACTTTGCCGATTTTCAGGCACTTGTCACGCCGATTCATCCCTGAAACGCCGTTAATGATAAATGTCAACCTTTTGGTTTCCAGCTCAAAAGAGAGGCTCTTTCGTAAAGCCAATTATACTGCGTTACCATCTGGTTGGTGCGCGTGTATTGGTAGCCGATGAAGCCCAAGATCATCAGCACAATGGTATCGACGATGTAGTAATGCAGCGAGAACATCGTTCCGCCGAACAGCGCGTGATGAATGAACCTTATGCCGATGCCGAGCCCCAGCATGAAGGCGAACAACTGGGCGAAGCTGCGCCACGTCTGCGCACACGCCTTCCCCGTCATCCACGCCGCCCAGCCGCCGAGCAGGCAGGTGACGAAGAAGAACTGCCAGATCGAGGGTTCCTCATAGAGAATGCCCTGCATGATTGATGTCTCCTGAAACTCAGTGATGGCCGCCTTCGAGATAGGCGGCGCGCACTTCCGGATTGGCGAGCAACTCCTTGCCGGTGCCGCTCATCGTCACATTGCCGTTGACCATGACATAGCCGCGCGTGGCGAGCTTCAGCGCGCCGAAGGCGTTCTGCTCGACCAGGAACACGGTCAGTCCCTGCGTGCGGTTCAACTCGCGGATTGCGTCGAAGATCTGCTTGACGATCAGCGGCGCCAGGCCGAGCGACGGCTCGTCGAGCAGGAGCAGCTTCGGCCGTGCCATCAGCGCGCGCCCGATCGACAGCATCTGCTGCTCGCCGCCGGACAGCGTGCCGCCACGCTGGGCAATGCGTTCCTTCAGGCGTGGAAACAGCGTGAACACCTTCTCGACGTCCTCGTCATAATGCTCGAGGTTGTCGAGGCTGGCGCCCATTTGCAGGTTTTCCATCACCGTCATGCGCGGGAAAATGCGGCGCCCTTCCGGCGACTGGGCGATGCGCATGCGCGCGATCTCGTGGGTCGGCAGTTGGGTGATGTCGGTACCGGCGAATGTGATGGTACCCGCGCGGGCGCGGGGAGCACCGAAGATGGTCATCATCAGCGTCGACTTGCCGGCGCCGTTGGCACCGATCAGCGCTACGATCTCACCTTGCCTGACGGTGACGTCGACACCGTTCAGCGCCCTGATGTTGCCGTAGTAGGTCTGAACGCCCTTGATATCGAGCAGCGTTGTACCGGCCATCATTTACGTCCTCCGCGCCGATTGGAGACGCGCGGCGTCTTCGGCTTCACCGGAGCCTTGGTGGCCGGCTTTGCTGCAGAGGATTTCGCGGCAGAAGATTTCGCCGTCGGTTTGGCTTTGGCCTGCGCTGCCGCCTTGCTTGCTGCGGCACTCGACCTCGCATCGAACTGCCCGGCTTTCGAGGCACCTTTCGACACGGTGACGCGCTCGCCCTCGCTGTGGCCGACCGTGTCGGCAACCGGTCCGGCGAGATACGAAGCCGATGTGCCTGGGCCGTGGGCGGCATCCGGGCCCGTATCCAATTGCTCGATGACATCTTCGTCGCCGACTTCGGTGAGCACCGTCTCGACCTCCTCGTCGTCGACGCCAAGATAAGCGGCGATGACGCGCGGGTCGGTTCGCACCGATTGCGGGTTGCCGTCCGAGATTTTGCGCCCGTATTCGAGCACCACGACGTGATCGGAAATCTGCATCACCACCGCCATGTCGTGCTCGATCAAAAGGATCGACGTGCCGGTGTTGTCCTTGATGTCCATCAGCAGCGCATTGAGCCCCGCCGATTCTTTCGGATTGAGACCAGCGGCCGGCTCGTCGAGGCACAGAAGCTCAGGCCCGGTGCACATGGCGCGAGCGATTTCAAGCCGCCGCTGCGCGCCATAGGGCAGATCGCCGGCCGGATCGTCGGCGCGGTCGACAAGATCGGCCTTCTCCAGCCAGTGCTCGGCCAGTTCAACCGATTCCGCCGAGGCCTGTCTGTAGCCGCTAAAGCCGAACAGGCCGAGAATGGTGTAACCGGAGGCCTTCATCAGCTTGTTGTGCTGGGCGACGAGAAGGTTCTCCAGCAGCGTCATGCCCGAGAACAGGCGGATGTTCTGGAAGGTGCGCGCCACCTTGGCGCGCGCCGGGATCTCGTGGTTGGGCAAGCGTTCGAGCAGGAACGTCGAGCCGTCGCGCCGGTTGAGCGTGATCATGCCTTCCGACGGTTTGTAGAAACCGGTGATGCAATTGAACACGGTGGTCTTGCCGGCGCCGTTCGGACCGATCAGCGCGGTGATCTCGCCGCGCTTGGCCTGGAAGGAAAGGTCGCCGATGGCGACGAGACCGCCGAACTTCATCGACAGATGCTCGACCTGCAGGATGGCATTGTTCACGGAGGGGCTCGCGTTCATCAGCCGTGTCCCTCCTTGGTGAAGGACCCAGACACCGCCCTGCGCACCTTGAGGAAAGCTGTCGGCTCGCGGCTGCCGACGAAGCCGCGCGGCTTCCACAGCATGACGATGACCATCGCCATGCCGAACAGCAGCATGCGATACAGTTCCGGCGTGAAGCCGGACCCGAAACCGGGTATGACCGTAGTGTTGCCCCACCTGAGGCCGGTCTTGAGGAAATCCAGTTCGCGCAGGACTTCGGTGCCGCCGATCATCACCATGGCGGCGACGGCAATGCCGACCAGCGAGCCCATGCCGCCAAGCACGACGATGGCGAGGATGATCGCCGATTCCAGGAAGACGAAGGATTCCGGGCTGACGAAGCCTTGCCGCGCGGCAAAGAACGAGCCGGCGAAGCCGCCGAACATCGCGCCCGTGGCAAAGGCGGTGAGCTTGGTGGTGGTGGTGTTGATGCCGAGCGAACGGCAGGCGATCTCGTCCTCGCGCAGCGCTTCCCAGGCACGGCCGACCGGCATCCGCCTGAGCCTAACGGTGACGAAGGCCGTCAGCAGGCAGAGCCCGAGGATCAAATAGTAGAGGAATATCTTGTAGTAGGCACCCGATTGGGCGATGCCGAGCACCTTCGAGATGTAGTTCGGGTCGGAGACGTTGAACGACATCAGGCCGAAGAAAGACACCTTCGGGATGCCGGAAATGCCGGCCGAGCCGTTGGTCACCTCGCGCCAGTTGATGATCACCAGCCTTATGATTTCGCCGAAGGCGAGCGTCACGATCGCCAGATAGTCACCGCGCAAGCGCAGCACCGGGAAGCCTAGCATCACCCCCCAAAACGCAGCCATCAGGCCGGCGGCGGGCAGCAGGATCCAGAAGGAGAGGCCGAAATGCGTGCCGAGCAGCGCATAGGCGTAGGCACCGACGGCGTAGAAGGCGACATAGCCGAGATCGAGCAGGCCGGCCAAGCCGATAACGATATTCAGCCCCCAGGCCAGCATCACGTAGATCAGGATCTGGATGCCGTAATTGTCGACATATTTCAGCGAGCCCTGGAAACCGGCGGCCATCGACCCGGCATATAGCGCCAGCACCAACACCACCACGATCGGGTAGAGCGCCAGTGCAGTTATGCCCAATGCCGAGAAATGAGCATGAATGAAGGCCCGGAAATGATAAATCAGCCAGGCCAGCGCATAGATGATTGCAAGCGCCCGCACGAACCGCACGAAATCGGAAAGTTCCGGCCCTAAGGCCTCGGTCAGAAAGCCGCTGAGCGCGAGCAGAATAACGGCGACGGCGAGCGCCACGATGAACGCGGGAAAGCGGAAGAATCGCGAAGCCAGGCTGACCGGCAGCAGGCCGGTGGCGACGTCGACGATCTTCTGGTTCGCCAGGAAGGGTTGGCCATAGGCGACGTAAAGGAAGCGTCCCGCCATGGTGGCGATCACGACGCCGGCGAGCAAGCCCCAGCGCTGCACCAGGATCAGTTCGTTGGAGATGTTCTGGTCGGTCTTCAGGCCGATGAACAGCACGAACAGGCCAAGCGAGATGGCGCCGGCATAGAGCGCTTCGCGAAAAGCGCGCTGGACCGGGGTGGCGACGACGGTGCTTTCCGGAGACACGGTAACCGCCATGATCTCAGACCTTTTCGACTTCTGGCCGGCCGAGAATGCCGGAAGGCAGGAAGATCAGCACGATCGCCAGGATGGAGAAGGCGGCGACGTCCTTGTAATCGATCGAGAAATAAGCCGACCACATGCTTTCGATGAAGCCGATCATCAGCCCGCCGAGCACGGCGCCGGGCAGTGAGCCGATGCCGCCGAGCACCGCGGCAGTAAATGCCTTCACACCGGGCGTAAAGCCGTCGGAAAACACCACCACGCCGTAATACATCAGGAACAACGTGCCGGCGACGGCGGCAAGGGCGGCGCCCATGATGAAGGTGATCGAGATGGTGCGGTCGACGTCGATGCCAAGCAGTGCGGCCATCTTGCGGTCCTGCTCGCAGGCGCGCTGCGCCCGGCCGAGCGAGGTCTTGTTGACCAGGTACCAGAACAGCGCCAGCAGGACTATGGTGACCAGGACGATGATGATCTGCTTCAGCGAGACGCTGATGCCTTCGATGTTGTAGACCTTGGACACCATTGGCGGGACCGGCTTGTTGCGCGGCCCTTGGGTCACCTGGACGAAATTGGACAGCGCAATCGACATGCCAATCGCGGTGATCAGCGGCGCCAGCCGGAATGAACCGCGCAAAGGCCGGTAGGCCACCTTCTCGATCGTCCAATTATACAGGCTGGTCAGCAGCATCGCGACGATCATCATGATCAGCAGCGCAACGACGATCGGCAGCGAATAGAACAACGCACCGAGGATAAGGAAAACGATGAGCGCGGTGAAAGCGCCGATCATGAAAATGTCGCCATGGGCGAAATTGATCATGCCGATGATGCCGTAGACCATCGTATAGCCGATCGCGATCAGCCCATAGATCGATCCCAGCGTCAGCCCATTGATAAGCTGCTGGACAAAATACTGCATGCTGTCGTGGCTCCCCTGGAATGTCGCCCATGCAGACGCATTCCTTTTCGTATTTCCCCTAGTCGTAAAGTTTCGAGCCCGGATTGCAACGTGATTTTTCGATCATTATGCGTGTTTTCGCCGCACGCCGTTCGATTGCCCGTTTTGTTCCCGTCCGCCCCCTGGACCATCGCGGACCCTACCATTGGCCTAACGCAAAGTCTTTGACGATTCAATCGCAGCATGCGCTCCATTTCGAAGAAATCGCCGTCAAAATAAGTTGATGGGCGGGATCGTTGCGCCGTTGACGTCAATCCGCTTGCGCTCTCTCTCTTTCCCTTGCGTCAGTGTTTTTTCTATTTGACGACGAAGCCGTGCGCGAACGGGTCGCGGTCGTCGATGAAGATCGTGTTCAATCCGGTCATTCGTGCCCAGCCGCCGATCGAGGGAATGATTGCCGGCTTGCCGGCGACGGTGACCTCTTCCTCGACCCTGCCCTTGAACAGCGAACCAATGATCGATTCGTGGACGAAGTCGTCGCCAACCCCAAGCTTGCCCTTGGCGTGAAGCTGCGCCATACGCGCCGAGGTGCCGGTGCCGCAGGGCGACCGGTCGATTGCCTTGTCGCCGTAGAAGACGGCGTTGCGGGCATCGGCTTGCGGGTTGGTCGGCGCGCCGGTCCACAATATGTGCGACAGCGTATTGATGCCGGGATTCTCCGGATGCACGAAGGTATATTTTTCGTTGAGCCGCTGCCGCACCACCGGGCTCCAGGCGATCAGTTCGCCGGCCGAATGGTCGGCCATGTCGCGATAGGTCTTTTGCGGTTCGACGATGGCGTAGAAATTGCCGCCATAGGCGACATCGACGCTGATCTCGCCGAGCCCGGGGCATTCGACGGTCAGTGCCTCGGCATAGAGGAAGGAAGGCACATTGGTGATGCGCACCTCCTCGACATAGTCGCCGACTTGGCTGTACTCCGCTACGACCACGCCCGCCGGCGTATCCAGCCTGAGCACGCCCGGTGTCTTCGGCTTGATCAGCCCATGCTCGACGGCAAAAGTTACCGTGCCGATGGTGCCGTGGCCGCACATCGGCAAGCAGCCCGAGGTTTCGATGAACAGGATGGCGATGTCGCAATCTTCACGCGTCGGCGGATAGAGGATCGAGCCGGACATCACGTCATGGCCGCGCGGCTCGAACATCAGCCCGGTGCGGATCCAGTCATATTCGGCCAGGAAATGCGCTCGCCGCTCCATCATCGTTGAGCCCTTGAGCAAAGGCCCACCGCCGGCGACCAGCCGCACCGGATTGCCGCAGGTGTGGCCGTCTATGCAGAAGAAGGAATTCTTGGCCATACCGGCTCCCAACTGAATGTCTTCGAACTCAAAACCGTTGCGGGCTGAACGGGCCGAGATCGAGCGATGGATTCTGCCCGAGAACGAGCTCGCGGATCAAGCGCCCGGTCGCCGCAGCCTGGGTCAGGCCGAGGTGACCGTGGCCGAAACCATACACCACCGACGGCGTTTGTTGCGACCGCCCGATCACCGGCAGCGAATCCGGCAGCGACGGCCGGAACCCCATCCATTCGCGTCCATTGGCCGGATCCAGTCCCGGCAGGAATTTCTGCGCCTTTTCGAGCAGCGCTTTCGAGCGCGCATAATTGGGCGGCCTCTCAAGGCCGCCGAGTTCGACCGCGCCGCCGACGCGCAGGCCCGTCTCGAGCGGCGTGATGACGAAGCCATGCCCGGAGAAGATCAATTGCCGCTTTACGTCGAAGGCAGTCTTCGGCAACGTCGTGTTGTAGCCACGCTCGGTCTCCAGCGGGATTCCGTCGCCGAGATGTCTCGCCAGCAGATGCGACCAGGCCCCGGCAGCGATGACGACGTGCTTCGCCCGTCGCCGCGTGCCGTCGGCCGTGGTCAAGATCGCGCCGTCCTGTCCCGCCTTGACACGCTCGATCCGGGCCCTTTCGAACCCGGCGCCCAACCTCTCGGCATAGGCCCACAAGGCCTTTCCAAGCAGCTTGGGATCGGCAATGGTTTTCCACCCCGGCACGAACGTTCCCTTGACGAAGCGCGGCGACAGACCGGGCTGCAGGGCTGTGAGAGCGCTCCCGTCGACATGGCTGAAGCCGATGCCGAAGCGCTGCCTTGCCGCCCAGCCGGTCAGCGAGGCCTTGAACTCGGCCTCGCTGTCGTAGAGTTCGAGCGAGCCGTCCTCATGCAGCATCGGCCGTGTGCCGGAACGGTCGAGCAAGCCCATCCATTCCGCCTCGGCGAGCTTCATCATCGCGGCCTGCGCGGCAAGGCCGGCTTCATAGCGGTCGCTTCGGCCGGCGCGCCAGAAGCGGACCAGCCAGGGCAGCAGCTTCGGCAGATACGCGGGTGGGATGCTGAGCGGGCCGAGCGGGTCGGCGAGCCATTTCGGCAACTGCTTGATCATGCCCTTGTGGGCGAGCGGCAGCACATCGGAGAAGGCAAAGGCAGCGGCATTGCCGGAGCTGGTTTCCTCACAGATCCCCGTCCGATCGAAGATCGTGACATTTTGGCCCGCCTCTGCCAGAAAGGCGGCGGCGCAGATGCCGATGATGCCGCCACCAATGATGGCGACATCGAGCGTAGCATTATCATTCATTGCCATGCGCCGCGCTGCACATCTGCAAATGCCTTCAAAGCGACCGGATCAGAATGTCGGCAGCTCTGGCCGCACCGCCAGCGCATCCCTGACGATCTTTTCGACTGCCTTGCGCCGCTCGCCCGACAATGGCTGGCGCGGCATGCGCACGCGGTCGTTGGTGTTGATCGCCAACACTTCGGCGAGCTTGATGTTCTGCACCAGATAGGTCGAGACGTCGAGGTCGAGCAGCGGCCGGAACCAGCGGTAGATCTTCAGCGCCTCCTCGCGGCGGCCCTGTCTCATCAGTTGGTAGATGGCGACGGTCTCGCGCGGGAACGCGGTGACCAGGCCCGCCACCCAGCCGATGGCGCCGACCGACAGCGCCTCGAAGGCGAGATTGTCTACGCCGGTGAACAGGTCGTAGCGGTCGCCGAGGCGGTTGATGATCTCGGTCGAGCGGCGGATGTCGTCGGAGGACTCTTTTATGGCGACGAAGCGTTGGTCCTTCGCCAGCTCCTCCATCTGGTCGACGGTGACGTCGACGCGGTAGGCAAGCCGGTTGGAGTAGATCATCACCGGCAGGTCGCCGGCCGCGGCGACAGCGCTGAGTGCCGCGACCGTCTCCTCGGCATTGGTATGGTAGATCGGGCTCGGCACCACCATCAAACCGTTGGCGCCTGCCTTGGCAGCGCGGCGCGCAATCGCCGCCGCCTCGCGTGTACCGGCCTCGTTGACCGTCAACAGCACCGGTTTCTTGCCGGCGATCTTCTGCGCGGTCTTCAGCACCGCGATCTTCTCGTCGTGCGACAGCATCGGGCCTTCGCCGAGCGACCCGCAGACGATGATGCCGTCACAGCCGGCCTCCATCTGCAGCGCAAAGCAGCGCTCCATCTCGGCATGGTCGAGGCCGTCGTCCTCGGTGAATTTGGTCGTAACGGCGGGGAAGACTCCGGCCCACATGTCGATCGCTCCATCTGATATATCAGTCGTATATTTCTTAAGGCGCCGGCTGTCAACATTGAATCTGATATGATATATCAATAATATATCAGGAGACGCGGCATTGGTATATGACAACCCAGGCTCCGAGCCGGCGACTGCGAAGGCCTACCGCAGGCTTGAGCATATGATCGTAACGCTCGAACTGGCGCCCGCGAGCTTCATCACCGAGGGGGCGCTGATCGACAGGCTCGGCCTCGGCCGCACCCCGGTTCGCGAAGCAATCCAGCGGCTGGCCTGGGAGGGGCTGCTCGAGGTCCGGCCGCGCGCCGGCATCGCCATCGCGCCGCTTCACCCTGGCGACTGGCTGCGTGTCCTCGACGCCCGCCGTGGCGTCGAGGTGGTGCTTGCCCGCTCGGCCGCCCGCTTCGTCACCCGCGAGGCCGCCGACCTGTTCCATGACGCTGCCCTTGCCATGCAAAAGGCGGTGATTTCAGAAAATGTGTTTTACTTCATCCAGGCCGACAAGGCGCTTGATGAGGCGCTGGCGCTGGCTGCCGACAACCCGTTCGCCGCGCGCCTGGCGGCGCCCTTGCAAACCCACAGCCGCCGCTTCTGGTTTCGCTACAAGGCCGATACCGGCTTGGCCGAATCGGCCGAGCATCATGTCGCGCTGATCCGTTCGATCCTCGCCGGCGACGAAGATGCCGCGGCCAAGGACGCCAAGCGGCTGATGGCGCTTTTGCGCGGCCATGCCGAGGCGGCTGCTACGCGCTGAGCCTGCCATTTCGTCATGCGCCCTGGCCGGGCAGGGCCATCACGTTTTCCCAATTGTCGCCGGCCGCGACGATGCAGCTTCTGCCGGCGATATCGGTGACGACGATGGTCCAGGTTCCGGTCTCGGCGACAAAGACTTCCATGACCGCCTCATGACCGATCAGCCCCAAAGCAAACTGCCTTTCCTGGAACTTCTCGCTCAAATGGGCGACGATCTCGCCATGTTCAACGCAGTATTGATATTGCGCGCCTGCGGTGTTCGTACCCACCGCCAATGCGCCAGCAAGAACCAGGGTTTTCACCCATCTCAACAGCGATTTGCGTGCCATAGGGCACCTCCTTTGCCATCACGTTCCGGCAAAGGAGGGGTTTGATTGCCTCATTTTGCCGGAGCGATCCAGGCCGGTTCCGACGTCATCATCATCGCGTCGTTCCTTTCTGTGTTCCGGTCTGCCATTGGTGGGAACGATTCCAGATGTTCCCATTATGTTCTCGATATATGGTATCGGCAATGGAAAAGCGCAAGCAGGCGCCCAAGCGGGCGCCTGCAGATCCGTTTTACGGTTGTCGCTGAAAGAATGGGCCACAGGCTGCGCGGCCATGCCGAGGCGCGCAGACCCGTGATAAATCGTTCAGGTGCCTGGCAGCGCCGCTGTCGTCATCGCGCTTTCCCAGCCTTCGCCGACTGAAATTACGCAGCTTTGACCTTTTGTGTCGCTGGCGAGGATGGTCCAGGTGCCCTTGTCGGAAACGAAGACTTCAAGCACCACATTCGGATTGACGACGCCGACCGCGCTTGGGTTTTCATGAAACTTCTCGCCGAGCGCCTTGACCATATCGGCGCGAGCCGCGCATTGCTCGGCAGCCATTGCCGGGATGGCGGAAAGCGCCATCGCAGCGCAAGCTACAGTCGCCATGAGACGTGTCATCTGACACCTCCTTTGCGCCGAACGATATCCCCCGGAGCCGTCACCAGCGCCGTTGGTTGATCTGCCAGCGTCTCCTTCGCGGCAGGACTGCAACCTAAGAAGATTGCTGCCTTCTTGGTTCCATCACATTAGTGTTCATGCCGATGAAGACCGCGACAAAAAGGCCCGAGCTTGGTGCCCGGGCCTTTTCTTGCTTTCTGCGATTTGGATCAGTTCATCGTCGGAATGCCGAATTCGGCGCCCTCCTTCACGCCGGCCCGCGCGCCCCAAGCCGAAGGCGAGGACGCGCAGACAGAAAACCGTCCGGCTAATTCATCGTCGGGATGACGAACTCGGCACCATCCTTCACGCCGGACGGCCAGCGCGACGTCACCGTCTTGGTCTTGGTGTAGAAGCGGAACGCGTCCGGCCCGTGCTGGTTGAGGTCGCCGAAGGAGGACGCCTTCCAGCCGCCAAAGGTGTAGTAGGCGATCGGCACCGGGATCGGCACGTTGATGCCGACCATGCCGACCTGAACCCGCGAGGCGAAGTCGCGCGCCGCGTCGCCGTCGCGGGTGAAGATGGCGACGCCATTGCCCATCTCGTGCTCGTTGGCGAGCTTGATGGCGTTCTCGTAGGTCGGTGCGCGAACGACCGAGAGCACCGGCCCGAAGATCTCTTCCTTGTAGATGCGCATGTCGGCGGTCACATTGTCGAACAGGCAGCCGCCCATATAGTAGCCGTTCTCGTAGCCCTGCATGGAAAAGCCGCGGCCGTCGACGACCAGCTTGGCGCCTTCCTTGACGCCGGTGTCGACATAGGATTTGACCCGTTCCAGCGCCTGCGCCGTCACCAGCGGGCCGAAATCGGCGGAAGAATCCGTCGACGGACCGACCTTCAGGCTCTCGACGCGCGGCACCAGTCTTTCCATCAGCCGGTTGGCGGTGTCGTTGCCGACCGGGACGGCGACCGAGATCGCCATGCAGCGCTCGCCGGCCGAGCCGTAGCCGGCGCCGATCAGCGCGTCGACGGTCTGGTCCATGTCGGCATCCGGCATGATGATCATGTGGTTCTTGGCGCCGCCGAAGCACTGCACGCGCTTGCCGGCCGCGCAGCCGCGCGAGTAGATGTACTGGGCGATCGGTGTCGAGCCTACGAAACCGATAGCCTTGATGTCGGGATCGTCGAGGATGGCATCGACCACTTCCTTGTCGCCGTTGACGACATTAAGGATGCCCGCCGGCAGACCGGCCTCGATGAACAGTTCGGCAATGCGCATCGGCACGCCCGGATCGCGCTCCGACGGCTTGAGGATGTAGGCATTGCCGCAGGCGATGGCCGGCGCGATCTTCCACAGCGGGATCATCGCCGGAAAATTGAACGGCGTGATGCCGGCGACCACGCCGAGCGGCTGGCGCATCGAATAGACGTCGATGCCGGGGCCGGCGCCATCGGTGAACTCGCCCTTCATCATATGCGGCGCACCGATGCAGACCTCGACCACTTCGAGGCCGCGCTGGATGTCGCCCTTGGCGTCGGCGATGGTCTTGCCGTGTTCGCGCGCCAATATCTCGGCCAGCGCGTCATACTCCTTGGCGACCAGCTCGAGGAACCGCATCAGGACGCGTACGCGTCGCTGCGGATTGGTCGCCGCCCAGCCGGGCTGTGCGGCCTTGGCGTTTTCGACCGCCGCGCGCAATTCCGCCTGCGAAGCCAGCGCCACCGTGCCGCGCACCGTGCCGTCCATCGGCTGCATGACGTCCTGCTTGCGGCCGCTGGTTCCGGCGACGCGCTTGCCGCCGATGAAATGACCGTATTCGATCATGGTCTCTCTCCCTGGTTCGTGATGAGGCATTGTCCGCCTTTGCGGGAGCGATGGCAACGCGAGTGAAAACGCAACCGTTGTGCGGAGAATAGATAGCGGTTGACGGCAGAGCATCAATTCTTGCAAATAGGAAGAATGCAGGTCCCCAGCAGCAAGGATTGAGATTGAGTTCCTTCACCGCCCCCCTCTGTCCTGCCGGACATCTCCCCCTCAAGGGGGGAGATTGGCTGTCACGCCCGCCTTCGGAAATCTTCACCGCGGCAAGAAAGACGCCTGCGGCGAAACTGCCAATCTCCCCCCTTGAGGGGGAGATGTCCGGCAGGACAGAGGGGGGCGCGAAGGAACGCGGTTTTGATCGTTATCGCCAGGACCACCCTCATGAACTGGGATGATGCCCGTATCTTCCTTGCCGTAGCGCGGGCCGGCCAGATCCTCGGCGCCGCCAGGCGGCTGGAGCTTAATCACGCGACCGTCTCGCGCCGCATTGCCGCCCTCGAGGATGCGCTCAGGACAAAACTGTTTCGCCGGCTTACCACCGGCAGCGAGCTGACGCCGGCGGGCGAGCGTTTCCTCGAGATTGCCGAACGCATGGAGGGCGACATGATCGCCGCGCGCTCGACCGTTTCAGGCGAAGGCGACGACGTCTCGGGCACTGTGCGCATCGGCGCGCCGGACGGCTTTGGCGTCGCCTTCCTGGCCAGGCGCCTCGGCGCGCTGACCGCTCTGCACCGTGAGCTCACCATCCAGCTGGTGCCGGTGCCACGCTCCTTCTCTTTGTCCCGGCGCGAGGCCGACATTGCCATCACCGTCGAACGGCCGACGGAAGGCCGCCTGGTGGCGGGAAAGCTGGTCGACTACACGCTCGGCCTGTTCGCGTCGCGGGCCTACGCCGACACCCATGGCCTGCCCGGAACCGCCGCCGAGCTAGGCCAGCATACGCTGATCGGCTACGTGCCGGACCTGATCGTCAGTCGCTCGCTCGACTACGCGGCCGAATTCAGCCCCGACTGGCGCACCAGCTTCGCCATTTCCTCGGCGCTCGGCCAAGCCGAAGCGGTGCGTTCCGGCGCCGGCATCGGCATCCTGCACACCTTCGTTGCCCGCTCGATGCCGGAGCTGGTGCCTCTCGATATCGTTGCGCCCATCCGCCGCGCCTACTGGCTGGTCTACCACGAATCGGTCAGGCCGCTGCGCCGCGTCCAGGTCGTCGCGAGCTTCATTACCAAGGCCGTCGAACGGGACAGGGGTTTGTTCGCGTGAGCCCTGCCGGCCGCTGGCTGTCTTAGCTGGTGGGCGTCTTACTTGGCGTACCGTCCGGGCCCGAGATCGCCGACGTCGATGTCGGGCACCCGGCTGGAGATGATGTCGGCCAGAACTTTGGCCGAGCCGCAGGCCATGGTCCAGCCGAGTGTGCCATGGCCGGTGTTGAGATAGAGATTGGAGAAATCGGTGCGGCCGATCAGCGGCGGCCCGTCCGGTGTCATCGGCCGCAGCCCGCACCAGAAGGTCGCCGATCGCATGTCGCCGCTGCCCGGAAACAGGTCGCCGACCGAATGTTCGAGCGTGCGCCGCCGCGATTCGTGCAGCCGCAGGTCGAAGCCGGAAATCTTCGCCGTGCCGCCGACCCGGATACGGTCGCCGAGCCGGGTGATCGCTACTTTGTAGCTCTCGTCCATCACGGTCGAGACCGGTGCGGCGGCGGCGTCCTTGATCGGCAGGGTGATCGAATAGCCCTTGACCGGGTAAACCGGGATGGGCCGCTTCAGCATGCGCATGAACCGTGCCGAATAGCTGCCCATCGCCATCACATAGGCATCAGCGACCATCCAGCCCTTGCTGGTGCTGACGTTGGTGATGCGATCGCGCTTCTTGACGACGCGCCGTATCTCCGTGTCGTATTCGAAGGTGACGCCGCGTGCCGCGCAAAGCTCGGCAAGCCTGTCGGTGAACATCTTGCAGTCGCCGGTTTCGTCGCCGGGCAACCGCAGGCCACCGATGAATTTTTCGCGCACGCCGGCCAGCCCAGGCTCGGCCGCAATGCAGCCGTCGGGGTCGAGGACCTCGTAGGGGACGCCATAGGCCTTCAGCACCTCGACATCGCCGCCGACGCCGTCGAGCTGCTTTTGCGTTCGGAAGAGCTGCAGCGTGCCCTTGGCGCGCTCGTCATAGGCGATGCCCGTCGCCTCGCGCAGCGCCTTCAGCGTGTCGCGGCTGTACTCGGCCAGCGGCACCATGCGCGCCTTGTTCAGCGCGTAGCGTTCAGCCGTGCAATTGCGCAGCATCTTGACCAGCCATATCCACATATGCGGATCGAGGGCCGGTCGCACCACCAGTGGACCGTGCTTCATCAAAAGCCATTTGATGGCCTTCAGCGGAACGCCGGGCCCGGCCCAGGGCGAGGCATAGCCGGGCGAGATCTCGCCGGCATTGGCAAAGCTGGTTTCCAGCGCCGGGCCTTTCTGGCGATCGATCACCGTCACCTGATGACCGGCCTCGGCAAGAAAATAGGCGGTGGTGACCCCGATCACGCCGCCGCCCAGCACGAAGATCTTCATCGTTTGGTTCTCCGCGGCGGCATCTCGTCGGGATTCGAGACCGGGATCATCGCCGCCTCATGTCTGCCGGATTCTGTGGCGTCAGCCAAGTGCCGATGCTTAGGAAAAGACATGCGTGAGGACAACAACCTTGCGTCCTAGCCATTCACATAGCGCCGGTGGAAACGGTGGCCGAGGCTGGTCAAGACCTCATAGCCGATGGTGCCGGCTTGGCCGGCTACCTGATCCACCGTCTGCGACGACGGTCCGATGAGTTCGACGAGGTCGCCGGCCTTCAGCCTGCCGGGCGGCAATGCGGAAATGTCGAGGATGATCGAATCCATCGAAACCCGGCCAACGAAGGGCAGCCGCACATTTTCGAGCCAGGCGGAGGAAGCGGCGCGTCGATGCCAGCCATCGCCATAGCCGAGCGAAATCGTCGCCGCGGCAAGCGGAGCCTTGGTGTGGAAAGTGTGACCGTAGCCGACACCGGCGCCGGCCTCCAATATCCGCGTCTGGATGACCTTGGCTTGCAACCGCACCACCGGCAGCATCGGATTGTCCTTCGCCGGCGTCGGATTGACGCCATAGAGAGCGGCACCCGGACGAACGAGGTCGTAGTGATAGCGCTGCCCGAGAAAAATGCCTGATGAATTGGCAAGGGAAGCCGGCGCTTCCGGCAGCATCCGGCGCAGCCGTTCGAATTCCAGCCGCTGCCGCTCGTTTGCCGGCTGCTCGGGTTCATCGGCGCAGGCGAGATGGCTCATCACGAACGTCAGTTCGACACCGTCGAAAGCCTGCGGATCCTGCGCGACTGCCTTCACCTCGGATGGCGTCATGCCGAGCCGCGACATGCCGCTGTCGACCTGGAGGGCGGCCGGCAACTTACGGCCCACCCGCCCGGCCATCTCGCGCCATGCCGCGAGTTGGCTGGCGCTGTTGAGTACGGTGCAAAGCCCTGCCGCAACCGCTTCCCTTTCCGCACCCGGCGGAATGCCGTTCAGCACATAAATGGCCGGGTCTGAGCCGAGCGCCTTGCGCAGCAAGATGCCGCCGGCCAAATGCGCAACAAAGAAAGTATTACAGCCCTCACCCATCAGCGCCGCCGCCACCGGCGCCGCGCCAATCCCATAGCCGTCGGCCTTGACCACTCCAGCACAGCCGACGCCGCCCAGCCGCGCCTTCAGCCGCCGGTAGTTCTCACGGACGGCGCCGAGATCGATGGTCAGGATCGCCCCTGCCGCGGCTTCGCTGATCGGTTCGCCCAGGGTGACGGTCGGCGGAAGAGATTTGCTGGAGATGTTGTTCATGCCGACCTGTTTTAACGGAAGGCCGGCGGCTACGCCACCAGGTGCCGGAACGCCGCCACCACGTCTTCGTAGACCTTGCGCTTGAAAGGCACGATCAGGCCCGGCAATTCCAGCATCGGCCGCCACGCCCACCGGTCGAACTCGGCCTTGTGGCCACCCGGCGGCGGATTGATCGCGATCTCGCTTTCGTCGCCGTGGAAACGGAAGGCAAACCATTTCTGCGTCTGGCCGCGATATCGTCCCTTGAAGGCGACGCCGACCAGATGCGCCGGCAGGTCGTATTTGATCCAGAGCGGCGCCTCGGCCAGCAGCGACACCGAGCGCATGCCGGTCTCTTCGTAAAGTTCACGCGCCGCCGCGGGCAGCGGCTCCTCGCCATCATCGATGCCGCCCTGCGGCATCTGCCAGAGCTGCGTCGTTCCAGCGAATTCGCTGTCCGGCTCGGCAATGCGACGGCCGACCCAGACCAGGCCGGCCTCATTGAGGACCATCACCCCTACGCAGGGCCGGTAGGGCAGCGTCTCGGGGTCAACGAGCTTGTTCTTTGCCATCTCAGCCTTTTTCCGGGTCTATGGCCACCGCCGAAACCGGCACGATCTCGATGCCACGCTTCTTGGCCTCGGTCACCCAGGACGACACGGTATCCACCGTCAGGTCGAAAGCCGAGCCGATGCCGACGGCAAACCCTTTTGCCCGTGCCGTCGCTTCCAGCCCATCCAGTTTCTTCAATATGGCGCCGCGGTCCTGCACCGCATCGATCGCCGTATCGCCGCCGACGAACGGCACGCCGTCCTTCAGCGCCAGTTCGGGTGCCAGGCTGCGCGCCGACGAACCGTCGTCGACATAGGCCAGACCACGCTTGCCAAGCTCGGCCATCAACGGCCCCATCGCCGTCGCGTCGGCCGAAAAGCGGGCGCCCATATAGTTCATGACGCCGGTGTAGTTGGTCGTTCGCGACAGCGCCCAGCGTAAATTCTTCAAATTCTCGTCCGGCGTTGCAGCCACGGTCAGCGTGTTACGGCCGGGATTGACGTTCGGATAGTCGAACGGCTCAAGCGGTACCTGCATGATGACCTCATGGCCGCTCTGCCGCGCCACCTGCATCCAGCGGCCGATGCTGTTGCCTTGCGGCGCGAAGGCCAGCGTCACTTCCGCCGGCAGCTTGGCGATGGCTGCCTGCGTGCCGGTCTGCGACACGGCAAGCCCGCCGATGACGAGCGCGACGCGTGCACCGCGAGCCCCGGACCACGGCCGCGCATAGACATCGAACGGGCGCCTGCCGTCGGCGGCGCGGATCGGCAACGGACCGGTTTCGCTGGCCTCGACCAGCGCCTTGTCGGGAATGTGCGCGATCCTGAGGTTCTGGCCGATCGTCGAAGGGTCGCGGATGACTATGGCCGTCTCGGGTGGACCGTCGCCCCCCTCGGTCTGGACATGGATGATCTGCGGACCGCCCGTCTTCGGCCCGCTTATGTTGGCCCCACTTGCGTTGCTTGGCGCAGCCATTTCGGGCGTCGCCTTGGCGGGCGCGGCGGCGGTATCCGCCGCCGGCGTCTTCGGCGTCGAAACGGCTACTTCTTGCACTTTCCGGAACGGCTTGTCTCGCAAGGCGATCGCGCTGGAGACGCCGACCACGGACAGCACGACAAGCGCGGCCGCGACCGCACCGGCGCTGATCCCGCTGCCTGAGCGCGGCAGCCGAATCGCCTGTCCGAGAGGTCGTTCTATGTCCTTGCCGATATCAGCCAAGCCCGCACCCCCCGGCGTGCATCCCCGAAGTAAACCTTCTCCGGAGGCGCAAAATCCAAAATGTCGACGCGTCCCCTTGCTTCACTGGACGCGCAGCATGCCGGCCGCGGCCCCCGAATCAAACTGCCGGAGCCTCGCGGCCCCGGCAGCATCGCATCGCTTCGCTCAGGCAGCCAGACCTGTTTGGCCCGGCTTGCCTGCCCTTACTGGTTCAACACGGCCTTTTGCGGATTCGGCGGGAACGCCGGATCGGTCTTCTGGCCGCGCAGCAGCTGCTCGGCATAGATGAGCTGCAAATCGTCCTTCGGTTCCGGCGGCACATAGGCTGCCGAACCCGAACCGGTCGTGCTTTCGTCGGCGCCCTTGATATGGCCCTTGAGGTCCGATTCGCCGCGCGTCAGGTCCCTGCCCTGCAGTTCCGCCGGCAGCGGCTGGTCGACCTTGATGTCGGGCGTGATGCCCTTGCCCTGGATCGACTTGCCGGACGGCGTGTAATAGAGCGCCGTCGTCAGCCGCAGCGCCCCGTTCTCGCCAAGCGGGATGATGGTCTGCACCGAACCCTTGCCGAAGGATTGCGTGCCGACCACCGTGGCGCGGCGCAGATCCTGCAGCGCGCCGGCGACGATTTCCGAGGCACTGGCCGAGCCGCCATTGACGAGCACGATCAGCGGCTTGCCGCCGATGTCGTCGCCGGCCCGCGCGTCGAAGCGGGTGACGTCCTTCGGGTCGCGGCCGCGCGTCGAGACGATCTCGCCACGGTCGAGGAAGGCATCCGACACGCTCACCGCCTGGTCGAGCAAACCGCCCGGATTGAGGCGCAGGTCGAGCACGTAGCCCTTGAGCTTGTCGTTCGGCACCTGCTTCTTGATGGTGTCGATGGCATTCTCGAGGTCGTCATAGGTCTTTTCGGTAAAGGAAGTGATCTTCATGTAGCCGATGTCGTTTTCGACCCGGAACTTGACCGCCTTGACCTTGATGATATCGCGCACGACGGTCAGTTCGATCGGCTTGTCGGCGCCCTGGCGCAGGATGGTGAGCTTGATCGGCGTATTGACCAGCCCGCGCATCTTCTCGACGGCGTCGTTGAGCGTCAGGCCGCGGACCTCCTCGCCGTCGATCTTGGCGATATAGTCGCCGGCGAGCACGCCTGCCTTGGCGGCCGGCGTATCGTCGATCGGCGTGATCACCTTGACCAGGTCGTTCTCCATGGTGACCTCGATGCCGAGGCCGCCGAATTCGCCCTTGGTCTGCACGCGCATGTCCTGCGCTTCTTCGGCATTCATGTAGGAGGAGTGTGGGTCGAGCGACGACAGCATGCCGTTGATGGCATTTTCAACCAGCGACTTGTCGTCGGGCGGCGTCACATAATTCGCCCGTACCCGTTCGAAGATATCGCCGAAGATCGCCAGTTGCTTATAGGTCTCGGAGCCCGCAGCCTTCGCTGTCGAGCCGGGCGCGCCATAGACCAGGCTCATCGCCGATGCACCCATCAGCGCACCGGCAAACAGAAGCGACAGTTTCCGCATCATTCACGTCCTTCCAGAAAAACGGTCCGCCCACCATGGGGCCGGATCGACGGGTTTTCCATCCTTGCGGAACTCGACATAGAGCTCCGGCGTGGCATTTCCATTCTTCGATGCCGAGGTGCTCGCCACCCGGGCCTCTCCCATCGCGCCGACCGGCTCACCTGCGAGCACCGACTGGCCAGACGCGACGCTGATTCTGCTCATCCCCGCCAGGACGACATGATAGCCGTCACCCGCATTCAGGATCAAGAGTTGACCGTAAGAGCGGAAAGGCCCCGCATAAAGCACATTTCCATCCGCCGGCGCTGTGACGATGGCTCCCGATTGTGTCGCAACCATGTCACCGAGCATCACCGCGCCGTTACCATCGTTGGCGCCGAAGCGCCGCTTGATCCTGCCGGTGACCGGCAGCGCGATCTGCCCTTGAAGCGCGGAAAACGGCGCGGCAGCGGTGAGCCTGTTGCTCTCCGGCACCGGCAGCGAGGCCAATTCCGTCGGCGCCGCAGCCGATGCCGGGCCCTTGTCGGCGTCGGCCGTCTTTTGCTCGGCTGCCTTGGCCGCATCCGCCGCCTTGCGGGCTCTGTCGGCCTCGAGCGAGGCGATCAGTTCTTTCAGGCTGCCGGCCTTGGCCGCCAGCGTCGCGGACCGCTGCTTTTCGGCGGCCAGCGCGGTTTGCGTATCGGCGGCGAGCTTCTGCTTGGCTTCGAGCAGCATGCCGAGCCGCTTTTTTTCCGCCGCCTGCTCGCCGACAGCTGCCGTCAGCCGCGCCCGTTCGGCCTCGATCGAGGCCGTCACCCGCGACTGCTCCTTGAGGTCGGCCAGCAACATGTCGGTCTGCTGGCGCAGTTCCGGCACCACGGCACCGAGCAGGATGGCGCTGCGCACCGACGACAATGCGTCCTCCGGCTTGACCAGGATCGCCGGCGGCGGATTGAGCCCCATGCGCTGCAGCGCGCCGAGCACTTCGGCCAGAACGTCGCGTCTGGCGGCCAGTGAGGCGCGGATCTTCTGCTCCTGCGCCTTCAGCCTTTCCAGTTTGCCGCCAATGTCCTCGATGTCCTGGCCGAGCTTCTGCTCGGTCATCGCCGACTGGATCAGCGCCGCGGTGATCGAGGCGTGGTCCTTCTTGACAGCCGCTATGTCGGCGGCGAGCTTGGCCAGCCGCTCGGACGACAGCGTGATCTCTTTCGATACTTTTTCGTATTCGGCGCGGCTCTGGTCCGGGTCGGGCGCCAGGTCGAGCGTGTTCTCGGCCCGCGCGACGCCGAGCGAAAGCGCGATCGTCGCCACGGCGATGCCGTAGCGCACGCGCCAGGAGCCCGTTCGTGATTTCCAGTCTTCAGACATTGAAGCCTAACTCTATGCGCGGCTTCGTTAACGAACCATCAACCATGTTCGAGCCCCGGCCGCCATCCGCAAACCCCATGAGCCCAAACTGTCGATGAGCATTGGGGCAAAAATCCGGGCGGCTGGCATCAATTCGCCGACGGAGCCGACTTCATGAACGATGGTAGGGGTGACCGGAAAGGATCGTGGCCGCCCGGTAAAGCTGCTCGCCCAGCATCACGCGGACCAGCTGATGCGGCCAGGTCAGCGCGCCGAGCGACACCGTCAGATCAGCCAGGTCGCGCAGTGACTGGTCATGGCCGTCGGCGCCGCCAATGGCGATCACCAGCGCCTTGCGCCCGCCATCGCGCAGCGAACCTATGCGGCCGGCGAAATCCTCGGAGGAAAGGTTCTTGCCGCGCTCATCCAGCAGCATCAGCGCCGTGCCCAGTTGCAAGTGCGTCTGCAGCTTCTGGCCTTCCTCGCGCCGGCGCTCATTGGCCGTCTGCGCGCGACCTTCCGCAATCTCGACGATCCCGGCGAATTCGAGGCCTACGGCAGGACCGCTCCTGGCAAAACGCTCGAAATAGCGGTCGGCCAACTGCTTCTCGGGGCCGGCTTTCATTCGGCCCACGGCATGAACCGTAATCTTCATCCCTGCCTCGAAGGGCCGCTGATGCATGTCGAACGACGACATACATCAAGACGAATACGGCTCAGTGGAGGGTCTCCTCCTCGAGATCGGGCGCCTGCCACATCTTTTCGAGATTATAGAAGTCGCGGACCTCGGGACGGAAGACATGGACGATGATGTCGCCCGAATCGATCAGGACCCAGTCGGCGCCAGCCAGCCCCTCGACGCGCGCCGTGCCGAGCCCGGCATCCTTCAGCGCCTTGAGGAGATGATCGGCAACAGCCGAGACATGACGGTGCGATCGGCCCGATGCGACGACCATGTAGTCGCCGAGGCTCGATTTCCCCTGAATGTCGATTGAGACGATGTTTTCGGCCTTGGAGTCTTCCAGACTGGCAAGGACTGTCTTGATGGCGCGGGACACGGCGTCGTTTACGCTGATCCCGGCCGGCGAAGGCACGATGTCGGCCTTCTTCCGCAGTGCTGTTCTCAGTGTATTTCCTTTCGCAGCAAGAACAACCAAATCACCTCTGAAATCAGGTGACACTGCTTAGATAGGCAGAGTTAGGTTGCAGTTTCAAGACACCGCTCGCAAGCAGGCACCCGGCAGCGGCCGAATATCCGGCTTTTCGGCCAGAAATTCGGAACCGCCTCGTCCCGCAGCGGTTATCGGCTCATCCACGAACCGGAATCCCGACATGCCGATCGATCCCCAGAACGCTCTCCTCACCGTGCAATCCGGCCTGGCGCAACTCAGCACGCTGATCGTCTCCTACTCGCTTTCGGCGGTCGGCGCCGTCATCCTGCTGGTCATCGGCTACATCGTCGCCGGCCTCGCCGAGCGTTCGATCTATGCCGGCCTCGGCCATATCAGCGGCTTCGACGAAACGCTCCGCCATTTCTTCTCGCAGGTCGTCCGCTACGCCATCCTGGGACTGGTCGTGATCATGGTTCTCGGCCAGTTCGGCGTGCAGACGGCTTCGATCATTGCCGCTATCGGTGCCGCCGGCCTGGCCATCGGCCTGGCGCTGCAAGGCACGCTGCAGAACATTGCCGCCGGCATCATGCTCCTGGCGCTGCGGCCGTTCCGCATCGGCGAATATGTCGAAGTCGGCGCCATATCCGGCACCGTCGAGGAGATCGGGCTGTTTGCCACAACGCTGAGGACCGTCGAAGGCGTCTACGTGCTTGCACCCAACTCGACCCTGTGGAACCAGCCGGTCCGCAATTTCACTCGCAACGGTGTGCGCCGCGGCGACATCACGCTCAGCATCGGCTCCTGGAACGACATCGATTTTGCGCAGAAGACCATGCTCGGTGTCGCCGCCGCCGACCGGCGCGTCAGGCGGCAGCCGGCGCCGATCGCCTTTGTCGCGACTGTCGGCGACAGCACCGTCGCCATCACCTTGCGCTACTGGACGGCGGCTGCCGATTTCTTCGCCGCCCAGATCGACCTCACCAAGAGCGTCAAGCAGGCGTTCGATGCCGAAGGCCTTTCAATCCCGGCGCCGGCGCCGCAAGTGCCGCAGCCGGAGGCCTCAGCCACGCAGCAATAGAGCATTTGAAGCCGGCCGGCAGATGGCCCTCAAAGCTCTCCGCGCCCGCGCTGATCTTCGGGCGCGAAGGCGAGATCGACAGGCAACGGCGCCTGCGCCGTCATTGGCGCGAAACTGCCGGTCTCGGTGGCGGGCACCGGCCGCACCATGACGACGCGCCAGAGAACGAACAGGCAGTAGGCGGTGGCAATGACGATTGCCACATAGATGAAGGCCTGCGTGCCGTAGACGGCGGAAAGTCCGGTCACAATGCCGGGTACGACGAAGCCGGACAGCGACCAGGCAAACAAAAGCGAGCTCGACAACGCCACCATGTCGTCCTTGCCGGCGCGGTCGCCGGCATGGGCGCTGGCAAGCGAATAGATCGATTCCGAGGCGCCGTCCCAGACCACATAGATGACGAGCAGCGCCGCCAGCGCGCCGCCGTCGAAACCGAGGGCAAACAGGCCCGCCGCGGCGGCAAGCGCCGACGCCGCGATCAGCACAAAGCGCCGGTCGGTGCGGTCGGAAATCCAGCCGAGCGGAATCTGCAGGATCAGCGTGCCGACCGGCATTGCCGAAAGCAGCAAGGCGACGTCGGCCTGGCTGTAGCCCTTGGCCGTGGCATGGATCGGCGCAAAACCCGAGATCGTCATCGACAGGCCGCCGACGGCAAGCATACCGGCAACGCCGACCGGGGAGATCCGCCAGGCGCGGCCAAGCGCCACGGACGCCGCTTGCGGCGCCGGCGGCTGCGCAAGCCGCGTCAGCCCGACGGGAAGGATCGACAGCGCGGTGAAGGCAATGCCGATCAGCGGCGCGTCGGCCGCGCGGATATCGATCAACGCCAGCGTCGAGTAGCCGACGCCCAGTCCGGCGACATAGGCAACGTAGAAGATAGCCATGACCCGGCCGCGGATGGCGTTGGCGACGACATCGTTCAGCCAGCTCTGCGCGACAATGAACAGGCCGCATATGGCAAAGCCGTAGAGTGCCCGTGCAGCGATCCATGGCAATGGGTGCGGCCCGGCGCCGACCGCGGCGTTGGACAGCACGATCAGCGCCGACAGCACCATGAACACGCGGGCATGGCCGACACGCCGCACCAGCGGCCCCGTCAGGATGCAGCCGGCGAGGCCGCCAGCCGAAAGGCCGGTGACGATCAGCCCCGCCCATGTCGGATCGAAGCCCTCGGCGCCGAGCCGGACTGGGATATAGGCGAACATCAGCCCATTGCCGACGGCGATCAGCGCCATCGACAAAAGGATGCTGGCAATGGCGATCGACGGCGCCGGCTGCCCTAGACCGTTCTTGTCCTGGTCGCGCTCGAGAATCGTCATGACCGAGGATCGCCCATCAAGCAGGTCAAGGCAGCGGCAAAAGCGACATCACCGGACTTACCTTCTCCCCTTGTGGGAGAAGGTGGATCGGCGCGTAGCGCCGAGACGGATGAGGGGTGCTGGAAGAAATGCAGCGTAAAAAGACCGAGGGATTTTAAGTGCTTAGTTCTTCAAGATAGCGATCATTCCAGCAACCCTCATCCGACCGAGCTTCGCTCGGCCACCTTCTCCCACAAGGGGACCCACAGGGGGAAAAGGAGACTCCTATCCCTTTGCCACCTTGCGGATCGCGCTCGACGACAGCGACGAACGCGGGCCGTGGATGAAGGTCCAGGCCGGCGCCGTCATGCGGGCGAGCCGCGGTGCGTCGCCTTCGTCGACGCGGGCATAGTCGAAGGTCTTGGCGACCACCGACGACAGGAACGACAGCGTCGCACCTGGCCGGTCGACCACCGCGATCGGAAACGTCATCACGATGCGGCGCCAGCGCTGCCAGCGGTGGAAGTCGCGAAGCGAGTCGGCGCCCATGATCCAGACAAAATCGACGCCCGGGTTACGCGCCTTGACCAGCGCCAGCGTGTCGGCGGTGAAGCGGACGCGGTGGGCCGCCTCGAATGCGGTGACCTTGATCTTCGGGTTCTTCGCGATCTTTTCGGATAGCTGCAGCCGCTCGGCCAGCGGCGCCAGGTCTCCGGCATTCTTGAGCGGATTGCCGGGCGTCACCATCCACCACAGCTGATCGAGCGCAAGGCGTCTGAGTGCGATCTCGGCGACCAGCGCATGGCCGGCATGCGGCGGGTTGAACGAACCGCCGAACAGCCCGACCGCCACGCCTTTCCCGGCATGCGGCATCTTGAGATAGCGGGAGGATATGGCATGTTCGGACAAGGCAAGCATGCGTCAAGCACCCCCCTCTGCCGCGCCGGGCATCTCCCCCTCAAGGGGGGAGATTGTCAGCTTCATCGCAGGCGCAAATCTTGCAACGCCGCCGATTGGCGAAATCAGAAATGACAGCCAATCTCCCCCCCTGAGGGGGGTGAGGCGTGGTCCGCGTAGCGGACGGAAAGCCAATTGCTTGGCTTTCCGAACGACGAACGCCCGGAGCGACAGCGAAGGGCCGGGTCCGGCAGGACAGAGGGGGGTGGCTGGGCGCACGTCTCAGGCTCTGACTGAGAACAGTTTCAAGGCCTCACCTGTCCCGACCCGCGCACGCGATATTTGAACGAGGTCAGTTGCTCGACGCCGACCGGCCCGCGTGCATGCATCTTGCCGGTGGCGATGCCGATCTCGGCGCCCATGCCGAACTCACCGCCATCGGCAAACTGGGTCGAGGCGTTGTGCAGAAGAATCGCCGAATCGACCTCGTTGAAGAACCGGTCGACCGCTGTGGCGTCCTCGGCGATGATCGCCTCGGTGTGATGCGAGGAAAACGTCTCGATATGCTCGATGGCGCCGCCAATGCCGTCGACCAGCTTCACCGCAATGATGGCATCGAGATACTCGGTCACCCAGTCTGCATCGGTCGCGGGCTGGGCATCGGCATAAAGCCTCAGCGCCTCGGCATCGGCATGGATCTCGCAGCCTGCCGCCCGCAAGGCCTCGAGGATCGGCCCCAGGTGCGTGCCGGCGGCGGCACGGTCGACCAGCAGCGTCTCGGCAGCACCGCACACCCCGGTGCGCCGCATCTTGGCATTGACCGCGATCTTGACCGCCATGTCGAGATCGGCCGATCGGTCGATATAGAGATGGCAGATGCCCTCGAGATGCGCGAAGACCGGCACCCGTGCCTCGTTCTGCACACGCTCGACCAGGCTGCGGCCGCCGCGCGGAATGATGACCTCGAGATTGCCGGAAAGTCCTTTCAGCATTTCGCCGACGGCGGCGCGATCGGTGGTCGGCACCAATTGTATGGCATCCTCCGGCAGCCCGGCTGCCTTCAGCCCCTCGACCAGGCAGGCATGGATAGCGGCGGAAGAATTCGCCGAATCCGAGCCGCCGCGCAGGATCACCGGATTGCCCGCCTTGAGGCAGAGCGCGCCGGCATCGGCGGTCACGTTAGGCCGGCTCTCATAGATGACGCCGACGACGCCGAGCGGCGTGCGCACCCGTTCGATATGCAACCCGTTCGGCCGGTCCCATGCGGCAATGACATCGCCGACCGGATCGCGTAACCCGGCGATCTCGCTGATACCGTCTGCCATGGCGCGGATGCGGGCGGGATCGAGCTTCAGCCGATCCATCGACGCTGCCGATAGGCCAGCCTCCCTGCCATTTCTGATGTCGATGGCATTGGCGTCGAGGATGTCCTGCTCATGCCGAAGGATCGCCTGAGCCATGCCGATCAGCGCCGCGTGCTTGCGCTCGGCCGCAGCTATGGCCAGCGGGCGGGCCGCGGCACGCGCGCGGCGGCCGATATCGGCCATCAGCGCCACGGTATCATCCCGGGATTTTTCATGCAGCGTCAGCATGGCTCATCCTCCGCTATGTAACCTGGTCACCGACTACTTGCTCGCCACCGGCATGGCTCACCACAAGATCGTCGCGGTGGATCATCGCCGAACGCGCCTCGTAGCCGAGCACGGTTTCGATCTCGGCCGTCTTCAGGCCAGCGATCCTTACGGCATCAGCGGCATCATAGGCAACCAGCCCGCGCGCGATCTCGCGGCCCTCGGGCGACAGGATCGCCACCGTGTCGCCACGCGCAAAATTGCCGCTGACCAGTTTGACCCCGGCCGGCAGCAGCGACTTGCCGGAGAGCAGCGCGCCGATGGCGCCGGCATCGACGGTCAGCCGGCCGGCCGGTTCGAGCTGCCCGGCGATCCAGGTCTTGTAGCCCTTGACCGGATTGGCGCTCGGCCGGAAGAAGGTGGCACGCTCGCCGCGCTCGATTGCCAGCAGCGGCGACAGCCGCGTGCCCGATGTGATGATCATGGCGGTGCCGGCGGCGGTCGCGATCTTGCCGGCGTCGAGCTTGGTGCGCATGCCGCCGCGCGACAATTCCGAAGCAGCGGCACCCGCCATCGCTTCGATGTCGGGGGTGATGCGGTCGACGACCTGAATGAATCGAGCTTGCGGGTCACGCGCCGGCGGTGCCGTGTAGAGCCCGTCAACGTCGGAGAGCAGCACCAAAAGGTCGGCGCCCATCATGGTGGCGACGCGCGCCGCCAGCCGGTCGTTGTCGCCATAGCGGATTTCGGAGGTGGCCACCGTATCGTTCTCGTTGATGACCGGCACCGCCTTCATCTTGAGCAGTGTCGAAATCGTCGCCCGCGCGTTGAGATAGCGGCGGCGCTCTTCGGTGTCGCCGAGCGTCAGCAGGATCTGGCCCGATTTCAAGCCATTCTTGCCGAGCGCATCCGACCAGGCGCCGGCCAGCGCGATTTGCCCGACGGCGGCCGCCGCCTGACTCTCCTCGAGCTTCAGCGCCCGCTTGCCGAGGCCGAGAATGGTGCGGCCAAGTGCAATCGCGCCCGAAGACACGACGAGAATTTCGGCGCCGCCATTGGCCAGCACGGCGATGTCGTCCGCAAGCGAGGCCAGCCAGTCGCGCTTCAGGCCCGTCGTGCGGTCGACAAGCAGCGCCGAGCCGATCTTGACGGCAATGCGCCGATAATTTTTCAGCGATTGCGCGGCCATGGCTATGTGTTCCAGCGCGTCTCGACCGGCGCAGCGACAGCCTCGCGTGCATCGGCCACCACAGCGATCAGCGCGCGCAACACCGCCTCGACGCCTTCGCCGGTGACCGCCGAAAGCAGCATCGGCGCGCGGCCGGCGGCACGTTTCAGCGAGGCGGTCTTTTTCTTGCGTGCGTCGGCATCGAGTATGTCGACCTGGGAAAGCGCGACGATTTCGACCTTGTCGGTCAGCCCATTGCCGTAGGCTTCGAGCTCGGCACGCACGGTCTTGTAGGCATTGGCCGGATTTTCTTCCTGCGCCGAGACAAGATGCAGAAGGACACGCGTGCGCTCGACATGGCCAAGGAAGCGGTCGCCGATGCCGACACCTTCATGCGCGCCTTCGATCAGGCCCGGAATATCGGCAATGACGAATTCGCGACCGTCGATGCGGGCCACGCCAAGGCCCGGATGCAGCGTGGTGAAGGGATAGTCGGCGATCTTCGGCTTGGCCGCGGTGACCGCCGCCAGGAAGGTCGACTTGCCGGCGTTGGGCAGCCCGACAAGGCCGGCATCGGCGATCAGCTTCAGCCTGAGCCAGATGTTGAGCTCTTCGCCCGGCAGTCCGGGATTGGCGCGGCGCGGCGCCTGGTTGGTCGAGGTCTTGAAGTGCTGGTTGCCGAAACCGCCATTGCCGCCCTTGGCCAACAGAAAGCGCTGGCCGACGACCGTCAGATCGCAGATCAGCGTCTCATTGTCCTCGGCAAAGACCTGTGTTCCGGCCGGCACTTTCAGCGTTACGTCGGCACCCTTGGCGCCGGTCATGTTGCGGCCCATGCCGTGCGTCCCGGTCTTGGCCTTGAAATGCTGCTGGTAACGATAGTCGATCAGCGTGTTCAGCCCATCGACCGCCTCGACCCATACATCGCCGCCGCGACCGCCGTCGCCGCCGTCCGGGCCGCCGAACTCGATGAACTTTTCGCGCCGGAACGACACCGAACCGGCGCCGCCGTCGCCGGAGCGGATGTAGACCTTGGCTTGATCGAGAAATTTCATCGGATTGTATGGTTTCTGCTATTGGCTTTGCGGGATTGCTCTAAACCAAGGCGGGTCGAAGGGCGAGGGCCGTTTTTGCTACTGTAACGTCGCGCGTAGCTCTGGACGCGTACCATTTGGTTGACCCTTGCCGAAAATCGATCCTCGGCTTTCCAAGCGCGAGATGTCGGAATGAAGCTGGTAACTTACAATATCCACTACGGCGTCGGCCTCGACGCCCGCTATGATGTCGGCCGTATCGCCGATGCCGTGCGCGGCGCCGACGTGATCGCGCTGCAGGAGGTCACCCGCGCCAACCCGAAGAATGGCGGCCGCGACATGGTGGCCGAGCTCGGCGAGGCGCTGCCCGACTATTTTGCCGTCTACGGCAGCAATTTCGAAGCCGACGCCGGCTCGCGCCTGGAGAACGGCCGCGCCATCACGACCACCTTCCAGCTCGGCAACATGGTGCTGTCGAGGACGCCGATCCATCTGTCGCGCAATCTCCTTTTGCCGCGTAGCCGCAGTGTCGAGGCGATGAACTTCCAGCGCGGCGCGCTTGAGGCGCTGGTCGAAACGCCGCTTGGTCCGATCCGCTTCTATTCCACCCATCTCGACCATCGCAGCCCGGTTGAACGGCTGAGCCAGATCCGCTTTCTGCGCCAGCGTCTGTTGAAATACCCGCTCGAGGGCGGCGGGCTCTCCGGCGTCGCCGAGATCGGCTTGCCTGAGCTGCCTTGTCCCGAAGCTTTCGTCGTCATGGGCGACTTCAACATGCTGGCCGGATCGCCGGAACATGTCGAACTCGCCGGCCAGGCTGACCATGAATTCGGCATGCCGGTGACCGCCGACCTCGCCGTCGATGCCGCCACGCGCCTCGGCGCCGCTGGCGCCGATCTCGTCACCTGGGTCGACCCCAAGCGGCCGGGCGATACCAGCCGCTACAAGCGCATCGACTACATCTTCACCAGCGCCTCGCTTGCCAAATCGCTGAGGCGCCTGTGGGTCGACCGGCAAGCGGCCGGTTCGGATCACTTGCCGGTCTGGCTCGAGATGGCGTGAGCCGCATCCATCAAAAATGCACCCAGTTCCGCAGGCTGGTCCAGGTCTTGCGATCGAGGCGGTAGCGCTCGACCGGCACCTGGCCTGCAACGATCGAATTCAGCATGCCCTGGCCGGCATACTGGAAGCCGCATTTGTGGATGACCCGGCGCGAGGCCGGATTGATGACCCGGGTCGAGGCGTGCAGCACCTGGATCGTGGTTCTCTGGAAGGCAAGGTCGACCAGTGCGTGCGCTGCTTCCGTCGCGTAGCCGCGTTTCCAGTACGGCTCGCCGATCCAGTAGCCGAGCTCCAGCCCACGATCCGTAGTGTTGAGCCCGGCACAGCCGACGAAGGTCTCGGTGCCGGCCAGCGTCAACGCATAGGCGATTCCGGCCCGGCGCGATGCCGTCATGGCCAGGAAAGCGCGTGCCTCCGCCTCGCCATAGGGATGCGGCATGCGAGCCAGCATTTCCGCGACGTGGCGGTTATCGGCGAGCGCCACCAATTGCTCGATATCGCTCTCACGCGGGGGCCGCATGACCAGCCGCTCGGTGATCAGGACCGGGCAATCTATCGCGTAACTTTCGTCGTCTGTCGCTTCCGCTTCGGCAACCATGTCAGTCCTCCAGGCAAGAAAAAAGGGAGATGGAAACCCATCTCCCCTGATCCATTTCCTGGCTTGGCCAGACACCGGTCCCGAGATGGGTGCCGGTGTTCTCTTGCGGAACCGGCTACTCCGCTGCCTTCGTCATCGGGTTCACCGATACGTAGGTTCGGCCATTGGCTTTTTTGTTGAAGGTGACTGCGCCAGCTTCCAGCGCAAACAGCGTGTGGTCCGTGCCAATGCCGACATTGGTGCCGGGATGCCACGTCGTGCCACGCTGACGAATGATGATGTTGCCCGGAATCACGGCTTCGCCGCCGAACTTCTTCACGCCGAGCCGCTTGGAATGGGAGTCGCGACCATTGCGCGACGATCCGCCAGCTTTCTTGTGTGCCATCTAACTACTCCGATGCGCCGCGAGGCGCCTAAACGATCTTATGAACGCGTTCGCGTTCCGTTTCAAGTCCGATCCGGCGACGATTGCGCCGGTTCGTTCTACTTTTTCGCCAATTCCTTGGCCTGCTCGCGCCAGTCCTTGATCTGGTCGGCGCTGAACGGCATGTGCTCGTCGATCTTGGCGACGTCCTTGTCGGACAGCTTGGCGATCTGGGCAAAGGTGGTGATGCCCTGTTCGTTGAGCTGGCCGGCGGCGACCGGGCCGATGCCCTTGATCACGGTCAGGTCATCCGGCTCGCCTTTCGGCGCCTTGAACAACGGCGCGGCGGCTTCGGCAGCCTTATCCTCGGTCGTCTCGGCTTTGGCTTCCTTCTTCGGCGCAGCCTCTGCCTTCGCTTCGGCCTTCGGCGCGGCTTCAGCCTTCGCCTCGGTCTTGGCGGCGACCTCGGCCTTCGCCTCGGTCTTGGCGGCGGCCTTCTTCGCCGGCTTGGCGCCACCCAGCAGGATCTCGGCGATCCTGACGGTGGTCAAAAGCTGGCGATGGCCGATCTTGCGGCGCGAATTCTGCCGGCGACGCTTCTTGAAGGCGATGACGGTGCGGTTCTTGCCCTGCTCGACGACTTCGGCGGTGACCATCGCACCATCGACGAACGGCGCGCCGAACGTGACGTTCTCGCCCTCGCCATGCGCGAGCACATTACCGATCTCGACGATGTCGCCGACATTGGCTTCGAGTTTTTCGATCTTCAGGAGATCGTTGGCGGCAACGCGATACTGCTTGCCGCCCGTTTTGATGACTGCGAACATTTTTTGCCTTTCGCTGTTCGGTCGGCCTTGATGAACCGCCACAGGCGGTTCGGCCGTCTTTTTGTCAGTCTGCGGGTTCAAAAAACAAGCGGCGCGGAAGATCCCTCCACGCCGATTGCGCGCTGTCCCTAACCGAAGGTTCGGCTTGAGTCAAGGCAAGCGCCGCGGGCAAGCTGCAAACGGGTTGAGCCCAGTCCTTGCAAATATCGAGCAGCGCCTACCGGAGCCTCGAAGGAAGCACGGACAGAAGCTGCGGCGCCGGGGCAGATTGGCCCTTGTAACCTGCCTGTCCAGCCGTTATCTAGTGCGCCGCGCCGGCAACGGCGGACCATGACCGCGGAGAGGTGGCAGAGTGGTCGAATGCACCGCACTCGAAATGCGGCATGGGTGCAAGCCCATCGGGGGTTCGAATCCCTCCCTCTCCGCCACTTTTCGGAATGGTCCATTCCGGACCCATAGGTAACAGCATCTCTCATCGCGCCGGTAATGGCTTAAGATCGCGGGCCTATGCAGCCTTCCGCCGCAATTGGCTCACGCTCAGCCACACCGCCGAAACCAGGAAGTAGAGGGCGCCAACTGCGGCATAGCCGGCCACGTTGGAGATCGATGGCGGCATCGGCATCCGCGCCTGCGCGATGAAAAACGTGCCTGCCAGTGCCGATTGCCCTCCGCTCAGGATCATCGCCCACTGCGCACCAGAGCTCTTCCAACGGCGGACGGCGGTGCCGAGTTGAAGCAGGCCGGACAGGATCGCCCATAGGCCGAACACGCCGAGCACCCAATTCATGCTCATCTTCAGCGCAACAATGACCGCGAGCGTTGTCGCCACACTGACCACGACGTTGATGGTCTGGGTGCGATTCTGTCCCAATCCTCCGCTGCGCGATGCGTCGACAAAATTGGCCAGGGCATCCCATGCAGGATAAGCCACGAGCAAAACCGCCGCGACCACCCCGGAATTCTGTCCCACCGCAAAGGCAGCCGCCACCCAGACAGCCGAGAACGCCGTCCGAGCGAAGTAATAAAGCTTGAGCCATTGTTCCTGGCTGGCGCGGGAAAGATCGCCACTGTGAACCGTCATTGGATCGTCCTTTCGACTAGTAGGTAGGGACTCTCGACGAACGTCGCAGAGTGATTGCTAGTATGGTTAGTTGAGATCTAGGCCCGTATCCGGGGGGAAGCGCGGAGCCGCTCCAGGAGCGGGCCTGTCACGACGCCGAATGCCTTCGGATCGTCATAGGCCCGTGCCGAAAGCATCGCGCCGTGGACAGTCGCCATGAACGCTTCAGCCTCGGCACGAGGGGTACTCATCAGTCGAAATTGGCCGTGCCGCGCACCGCGCTCCAGCACCGATGTAAGCCACGCCGACAGCGAGCGGAAATGCGCCCGGACCTCAAGGCTAACTTCCTCGGGCAGCACGGGGAGCTCGCTTGCCAACAGCGCGCAGATACAAAATGGGGCGCTGGCGTTCGCGATGCAGGCTTCCCAATACCCGGCATAGATCCGCAACTGTTCGAGCGGATCGGATTCGTGAAGTTCGACATTTGCCATCCCCGCTTCAGTTTCTTCGCGATACCGCGCAACCAGCGTCCGAACCAGATCGACCTTGCTTGGGAAATGGTGATGGATGCTCGCCTTACGGATCCCGACCACTTCAGCAATGTCGGCATAACTGAAACCGTTGTAGCCGCCAGCGACGATCAGTGAACGTGCACAAGCCAGGATGTCATCAGAGGTGGTAGACAAGTTGCTCATGCTTCTACCTACCTTCTGGTAGGATGGCAGTCAAGCCTCCTTGCAACGCGAGTAGCGTGAAATTGCGTGGCTATGGCGTAGACATCATTCGATCTTCATTGTTTTCGGCCCGCCATCCATTCAGAAAACTCCGGGTGTTTGTCGATCGAGGTAGCCATCCCACTTCGAGGACGAGGCAACACCCTCCGGCCGACCGGACCACCGCCAATCGCCGTGCGGCACTAGGCGTTTGCACCGACTGCGCTATCTCCCCATCGTTAGCTTGTTCTATCGCTGGTTGAAGACTGGGAGGTTTCCATGGATCGGCGACTATTTTTGACAGGAATGTTTGGCATTGCCGGGGCCGCGGCCCTTGCAAGCACAGTTCGGCCAATCAACGCAGTGGCCGGCGTTCCAACTGCCAGAAGCGGCATTCTCGATGAACTCGAGGCGCCGGATGTCGAGACCTTCGACGACGACGAAACTCAAGCAGAGTTGCAACCAGTCTATCATCGCCGGTGGCACCGGCCGCGCCGGCGCCGCCGGCGCGCTTGGAGAAGGGTCTGTCGCGTTTACTGGCGAAATGGCTATCGGCGCAGGCGGTGCTTCCGCAGGCGCGTCTGGGTCTGGTTTCGATTCTAGCAACTGGCCGGCTTGAACCCTGGCCATCGCGGCCGGGTTTTTCGCCCCAGGCGGCCGTTAGCGCCCTTAGGGAGCTTTCCTAAGGGCGCGGAGGAAGCTGACGGTGTTTGCAGGGTTCAGAGCCACCAGCCTACGACTGGACGATACGACGATTTTCGCAAGGGTCGGAGGCACCGGTCCGCCGCTGCTGCTTCTTCACGGTTTTCCAGAAACGCATCTGATGTGGAGGGATATCGCCGCAGCCTTGGCGCTCCGCTTCACGGTGGTCGCCGCCGACCTTCGAGGCTATGGGCAAAGCGGATGTCCGATTTCCTCTGCCGATCATAGCCCATACGCCAAACGCGCCATGGCCGGCGACATGGTTCAGGCCATGAAGCAGCTGGGGTTTGAGCGGTTCATGGTTGCCGGGCATGATCGCGGCGGGCGGGTTACCTATCGCCTGGCGCTCGACCATCCCGACAAAGTGCTCAAAATCGCCGTCCTCGACATCATCCCCACCGCCGCAACGTGGGATTGGGCGGATGCCAGACTGGCGCTCGGCTTCTGGCCCTGGAGCCTTCTTGCGCAGCCGGAGCCCCTGCCGGAGCGTCTGATCGGCGCGGCTCCCGATGCTGTCGTCGACGATGCAATTACGCACTGGGGATCGTCGGCGAAAATGGTCTCCAAAGAGGTCAGGAACGCCTATGTTGATGCGCTTCGCGATCCCGCGCATATTCATGCCATCTGCGAAGAGTATCGCGCCGCTGCGACGATCGATCGTGAACATGACGCGCTGGACCGCGCAAACGGTCGTCGCATCGACTGTCCGCTACTGGCGCTATGGAGTGGCGAAGGCGCCCTGGAGAACTGGTATGCGCAAGAAGGCGGGCCGCTGGCCATCTGGAGGAAATGGGCCGACAGAGTGGCAGGATGCGCTGTCCAAGGCGGGCACTTTTCCCGGAAGAGCACCCCGACAAGACGGCAGCGGCTCTCTCGGAATTCTTTGAAGACAAACAGGTCGGTCAGCACAGAGTATTGTAGAGGTCACATGCTTCAGTTACGCGGAACCTCGCGAGTGCTTCGCGGCCCTAGATCGAGAACCCTCCGAAAATCCGCCCGTCCGGCATCAATGTGCTTGATAAGGGAATGAAGGCGATCTCCACGTCCACGCCTCTGATATGCAGCCTCATGTTTGTCGGAAGTTGCGCATCGCCTTTGCCGGCATCCTTTGATGCTGCGAAATACGACAAGATGAGTTGCGTCGAGCTCAACGTGGCGATCGGCGCTGTCGCCGACGAAATGTCGGCGACAGCCATCGCTCGTGGCAAAGTCGTCCACACCAACATTCCGGGCTGGCTGCTGGGAGGGCAGCGTGTCGCCTCGACCGTGGCTGCCCGCCAGAGTGCGAAGATCGAGCGCTTGCGGCAGCAGGAGGCTGCGATTGCAGCGGTGAGACGAAGCAGATGCTGATTGCGGCGCCGGAGTGAGAGCCTGCGAGGCGAAGGCAGAATCGATGTCACAGCACGCGGCATTGAGCCGAGGCTCGAAGGCTCCATGAATTCGGTCACCTCACAGTCACGGCTTCGGTCTCGGCGACACGGCCAAACCGAGGAAAACGACAACGGCCTGATTGAGGCGCAGGATACACCTGTGGCTGCATCTTTGAATGTGTCTGAGCTTCCAAGAGATGCCCAGCCGCGCTTTATGATTAAGGTCTCCAGATGACTGATGAAGAACTCGATTCGGCATACGAAGAGCTTGCCCGCACAATCGAAACGGCGGCTAAAAAGGCATCTCCCATCGTGCTATCGGCGCCCAACGATGGACGCGCCAGTTGGGCCCATATACCCGAGGCGCTAGTTGGCCCCGTAAGGGCTAAACTGATGGCAATTCCCGACGTCGCTGCACTAGAGGGAATGCACTTCGTAGGATTGAATAGAGCTGGTGGCTTCTCCCATGACGCGACGAGCATTTATCTGGTTGATCGTGCTATACATGGGGCTAATGCGGACGAAATTGCATTTAGCCTCAGGCGGATTGCTCAAACGAAGCAATCTACGGTTGTCACCGTTCAGGCTGTACTAGGCCTACGACTCGAAAGCGTAATCGATCTCGGTGCCGGCCTCACCATTGAACCTGCGGAGGCTCTGGCCAAGACCGACGCCTGGTTTTGGGCCTTTGCCTCGCTTGACGATCGTCAGCTTCTTTTTACGGAGCGTCCGACGGCTGCGATTGTTGTTCGCGACGTGGATCGCAGAGTGATCTTCGATGGCCCGCCGTCCGACTTTCTAACCTCACCGGAAGACCCTGCCGAAATACTGATCAAGAGGGCAATTCAGGGACTGATCGTAGGTGGCGGCGCAGCACCTGGGCTGGATGCTCGCTATGTCTACTTCGACGATTCTGGATGGCCCCACATGACAGGTGGCAGCATGGTATCCGTAGGCTCAGGTGTTAAGCCAACCGTTACCTTGGGCATAGAACGCGTGGCGCAGGTAGCCGCTGTAATGAAGGCGATGGCTAGACCTTCTGAACCGGTAATAGTTCGAGCCATTGAGCGACTTGCATCGGCCCGGGGTCGATCCGATCAGGTCGAGAAGGTGACAGATCTTGGCGTTTGCCTGGAGATGCTGTTGATGCACGACGGCAGCGGCGACAACAGCGAGATTACCTTCAAGATTGCTCAGCGTGCCGCTTGGTTGTTGGGGCGTGACGCTGCCGATCGTTCGCGGATATTTAGTTTAGTTCGAGATGCCTACAAGCTTCGGTCTGCAGCCGTCCATACGGGCTCACTCAAAGAGCCCAAGTCAGCGGACGGTTGGAACGCCCGGGCCGCCACCCTTCGGTCAACCGAGGAGCTGTGCGCACAGCTTATTGTTACACTGCTGGATGGCTGGCCAGATTGGCAAGCCGTAGTTCTTCAACTGCACCAGGCGGCGGCTCCAGGGCCCTAAGACTAACCGGACTGATGCGCAGCGATCGCGCCGAGGAATATCTCGCCGAAATCCTTGAGCTTGGCGGCGCCGACGCCGTTGACCGCGGCGAAGGCGTCCAGATCACGCGGGCAGCGTTCGGCCATATCGATCAGTGTACGATCCGAAAAGATCACGAAGGCCGGCACCTGGCGTTCCCGGGCAAGACGCAGCCGTACAGCCTTGAGCGCGGCCAGCAGCGCCGAATCCAGACCTTCCGTGCCTGCTGCGGTATCCTCAGGACGTATCTTGCCTCGCGATGACTGGCGCGCGTCCACGCGATACCGGAATGAAGCCTCGCCCCGAGCCAGCGCACGGCCCTTCTCGGCAATGGCGAGGCCGCCATGGCCGGCTGAGTCCAATGTCAGGAACCCTCCCGCGACGAGTTGGCGGAGCAGCGACAGCAAGAAACTCCTTTTATGCGCCACACCGGTGCCGAAGCTGGCAAGCCTGTGGTGGTTCCTGTCCAGGACCTTCTCGGTCTCATGGCCGAGCAGCACATCGACGACATGGGCGACGCCGAAGCGCTCGCCGGTCTGTGCGATCGCCGCCAGGATGATCCGCGCCTCCGCCTCGCCATCCGCATGCGGCGCCTGGTCGAGGCAGTTGTCGCAATTGCCGCAAGGCGAAGCACTTTCGCCGAAATAGCCAAGCAGGATCTGACGGCGGCACTGCGTCGTCTCGCAATAACCGATCAGCGTATCGAGTCGGCCATGCGCGCGCCTTTTGTGCTCAGCTGGCGCATCCTCGTCTTCGATGAAAAGCCGGCGCATGCGTATATCGCCGAGACCGAACAGCATATGTGCCTCGGCCGCCCGCCCGTCGCGGCCCGCCCGCCCGATTTCCTGATAATAGGCCTCCAAGCTGCCCGGCAGGTCGGTGTGGAAGACATAGGCGACGTCCGGCTTGTCGATCCCCATGCCGAAGGCGATGGTCGCCACCATCACCACGCCGGACAAGGTCATGAAAGCGTTTTGATTCGCTTCACGCGCGTCCTTGCTCATGCCGGCATGATAGGCGAGCGCGCGCACGCCGTTGCGCTCGAGGAACGCCGCCATCTCTTCGGTCTTTTTGCGCGACAGGCAATAGACGATCCCGCTGCGGCCCGCATGGCGCTGCACGAAGCCGAGCAATTGGCGCTTGCTGTCCTGCTTGGGCTCAATGCTTAGCTTGATATTCGGCCGGTCGAAGCCGAGCACCACGGTATCGACGCGCCCGTCGAACAGTTGCGCGGCAATGTCGGTGCGCGTCGTCTCGTCCGCCGTCGCCGTCAGCGCAATGATCGGCACTTTCGGGAAGATATCACGTAGTCTCGACAATTCTTCGTATTCGCGCCGGAACGCCGGTCCCCATTGCGAGATGCAATGTGCCTCGTCGATGGCGATCAGCCGGACATCGAGCTTGGTCAACGCCTCGAGCATTCGCACCGTCATTAGCCGCTCCGGTGCAAGATAGAGCAGGCGCGTCTGGCCTGCCGCGACACGGCGCCATGCAGCGACATTGGCATCGCGGTCGAGCGAGGAATTGATCGTATCGGCCGCCACGCCGGCAAGGCGCAATGCGGCGACCTGATCCTGCATCAGGGCCACCAGCGGCGAAACGACAATGGTGAGCCCGCCCAGCACCAGCGCCGGGACCTGGTAGCAGAGCGATTTGCCGGCGCCGGTCGGCATGACAGCCAGCACATGATGCCCGGCCAGCAGCGCCTCCATCACGGCCGCCTGGCCGAGACGAAAATCATCGAAGCCGAATACATCCTTCAGGACGCGCCGCTTGGAATCCTCTGCCGGGATGCTCGCTGCTACCTGCATTACAGAACTTTCGGGGATACGACCTGCCGAAATTCCCCGGCGAATCGCCAGGTGATTGCCTGGACAGCAGATTCGAACATTTATCGACCCCTCTGGTCCTGTCCGCGGCACCGCCTGAGGCGAACTTCTCTCTCATTGGCCGATATGAGGCCGTCGTTCCAGCCCCTATTCGCTTTGGCTGTGAATATCGCACCGCCTCGGAGCGGTTAATCCTATCTTCACTATCATTCGGCAGGTTCAGGTTCTGCGGTGATGTTTTGAGTACCGCGGCGCCACAAGCGCCCAGGCAACACGCCCGCGTCTCTCCGGAGGCGCGGGTTTTTTTCTGAGAACCGGCTGCCTGATCTTCGGGCCCGCAGCTCAGTCGAGGAAATCGGCGCGGTGTGGCGTGAAGCTGTCGACCAGCCGTCCCGCCTGCAGCGCCTTGACGCCATGGACAAGGTTGGAAGGAACGATGAAGCTGCTGCCGGTTTCCAGGACCTCGGTCCTGCCGTCGATGGTGACTTCGAAGCGACCTTCGGCGACGTAGCTCGCCTGGACATGCGGGTGCGAGTGCAATGCACCGACACCACCCTTGTCGAAACCGAATTCGACCATCATCAGTTCATCGGTGTGCAGGAGCACGCGCCTGCGGTTGCCATCCGGCGTCGGCGTCCACGCAGCCTCGCCGGCATGCGAGAAGATTTTGGTTCCGGTCATCGCCAAACTCTCACCTTTTGTTGTTCATCGTGCCAGCCAGCCGCCGTCCACCGGCACCACCGCGCCGTGCATGTAGTTGGACGCTGGCGCCAGCAGGAAGACGGCTGCGTCGCCGATGTCTTCCGGCGCGCCCCAGCGGCCGGCCGGAATGCGCGCCAGGATCGAAGCGCTGCGGTCGGGATCGGTGCGCAGCGCCTCGGTGTTGTTGGTCTCGATATAGCCCGGCGCAATGCCGTTGACGTTGATCCCCTTTGCCGCCCATTCGCACGCCAGCAGCCGTGTGATGCCGAGCACGCCATGTTTGGAGGCGGTGTAGGAGGCGACGCGGATGCCGCCCTGGAAACTCAGCACCGAAGCTATGTTGACGATCTTGCCGCGCCGTCCAGATTCGGCAAGCACGCGCCTGGCAAAACTCTGGCTGAGGAAGAACACCGTCTTCAGATTGACGCCGATGACGTCATCCCAGTCGGCTTCGGTGAGGTCGACCGCATCGGCACGCCGGATGATGCCCGCATTGTTGACCAGGCCGTCGAGCGGCCCGGTGTCGTCCCAGACGCGGTCAAGCATCGCCTGGGCGGCGGCATCGTCGCCAAGGTCGCAGCGGACCGCCTCGAAGCGCCCGCCGGCCGCTTCAATCCTCTCCGCCGTCTCGTCCATCGCCGACCGGCCGACGCCGACCACCGCGCCACCGGCGCGGGCGATCGACACGGCGATGCCCTGGCCGATGCCGGTATTGGCGCCGGTAACGAGGATGCGCTTGCCGGCAAGGCTGAACGCAGAGAGGTCGCTCACTTGAGCTCCTCCATCGCCACCAGGTCGACATCGGTATAGTCGACATTGTCGCCGGCCATCGCCCAGATGAAGGCGTAGTTCGAGGTGCCGGCGCCCGAATGGATCGACCATCCCGGCGACAGCACCGCCTCCTCGTTGCGCATGACGAGATGGCGCGTTTCGTCCGGTTCGCCCATGAAGTGAAACACCCGCGCCGCCTCCGGCAGGTCGAAATAGAGATAGGCTTCCATGCGCCGGTCATGCACATGGCATGGCATGGTGTTCCAGACCGAACCGGGGGCAAGCTGCGTCATGCCGACGACAAGCTGACAGGTCTTTACGCCATCGGCATGGATGAACTGGAAGATCGAGCGCTCGTTGGAGGTTGCCTGGCTGCCGAGATCGAGCCGCTTGGCATCGCCGATGCGGATCAGCCGGTTGGGGTGGCCCTGATGCGCCGGCGCGCTGAGCAGGTAGAACTTAGCCGGCTCAGCCGGATTGGTCGCAGCGAACGACACCTCATCGGTGCCCATGCCGAGATAGAGCATGTCGCGCGCCTGCAGCTCGTAGGATTGGCCGCCGGCTTTCACGACGCCTGCACCGGCGATGTTGACGATGATCATCTCACGGCGGTCGAGAAAATTCTTGGTCCCGGTCGGCTTGATCGCCTGCAGCGGCAGCGGTGCGCCGGCGGGCATGGCGCCGCCGACGATCATGCGGTCGTAATGGGTGTAGGTCAGGCTGATGCGGCCGGGCTGGAACAAGTCCTCGATCAGGAAATTGTGTCGCAGCTCGTCCGTGCCCATCGCCGCGGCAGAAACAGGATCGATGGCGAAGCGGGAGGTGAAATCCGTATGCTTGTCAGTGTGATTCATTGCTGTCCCATGGGGCTGCCTCAATTGCTTATTCAGTTGCCGCGGCCTTGACCGAGTCGGCATAAAAAACCTGGCGCGCGTGCAGGCGCTCGCGATAGCGCTGCTGGCTGGCACCGAGATGCCCGCGCATCGCCTCCCGCGCCGCTTCTGCATCGCCTGCCGAGATGGCGTTGAGGATCATCAGGTGTTCGCGCTGCAGGCCGCGCTGGTAGGCGTCGGACTGTGCGAACTCGGTCGACCAGGGCGAGGTCACATCGCAAGGAATGGCGCGCCGGCCGAGCACGTCGAGCATCTCGACATAGAACGGATTGTTGGTGGCGCTGGCGATTGCGCGGTGGAAGGCAAGGTCGGCCGGTCCCGTCGGCTCGCTGTTGAGGAGCAGCCGTTCGAACTCGAAGAAGGCTTCCTGGATTGCCGCTTCCTGCGCGGCGTTGCGCCGGATGGCGGCGAGCCCGGCGGATTCGATCTCGATCGCCAACCTGACTTCGAGCACGTTGAGGGCAATCGAATCCTTGCTGCCCATCTCCGCTGCCAGAGCACCGAACGCTGTCGAGATATGCTCGGTGACGAAAACGCCGGCGCCTTGGCGCGGCTCGACCAGGCCGTCCGCGGCAAGCTTGGCCAGCGCCTCGCGTATCACGGTGCGGCTGACCCCGAAGGTTTCCGTCAGCTGGCCCTCGGTCGGCAGCTTTTGCCCAGGCTGGATCTCGCCCGCCTGCAGCTGCTTGCGGATCGCCGCGACGACGGTTTCCGAAAGCTTCGGTCTTCGTTCGACGCGGAGCCCGACGGCAGTGTCCGATGCCATGTCGCACCCCCTATTTGAAGACGCTCGGCAGCCATAGCGAAATGGCCGGAATGTAAGTGACGAGCGCCAGCACCACGAGGCCTGCGCCATAGAATGGCCAGATCGAGCGCATCGATTCCCAGACGGATATCTTGCCCACGGCACACGCCACGAACTGCACTGCGCCCACCGGCGGCGTGTTCAGCCCAATGCCGAAATTGAGGATCATGATGACGCCGAAATGCACCGGATCGACGCCGTAGGCCTGCGCCACGGGCAGGAAGATAGGCGTGCAAATGATGATCGTCGGCCCCATGTCCATGAACGTGCCGAGGAACAGCATCAAGAGGTTGAGCAGGAGAAGCACAACCAGCGGATCGTCCGAGATCGCGTTCATGGAGGCGATCAACGCTGCCGGCACTTTCAGGAAGGCCATCAGCCACGAGAACGCCGCCGCCATGCCGATGATGAGCAGCACCATGGCCGTGGTGCGCACGGCCCCATGGGTGGCATGAACGAACCCTTCCCAGGTCATCTGCCGGTAAACGAAGACGGTCACGAGCAGCGCATAGATGACGGCGATACAGGAACTCTCGGTGGCGGTGAAGACGCCCGATCGCACGCCGCCGAAGATGATCGCGATCAGCAGCAGGCCGGGCACGGCGACGGCGAAAAGATGCGCGACCGCGGTGAAGCCCGGAAACGCCTCGGTCGGATAGCCGCGGGAGCGCGCCACGATATAGGCGGTGACCATCAGCGACAGGGCCAGTAGCAGGCCCGGGATGATACCGGCCGTGAACAGATCGGCGATGGAGATCTTTCCGCCTGCCGAGATCGAGTAGATGATCATGTTGTGCGACGGCGGCAGCAGCAGCGCGATCAGTGCCGCCATCGACGTGACGTTGACGGCGTAGTCCGCTCCATATCCACGCGCCTTCATCTGCGGGATCATCAGGCCGCCTACCGCCGCTGCCTCCGCAACCGCTGAGCCGGAAATGCCGCCGAACAGTGTAGCGGTTGCAATGTTGACCTGACCGAGGCCGCCGCGCAAATGGCCGACGAGCGAGCCAGCGAAGGCAACGATCTTGCTGGCGATGCCGCCGCGCACCATCAAGTCGCCGGCGTAGATGAAAAACGGAATGGCCAGCAGCGAAAAGACGCTCATGCCGGAATTCAGGCGCTGGAACACGATGAGCGGCGGCAGGCCCATATAGAGGACGGTGGCGAGGCTTGCGACGCCCAGGCAGAAAGCGATCGGCGTGCCGATAAGCATCAGCAGGGTGAAGACGCCGAAGAGAATCCACAGTTCCATGGCGTCAGACCTTCACGTTGGCGGTGTCGAGTTCGGCCGCGACTTCGGCCGGCGGCAGTTCATCGAGGGCATCGTCGATCGGCGCGCCGGAGAGGCGAAGCACGATGCGCTCCAGCGTGAAGAGCACGATGAGCGCGCCTCCCGCGACAAGCGGGACATAGTCCCAGCCCCCCGATATGCCGAGTGACGGCAAGACGGAGCCCCAGGTCAATGCGACCAGCTGGCTGCCATACCAGATCATGCCGATGCCGAAGGCGAGCGCGACAAGATCCGAAATCATCCGCAGCCAGCGCTTGCCGCCTTTCGGCAGCACGTAGAGCAGTACGTCGAAGCCAAGATGGTAGTTCTCGCGCACACCGACGGCAGCGCCGAGGAAAATGAACCAGCTCATCAGCATCACCGAGCCGGGCTCGGTCCAGCTCGGCGAGCGGTTCAGAACATAGCGGCCGAACACCTGCCAGGCGACGAAGGCGGTCATCAGCACCAGCCCGATGCCGGCGATCGACAGCGCCGCCGTGCTGACGCGCGACATCACTTGCGCGACGCCGGACAGGAGCGGTGTTGGTTTTGGGCTGGAAGTCACCGGTTTTCTCCCCAGGAGGATGGCGGCACGGAATGTCCGCGCCGCCGCTTGATCACTGCACGGCCTTGATGGCTTCGACCATGGCCTTCAGCTTGCCGTCCTTGACGTGCTTCTCGTAGACCGGCCCCATCGCGTCGATGAAGGGCTGCTTGTCCGGCGTCGTGATCTGCGAACCGGCCGCCTCGACCTTGGCGCGCGATTCCTTGACCTTGGCGGTCCACAGCTCGCGCTGCTTGGCGACGCTTTCCTTGGCGGCCGCCTTGAAGATCGCCTGGTCTTCCGGCGTCAGCTTGTCCCAGCTCGACTTCGCCATGACGAAGGCTTCCGGCACCATCGTGTGCTCGTCGAGTGAATAGTACTTGGCGACTTCCGCATGCTTGGCGGTGTCGTAGCTCGGAAAATTGTTCTCCGCGCCGTCGATCACCCCGGTCTCGATCGCCGAATACACCTCGCCATACGGCATCGGCGTCGCATTGGCGCCGAGTGCCGCCACCATGTCGACGAAGATGTCGGACTGGATGACGCGGAACTTCATGCCGGCCATGTCGGCCACGGTGTTGATCGGCTTCTTCGAATTGTAGAAGGAGCGCGAGCCGCCGTCGTAAAAGGCGAGCAGCACCAGCCCGACCTGGTCGAACGCCGCCGCGATCTGGTCGCCGATCGCCCCGTCCATGACCTTGTGCATATGCTCTTCCGAACGGAAGATGTAGGGCAGCGAGGGCACGGTGGTCTCCGGGATGAGCCCGTTGAACGGCGCCATCGAGACGCGGTTGAGATCGATCACGCCGGTGCGCACCTGCTCGATCGTGTCCTTTTCCTCGCCGAGTTGCGCGGAAGGATAGATCTCGACCACATAGCGGCCGGCCGTGCGCTCCTTCACCAGCTCGCCGAAATATTTGACCGCCTCGACCGTCGGATAGCCGTCCGGGTGGGTGTCGGACGAGCGCAGGACCGTCTTGGCGCTTGCCGATCCGGCCAGCAGTGCGGCGGCAAGTAGCGTAGCTCCCGCCAGTCTTGAAAAATGCAGCATTGGTTTCCTCCCGTTTGGACGATGGCGGCAAGCGCCGTTAGAGCCGGTACGCCTTTTTCGCGAGCGTATAGGCAAGTTCCTGCGCCAGCTCGTGCGCCTCGTCTTCGCCGAGCCGATGCTCGGCGACGAGACGCGCCAGAAAAGCGCAATCGACCCGGCGCGCCACATCATGGCGGGCCGGTATGGATGGAAAGGCGCGGGTGTCGTCGTTGAAACCGACGGTGTTGTAGAAACCGGCGGTTTCGGTGGTCATCTCACGGAACCGGCGCATGCCTTCGGGGCTGTCGTGGAACCACCAGGCCGGCCCGAGCTTCAATGCCGGGTAGACGCCGGCGAGCGGCGCCAGCTCGCGCGCATAGCTGGTCTCGTCGAGCGTGAAGAGGATGATGGTGAGGTCGCGCTCCAGCCCGACGCAGTCGAGCAGCGGCTTCAGCGCCGTCACATAGTCGGTTCGGGTCGGAATATCGAAGCCTTTGTCCCTGCCGAACCTGTGAAAGATAGAAGGCGAATGATTGCGCCAGGAGCCGGGATGGATCTGCAGGACCAGCCCGTCGTCGCGGCTCATCTTGGCCATCTCGGTCAGCATCTGGGCGCGGAACAGCTTTCGCTCGCGCTCGTCGTCCGAGCCCCGGCGGATGCGGTTGAACAGCTCCTGCGCGGCGGCATCCGAGAGATTGGCGGTTTCGGCCGTCGGATGGCCGTGATCGGAGGAAGTCGCGCCAAAGCTCTTGAAGAAGGCGCGCCGCTGGCGATGCGCATCGAGATAGCCGGCCCAATTGCCGGTATCGCAGCCGGTGATCTCGCCAAGCCGGTCGAGATTGGCCGAGAACCCTTCGAAGTCGGGATCGACGATCGCATCCGGCCGATAGGCGGTGACGACGCGGCCCTCCCAGCCGCTGTCGCGGATCATCTGGTGCCATCTGAGATCGTCGAGCGCGCCTTCGGTCGTTGCGATGACTTCAATATTGAAGCGCTCGAACAGCGCTCGCGGGCGAAAATTCTCCCACTGCAGCAAGGTCGAGATCATATCGTAATGGCGGTCGGCGGTTGCGGCCGTCAGCGGCTCGTCGATGCCGAACAGATGGGCAAGCACATGGTCGAACCACAGCCGGGTCGGCGTGCCGCGGAACAGGTAATAATGCTCGGCGAAGCACCGCCAGATCGTTCTGCCGTCGGTTTCCACCGGCGAGCCGTCAAGCGTCGGCACACCAAGCTCCTCAAGCCGAACGCCCTGGCTGAACAGCATGCGGAAAATGTAGTGGTCCGGCACGATCAGCAACTGCGCCGGATCGGGAAACGCCTCGTTGAGCGCATACCAGCGCGGATCGGTGTGGCCGTGCGGGCTGACGATCGGCAGGTCCTTGACCGCGGCATAGAGATCGCGGGCCAGCGAACGCGGGCGGGCCTCGGCGGCAAACAGCAAGTCCGGATCCGTCAATGCGGCCACGCAAATCCTCCCAATCCGGACATCGGTACGGTTGGAAAGAAATAATGTCAACATACAAAAACTTGGTTGTTGTATGATGACTTTTCGTCGGCCATTGCCCATTGTGCGTGACGGCATCGGGTGTTACGCCGCCTGCCAGCAGTGACCCAACAATCTCGATCAGACACGTGGCGCAATGACCAATAGACGCCTTTCCAACAGCACGCTGAAGGCACTGCCGGCTTCGGTCGCGGCCCCGCGCTACGCCCGCGGCGGCGTCGCACCTGGCATCGTCCATCTCGGCGTCGGTGCCTTCCACCGCGCCCACCAGGCGGCCTATGTCGACGACTGCCTGGCGGCGGGAGAGGCGGACTGGGGCATTGTCGGCGTGTCCTTGCGCAGTCCAGACACGCGCGACGCACTGGCGCCGCAGGATGGGCTCTACACGCTGGCGATCAGGAGCAGCATCGGCGAAGAGCTGCGCGTCGTCGGCTCGATCCTGTCGCTGCTGGTGGCGCCGGAAGATCCGGCTGCGGTGCTCGCCGCCCTGACCGATCCGCGCACCCGCATCGTCACGCTGACGATCACCGAAAAGGCCTATTTGAGGGCAGCCGGCGGCGGCCTGGACAATACCCACCCCGAGATCGTCCATGATCTGGCCAACCCGCAAATGCCACGGACGGCGCATGGTTTCCTGACCGAGGCGCTGTCGCGCCGCCGTGCCGCCGGCATCCAGCCTTTCACCGTGCTCTGCTGCGACAACCTTCCGGCCAATGGCGCCACGCTGCACCGCCTGCTGGTCGAATTCGCCGCACTGCGTGATGCCAGGCTCGCCACTTCAGGCGATGCCAGGCTCGCCACTTCAGGCGATGCCAGGCTCGCCGCTTCAGGCGATGCCAGGCTCGCCGCACACATTGCCGACGGCGTCGCGTTTCCGTCGAGCATGGTCGACCGCATCGTGCCGGCGACCACCGACGCCGACCGAGCGCGTATCGCCGTCGAGCTCGGCGTCGAGGATGCCTGGCCGGTGATGACCGAGCCGTTCTGCCAATGGGTGGTCGAAGACGATTTCCCGGCTGGCAGGCCGGCCTGGGAAAAGTTCGGCGTCACCATGGTCGGCGACGTCGGGCCCTTCGAGGACATGAAGCTGCGGCTGCTCAACGGCTCGCATTCGGCAATCGCCTATCTCGGCCTGCTCAGCGGCTACGACACGGTCGACCGCGCCTTTGCCAATCCGGCGATCCGGCAATTCGTCGACGGACTATGGGCCGAGGCCATCCCGACGCTGCCGCAGGACGCCGGGCTCGATACGGCCGGCTACACGGCCCAGCTCGCCGAACGCTATTCGAACACCGCGCTCGCCCATCGCACGGCGCAGATCGCCAATGACGGCAGCCAGAAGCTGCCGCAGCGCATCGTCGCCTCGGCCCTCGATCGACTGGGCGCCGGCGACCCGCCCGCGCATCTCATGCTGGTGGTGGCGGCCTGGATCGCCGCTTGCGAGGCGCGCGGCAAAACCTTGCCGGAAGCCCATTTTACCGATCCGATCGACACTCGGCTTACGGCGCTCGGCAGCCGGCCGGCTGATGAAACGGTGACAGCGATATTCGATCTCGCCGGCTTCGCCAAGGACCATTCCCACCGCATGACACTGATCGATCTGACGGCAGCCCATCTCGAGCGCCTGCGGCGGGGCGGACCTGCCGCTGCCTTCGCGGCGCTTGGCATAGGGAGTGAGAAGCCATGAGACAGACCTGGCGCTGGTTCGGGCCAGACGATCCGGTGACGCTTGCCCATGTCCGTCAGGCCGGCGCCGTCGGCATCGTCAGCGCGCTGCACCACCTCAACGACGGCCGCGCCTGGCCGGCAGACGAGATCGCCAGGCGCAAGGCCGAGATCGAGGCAGCAGGGCTGACCTGGGACGTGGTCGAGAGCATCGTCGTGCACGAGGACATCAAGACCCGCAGCGGCGACTGGCGCAGCCTGATCGACAATTACAAGGCCTCGATCCGCGCCGTCGCCGCCGCCGGTATCAACACCGTCTGCTATAATTTCATGGCGATCACCGACTGGACGCGGACGGACCTCGATTACCCGATGCCGCATGGCGGCACGGCGCTGCGCTTCGATGTCGTCGAGCTCTGCGCCTATGACGTCTTCATCCTTGAGCGAGAAGGGGCGGAGGCCGATCACCCACCGGCCCGCGTCGAGGCCGCGCGTGTGCGACTGCAAGGGATGAGCGACAGCGACAAGGCAAGGCTGGAGCGCAACCTGATCGGCTGGGTCCCGGCGCGCGAATTCATCTTCGATCGGGCAAGCTTCCGCCGCGCCCTCGACCTCTACAAGGACGTCTCCACCGAAGGCCTGCGCGAAAACCTGTTTGCCTTCCTGCGCGAGATCGTGCCGGTGGCCGAAGAGGCCGGCCTCAGGATGGCGATCCACCCCGACGATCCGCCTTTTTCGCTGTTCGGCCTGCCGCGAATCGTTTCCAAGGCAGCCGATGCCCGCGCGCTGCTCGACGCCGTCGCTTCGCCGGCAAACGGGCTGACACTGTGCACCGGCTCCTATGGCGCGGGCGCGCAGAACGATCTGCCGGCAATGGCAAAGGCCTTCGCCGAAAACATCCATTTCGCCCATCTGCGCAACGTCACCAAGGAGCCAGACGGCTCTTTCCACGAAGCCGAGCACCTCGACGGCGACACCGACATGGTGGCGGTCGTGTCGGCGCTGATTGGCGAAGAGCGGCGGCGCAAGGCGGCAGGCAGGGCGGACTGGCAGGTGCCGATGCGTCCGGACCATGGCCACGCCATCGTCGACGACATCGGCAAGAAGGTGAACCCCGGTTATTCCTGCATCGGCCGCCTGAAGGGCCTCGCCGAACTGCGCGGCGTCATGCGCGCAGTAGAGGCACTGACGGTGTGACCAGCCCCCCTTCTCCCCTCGTCTTGTGCTAGGCGATTCACACATTTCGAAGCGCCCATCCATGGGCGATGGACAGGAAGTGCTGCAATCCGTGTCGGAAGGTGATGGGTCCT